>JBEKNW010000012.1:0-47358 GCA_049522435.1 Xanthobacteraceae bacterium
GAATTGTCGTTTCTCGAATTCAATTACATGATCCTCCAAGCCTACGATTTCGTGGAGCTTTTTCGGCGCTACGGCTGCGTGCTGCAGATGGGCGGCTCCGACCAGTGGGGCAACATCGTCAGCGGCATCGATCTCGGCCGCCGCCTCAACAACGCGCAGCTTTTCGCGCTCACCTCGCCGCTCATCACCACGTCCTCGGGCGCCAAGATGGGCAAGACCGCGGCGGGCGCGGTCTGGCTCAACGCCGATCAAGTGAGCCCGTACGAGTATTGGCAATATTGGCGCAACACCGAGGACGCCGATGTCGGCCGGTTCCTGAAACTGTTCACGGTCCTGCCGCTCGACGAAATCGCGCGGCTTGCGGCGCTCAAGGGCGAGGAGATCAACGAGGCAAAAAAAATCCTCGCCACCGAGGCGACAAGCCTGGTGCACGGCCGCGTCGCGGCCAGTGAAGCAGCGGCGACCGCGCGCACGACGTTCGAGGAAGGCGGGCTCGGCGCTGCATTGCCGGTTGTCAGCCTGCCTGCGGAGCTTAGCGAAGAGTTCTTTGGCCCCCCTGGATTGAGTGTGCTGACTGCATTTAGGGCCGTCGGACTCGTCCGATCCAATGGTGAAGCGCGCCGCGAAATCAGAGGCGGCGGCCTAAGAGTGAATGATATCCCGGTAACCGATGAAAGGATGGTGCTTACGCTTTCAGATCGCCGCGGACCAGAAGGCGTGGTGAAACTTTCGCTCGGCAGGAAGCGGCACGTGTTGCTCAAGCCGGTCTAGAGCATGATCCGGAAAAAGCCTGCCCCCGGACTTGATCCGGGGGTGGAAACCGGTTTTCCGAAAAGATCATGCTCCACAAAAGAAACTCAGCGGCCGTCGTCGGCGCCGCCTTGGCTGGTGGCGGGAAATTCGAACACCTTGCGCAGCAATCCCGGCGCCAGCGCCGAAATCGGGTTGATACGCAGCACCGGATTGCCCGGCCGGCCGACCACCTCGTAGGTGACGCCGAGCAAGCCCTCCTTGTCCCCACCCATGAACAGCCCGACTATCGGAATCTGCCCGAGCAAATTGTTGGGACCGTAAAGCGGAACCAGCGTGCCGCGCAGGTGCACTTCATCCCGCGTGTAATCGACCAGTCCGTCAATGGTGCCGCCGAGCAGCGGTCCGCGCACCACACCCTCGCGCAACGCGACGCGCCCGGGCATCCGGGTGATTTCGATCCGCATGCCGGAGAAATCGATGGCGTTGCGCTGGCGCTGAGTCCCGTTCGAAACGGCGCGCTCGAGCTGCGCCTCGTCATGAACGGCAAAATTGCGGACGTTGAGAATGCCCTGCTGCGCGAGATTCTCCGCCGAGGGCGGTTCCATCGCAATCGACATCTGCCCGCCGGTCATGCGCGTATAGACGTCGGTGAAGCGAAAGAAAGCGCCGGCATCGTTACTTTCCAGGTAGACCACCTGGCGGCCGCCGGGCCGCCCGCGCAGATCGCCGGTCAGCTTGGCGTCGCGTCCGATCTTGGCGCTAAGGCCGAAGCTGCGAATCTCGCCGGCGCGGCGCGCCATTTTGAGGTCGACACTGCGCAATGCTTCGCCATTGAAACCGACAACAGCGTCGAGCTTCATATCGAGGTCGACGTCCATCGTTTGCCGCTTCGATGACTGGCTCGGCGAGGCACCGCCGGCCGCAGCCTTGACGAAGCCGCGTCCGTCATAGACCTCGCCGCGCATGGCGACGCGCAGCGCCCCGTCCGGAGCGCGTTCAACCTTGAGGCTGGCGCGGTCGCCGTCGGCGAAGCCGTAGGCCGGGAAATTGGCTGATTGCACCTCCCCGGAGCCATCGAACTCGATCGTCCCCTTCACGCCGCCGCCGGCACCCTCGATCAGGAGATCCTCGATGCGGATCGATTGCGGCTTGGTCGCCAGCGTGAAGGTCGCGCGCGCCGGTTTCCCGGACGGCTTCACCCAACCCGGCAAAAGGCCGTCGATCTGGGCCGGCGTGAGATCGGCCTCGACGGTGAAGCGGCCCTCGCGATCGGACGTGGTGGCGATGCGGCCGGCGAGCCGGATGGGAATTGCGCCGCTGATCGCGTCGCCCGGATCGAGGCCGAGATTGTTCCGCGCCGCTTCGTCGAGCATGCCCTGAATGTGGACTTCAGCCTCAGAATCATTGCGCAATTTGCGGTATTCGAGACTTGCCGGCGTGCCGCCGATCTTGACATCGCCCTTGAGCTGGAAGCCCTGCGGGGTGGCGCTCACTTTCAGCGCCGCGGCTTCGACCTTCTGCCCCATGATCATCCGCTCGGCGGAAAAATTCGCGGCATCGAGCGTAATCGCATAATTGATTGATCCGGGCGGCAGATCGGCCTTGAGCGGCATCCCGAGCGTAACCAGCGCGCTCATCGTTCCGTGAATCGTCGAAGGCGCGAACGGCACGTCCGAGACGTCGCGCAGGCGATCCATCCGCAGCAGTTCAACCGCGGCCGGCGCCGGCCCATCGAGCTTGAAGCGTACGCGCGCCGGCGGCGCGTGCAGCACGGTATCGGGCACCTCGAACACGCCGGACGACATCGTGAGCTTGCGCCCGGAAGGCAGATCGGCCGTCGCCTTGCCGAGCGCAACAATGGCATCGCGTCCGACAATGTGCACGCTGAGGTCGACATCGCGAAGCGCCGGCAGGCCCTCGACGGGGCGGATGAGGCAGCCCGTGGCGAGAGCGTCGATCGACAATCCGTCGTCGGGAATCGGCGGCCCGTTGTCCTTGAGCGTTTCAAGCGGCGCGTTCACCGCGATCACGATACGCTCCACGGTGCCGCTGATGAGGTGCTCTTCGAACCAGTCGCGCACCTTGGTCGAGACGAAAACCGGCCACAGCCGCTTCAAGGCATCGACCGGCATGCGCGTGCCGGCGACGCCGGCCCTGAAGCGAACGTTACTGCCGGAAAAATCCATGCTGCCTGACAAGGCGACGCCGACGTTGGCATTGCCGATATCGCCCTCGTCGACGACAAAGCGGCGTGTCGCCGCATCATAGCTGCCGTTCACGGCGATGCGGTTGAGGACCAAGGGTTCGCTTGATGCGCCGGGGGAGGTCAGCACGACCGTGCCGCCGCCGATCTTGAACAACCAGGCGCCGCCGGCTTCCGGCGGCGCCTCGATCTGTCCCATGAGCGTGATCCGGTTGCCGCCGGATAGAATCTGGAACGGGACCGCCAGCACGCGGTTGGCGGCATCCCAATTGAGCTTGAACTCGGCCCGGTCGATCGCGACGCGGCTGTCGTCGTCATTGGCATCGCTGATCGAGCCGGCATCGGCGACGATACGGCCGGTCAAGGTTTGCGGCACTCCGTCCGGGCCAATCTCCCCGCTGATGCTCGCGGACAGCGGCATGTCGGTTCGCACATTCCCGTCGTCGAGACGAGCGGCCAGGAGAAGGTCGCGCGCAGAGACGCGGCGAGCCTCAAGCTGAATTCTCCGGTAGCCCGTGCGGGTCGGCGTGATCGCAGCCGTGAGCGCCCATGGCCGCATCGGATTATCCGAGCCGACGGTCACCTCGACACCGCCATGCACCCGCTCGACGCTGAGGCTGATATCCTGGAACGTCCAGCGCTTGCCGGTGCGCTCGTCGTCGACGGTCAGGTTTCCGTTTTTGAGCCCGAGTTCACGCAGCTCATGGCCGTCGAGTCCGGTCTTGCTGATACCGTCGATCCAGGACAGCAGCGCGGCGAACACGTCCCTGGCGCGGCGCGGCGCGTCCGGCTGAACTGCCGCGGCAGGGATGGAAGCCGGAGGCGCGGCCGGGCGCGGCGCGTCCGCGGAGGCGGTTCGCTTGGCCGTTTCCTGTTTATCCTGCCCGGAGAGCAGCGGGGCGGCGGCGGCGAGCACGGACGCGATAGCGATCGGATGTTTGTCGGCGCCGGCGAAGACGGTGATGCCGCCATCTTGCTCGATACGCACGGCCATTTCCGCACCGACGAGGTTGAGGCTTTCAGCGCGCATATGGCCGCTCAACAGGCTCATGCCCGAGACGCGGACCTCGGCTTTCGGCGCACTCGCCACCACCGTGCCGTCGGCGTCGCGCACGACGATGTCGCGGATGCGCACGGCGGTACCGCCGTTCTCGGTGCGCTCGATCTGGGTGCCGCCGACTTCGACGTGATGGCTGCTGCCGAAATTCTCCTCGATGGCAGAAGCGAGCCAGGGTGTCACAATGTCGAGCTGAATGGGTCCGCTTGCGAGCCGCCACCACAGCGCGAGGCAGCCCAGCATCAGGAGCCCACCGAGCACGCCAATCACGATTCCGGAAC
The DNA here is from genome assembly GCA_049522435.1 of Xanthobacteraceae bacterium. Classification (GTDB taxonomy): domain Bacteria; phylum Pseudomonadota; class Alphaproteobacteria; order Rhizobiales; family Xanthobacteraceae; genus BOG-931. Next base: position 4,295 of record JBEKNW010000012.1, read on the forward strand.
GCCAGATAAAGCGTCTGTGTCGGCCGAAGAACAGCCGAGAGCGGGACATGGGCGCGCCATCGCCCGAGTGTTCAGCACCGTCGATCGCGACAACATGCGCCGGTCGACGCAGGTCGACGACCGACTCCCATTGCGGAAGCGCCGCGCTCTGCCTGTGCTGGTTCGTCATGCCCCCTCGGGCGTCCCCTCGTCCGCGGTGCCTTCAGAACGACTCGCCGCCAAGCGATACCCGCCTGCGACGCCCAAATCGAACTGCAGTGATCGACCCCGTCCGCTCGTGCGCGTATTGTAGGCCAGAATGGCCCTCGGAAAGCGTCGAAAGGAAGGCATATGCCCCGCGAGCTTGGCCCCGGCACGAAGGCCCCTTCGTTCACCCTCCCCCGCGATGGAGGAGGAACTATTTCGCTTGCCGACTTCGCCGGGCGCAAGCTCGTGCTCTACTTCTATCCGCGCGCGGACACGTCCGGCTGTACCAAGGAGGCGATCGAGTTCTCCCGCCTCAAGGGCGCCTTCAGCAAAGCCGGCGCCGAAATCCTCGGCGTCTCCGCCGACCCGGTGCCGGCGCAGGATAAATTCAAGGCCAAGCACAAGCTCGCGATCGCGCTCGCCTCGGACGAAAAACACCGCATGCTCGAGGCCTATGGCGTGTGGCAAGAAAAGTCGATGTATGGGCGGAAGTTCATGGGGATCGTGCGCACGACATTTCTCGTCGGTCCCGACCAGCACATTGCCCGGGTGTGGCCGAAAGTCTCGGTGACCGGGCACGCCGAGGAGGTCCTCGCCGCCGCCCAGGCGCTGTGAGGGCTTTTTGTTTGCGCATGATCTTTTCCGACCTTCCTTCGCCCGCCGAAGCGGGCTACGCGAAGGCGGGAAACCGGCAGCCACCCCGGATCAAGTCCGGACAGGCTTTTTCGGGATCATGCGCAGAATTGTCTGAGCATGATCTGTTCCGAAAACCGGTGACCACTTTTCGGGATCATGCGCAGAATTGTCTGAGCATGATCTGTTCCGAAAACCGGTGACCACTTTTCGGGATCATGCTCTGAGTTGCCGAAGCATTTACCCAAGGTCACAAAATGTTAGCCGCAATTTCCAGAAAATTAACCATAAGCCGCTCAAATCCGCTCCCGGCTGGACCACATCACCAGCCTGCGCGTGGGAGCGTCAATGTCGGGGTGGAGAGCGGTTCAGTCACGGCCGCCTGCGCATGATGCCGGGCGCACCGCCGATCCGCGCAAGCGGAGCGCAAGCCGAGCGGTCGCCAGCGCGGGCTATACGATCGCCTATGCCGGACGGCAGATCAGGTTCGGACCGGTCGCGTTCTGGATCGCTGTCGGCGCCGTCGTCGTCATGGCCGGCTGGTCGGTCGCGACCGCGACCTATTTCGCCTTCCGCGACGATCTCTTAAAGGGCCTCATGGCGCGTCAGGCCGAGCAACAATACGCCTACGAAGACCGCATTGCCGAATTGCGCGCCCGGATCGACCGCACCACCAGCCGCCAACTGCTCGATCAGGAGCAGTTCGAGCAAAAGCTCGACGATCTATTGCGCCGGCAGGCAACACTGGAGTCGCGCGCGGCGGCCCTTATCGGCATCGCCGATCCGACGACGACCGGCTCGATCAGGCCAACGGCGCGCGGTACTCAAGAACCGATGGCGAGCGCAAAATATCCTGGCGACTTGCTGTTAGGGCCGCAGAGTCGCGACCGGCGATCATTTCTCGAACCGGATCGGGAACCGGCAAACCGCAGGGCTGACAAAGAGGCCGACATCGGCGTGAAGCTTTCGCGCGCCGAGACGTCTCTTGATCGCGTCGAACGGCGGCAGGCCGTCGCGCTCGCCCAGATGCAGGAGCGCTACGAAGGCAAAGCGCGCAAGTTGCGCGGCGTGCTCGCCAACCTTGGGCTGAAGCACGACGCGCCGTTGCCGGCGGCGAGCGGCGGCCCCTTCGTCCCCGTGCGACTGCCGGGCGAAGGCAACAACTTCGAGCGCGCGCTCACGCGCGTGAATATCGCGCGCGGGGAGGCCGAGCAACTCAGCCGTACGCTGGTCTCGGTGCCCGTGCGCATGCCGGTGATCGGCGAGATCGACCTCACCTCCCCGTTCGGCGTGCGCATGGACCCCTTTCTGCATATCGCGGCGATGCACACCGGCATCGACTTCCGCGGCGATGTCGGCGACCCGATCCGCGCGACGGCAGCCGGCACGGTCACCGCGGCCGGCTGGAGCGGCGGCTACGGCAAGCTGGTCGAAATCGATCACGGCAACGGCCTCGCAACCCGTTACGGCCATCTTTCGCAGATCGACGTCGATGTCGGGGACAAGGTTCGGATCGGTCAGATCATCGGCCGCCTCGGCTCGACCGGGCGCTCGACCGGCCCGCATCTGCATTACGAGACGCGCCTCGACGGCGAGGCGGTCGATCCGCAGAAATTCCTCAACGCCGGCGCCAAGCTCGACGGCGGGTAGCAGCAACGCGCCGGTATTAGGTGAATTGCGAATAGTTGGCCTTTTTTTCGCTGCCCGCCATTCGCTATTCGCCAGCCTTCACCACGAATAGCGTAGCGTCCCTGAGCCGGCGTAGGTTTGCGAGCCGTTGGCGAATTCGCCGTCGAACTTGGCGAGGAGGGTGAGTTTCGACGTCAGGAAGAGCTCGGCGCCCACCGACGTCAGCGCGGAATCGCTTGGCATCGGCGCGCCGTTGACGACGAAGCTCGCCGACGACGAAGCTCGCCCCCGGCAGCGATTCAAACACCGCGCCGAGTGACGGATTGCTCACCCAATCATGCGCCCAGGCCACGCGGGCGCGCAAAATGAGCGGCATGCCGCCGATCAGCGTCGGATCGTCGAAGCGCGCGCCGAGTTCGCTGCGGATGTCGCTCGCGTTCATCGCGTTGTAGGAAAGCCCGAAGCCGCCGCCGCTGAGATCGGTCTCGCTGTAAGACGGGGTGTGGAAGTCTTGCGCCTGCAACGCCGCATAGGGCGTCACCCCGAGCATCGGGAGGGCGGCGTAGCGGTAGCCGGCCTCGATGCGCGCGCCGTAGCTCTGCGCATCGAAGTTCGCCGTCAATTGATCGCCGAGCGCGGAGCGGTTGGTGGTCATCCAGTGATTGGTGAAGGCAAGCGCGGCGGCAAGGTAAGCCGGGCCCGCCCGGGTGATGCCATAGACACCGGCCTGGAAGGCGTCGCTCCTGCCGTCGCCGAGCCCCTGCGCGAGACCCCAATTGGTGCCGCCGCCGGCGAGCGCAAAGCCGAAAATCGTGTCCGGCGAATAATGGTAATCCATGCCGCCGGCAAAGCCGAAGGTGTGCGCGGTGACATTGCTCGAGCCGACGGCCGCATCGCCGTTGGTGGTGTTGCTGCCGCCGTAGGCCGAGCCCCACGCCGTCCAGCGCTGCGCGAACGGCGCCGGCGGCGGCGCCTTGAGCACGCCGGCATAAGCGAGCGCGATGTCCGGCGGCAAACTCACCTGCTGGTCGGGGGCAAAGCTCATCGCTTGCCCGCCGCCGCCACCGCCGCCACTGCCGAGCCGGCCATCGACGAACGGATCGAGCATCAGGTTCAAAAACTGGTTCGTCAACTGGAATGCGCCAAACTCGGCATCGGCCGCGACCTCGCCGTCGATCTGCGTCAGCCCGTTGGCGGTGAGGGTGAAAAACTGCGCTGGAATGCCGCCGGTGGTGTTGAAGTAATTGGTCAGCGTATTGGCGACGTTCTGCTGGTTGACGTTGAGGCCGGTAGATTGAGCGAAGCCGGGGGCGAGGTTCAGATAGACGTCATCGGCACTATAGCTCAGGCTGTCGCTCGCGCCCGACGGCAGGTTGGTATTGGTCAGGCCGCCGAAGGTGGTGCCACCCAAGCCCCCCGTCGTGGTGAGGATCGTGTACTTCTTCGCCACATAGCTGCCGGAGGCAAAGGACGCGTTCACCGTGCCGGCAAGCGACGCCGTGCCGGTGACTGCGGCATAGGTCGAGGTCGAAGGATTGAGATACACCTGATACGTCGCGCCGGACTGGAACACGAGACTGCCGGATAGGTTCGTCGAGGTGCCGGGCGTGCCGGCCGTGCCGGGTATAAAGGTGCTGCCCGAAGTGACCAGCATCGAGCCGATCATGCCGCTGCCGGTGAGCGTCGCGCCGCTGGCCACACTGATGAAACTTGAAGAAGCGATCGAGCCGGTGACATCGAGTATGCCGGAATTGACGTTGGTCGGGCCGGTGTAGGTCTCGATGGCCGACAGCACCAGCGTGCCGGCGCCGTTCATGTTGAGCGTGCCGGGGGAACTGCCGTTGGCGATCACGCCGGAGATGGTCAGCGTCGTGCTCGCCGGCGGCGTGAAGTTCGGATCGCCGGAAATCGTGATTTTGTTGGCGATGGTGAAGTTGCCGGTATTGGACAAGGTCGTGCCGGCCGCCATCGCCAGCGTGCCGGTGCCGAACGCGCTGTTGTTGCCGACGACGAGCGTGCCGTTGGAAAGCGTGGTGCCGCCCGAGTAGGTATTGGCCGCCGTCAGCGTCAGGGCGCCCGGTCCAATCTGGGTGAGCGTGCCGGAGCCGGAAATCGCACCGCCGAAGGTGATGCTATCGGAGCGGTTGAAGGCGAGCTTCCCGTTGTCGGTGACGTTACCGGTAATCGACCCTGACGTGCCGCCATTGCCGATCTGCAGCGTGCCGGCGGTGATCGTCGTGCCGCCGGTATAGATGTTGGTGCCGGTGAGGATAAGCGTGCCGCTGCCATTCTGCTGCAAGACTCCGCTGCCCGAGATGACCCCGCCGAACGTCACAGTGCCGGAACGGTCAAAGGCCAGCACGCCATTGTCGGTGACATTGCCGACGATCGATCCTGCGGTGCCGCCGTTGCCGATCTGCAACGTGCCGGTGCCGATCGTGGTGCCGCCGCTATAGGTGTTGGTGCCGGTGAGAATAAGCGTGCCGCTGCCGATCTTGGTCAGCGCGCCGGTGGTGCCGTTGCCGTTGCCGATCGTACCGGAGAGCGTCAGCGTATTCGTCTGCGTGTCGATGGTACCGCCGGTGGTGTTGATGACAATGGCATTGGCGAAAGCCAGCCCGGCGGCGCCCGACTGGAAGGTGCCGCCGTCGAGCGTCACGGTGCCGGTACCGACGGAGCTGTTGTTGGTCGCCTGCAACGTACCGGCCGAGATCACCGTGCCGCCGGAATAGGTGTTGGTGCCGGAAAGAACCAGCGTGCCGGCGCCTGTCATATCGACGACCCCGGGCGAGCTACCGTTGGAGATCGTGCCTGAGAGCGTTTGCGTCGTGCCCGCCGGCGGCGTGAAGGTGGGATCGCCGGAAATCGTGATCGGGTTGGCGATGGTGAAATTGCCGCCGCTGACGAACGACAGCGTGGTGCCGGCCGCCATCGCCAGCGTTCCGGTGCCGAGCGCGCTGTTGTTGCCGACAACGAGCGTGCCGCCGTTCAAGGCGGTACCGCCGGTGTAGGTGTTGGCGCCGGTCAAGGTCTCCGTACCCGCCGTCTGCACCAGCGAGCCGCCGACGCCGCTCATAATGCCGCTGAACGTGCCCGACGCGTTCGACAGCGTCAGCGCCGCCGAGCCGAGCGTCACGTTGCCGGCGCCGGCCAGCGATACGATGCTCTGATTGAAGCTGTTCAGCGCCAGTGTGGCACCGGAGGCGATCGTGAAAGCGCTTGCCGGCGCAAACACGTTCGCTCCGCCGGCTTGCAGCGTTCCGGCGTTGACGTCGGTCGCGCCGGTATAGCTCGACGTACCCGTGAGCACGGTGATGCCCGACCCCATCTGCACGAACGACCCGCTGCCGGAGATATTTCCGGCGAACGTGTAGGTATCCGAGCGGTTGATGGCGAAGGTGCCGTTGTCGACGATGTTGCCGTTGATCGCGCCGGACGTGCCGCCATTGCCGAGCTGCAGCGTGGCGCCGCTCGAAATGCTCCAATTTTGGCTGCCCGTGCCAGTGGCGATCCAGGTGGCGCCGACGACGTTGAACGTGGTGAAGCCCTGATACTGCTGGGTCGGACCGATCGTGCTGAGATTGAACGCTCCGCTGCCGGTGCCGCCGAGCTGGAAGGTATCGCCGCCGCCGGCATAGGCCACCACATTGCCGGTGATGCTGTAGCCAGGGCCGAGCGTGAACGTGTTGCCGCCGCTCGCGGCCGTCAGGTCGACCGCGGTGCCGCCGGTGCCGATGATCGTTCCGGAGTTGAAGATACTGACCGGAGCGGAATTTTCCACGAGGATGCCGGTGTTGGCCGAGATCATGCCGGTATTGCTGATGCCGCCGCCAACAAAGGTGACGCAGTTGCAAATATAGATGCCGGTGTGGGCGCCAACGATGGTGCCGCTGTTCACCACGTTGCCGTAGAACGCGGTGGCGCCCAGCGCGATGCCGGCGCCGTTCACGCCCGCCGAGATCGTGCCCGAGTTGGTGATGCCGCCCATGAAGGTGGCGACGTTGAGGACATAAATGCCGACGCCGGAATGGCCCGCCGTGATCGTGCCGGAATTGCTGATGCCGCCGGCGAAGGTGGAGATCATGACCGTCCCGCCAGCGACGGCTTTGCCGCCGACGAAGATACCGTTACCGCCCGCGGTGATCGTGCCACTGTTGACAATGCCGCCGGAGAAGTTCGAGATTGTGACCGAGCCGGAGTTAGCGGCATCGCCGCCGACGACGATGCCGTGACCGCTCACCGCCACGATCGTGCCGGAGTTGCTGATGCCGCCGGAGAAGGTCGAGATCGTAATGGACCCGCCGGTATAAGCATCGCCGCCAACGAAAATGCCGACACGGGGCAAGCCGATCGTATCCGCCACGATCGTGCCCGAGTTGCTGATGCCGCCGGCGAAGGTTGAGATCGTCACCGAGCCGCCGGCGTTGGCGGTGCCACCGACGAAGATGCCGTGACCGCTCGGCGCCACGATCGTGCGTGAGTTGCTGATGCCACCGGAGAAGTTCGAGATCGTAACGGACGCGCCGGACCCAGCGTTACCGCCGACGAAGATGCCGTTGACGCCTGCCGAGATCGTGCCGGCATTGCTGATGCCGCCGGAGAAGGTCGAGATCGTAACCGACGTGCCGGACCCGGCGAAGCCGCCGACCCAAATGCCGTTGCCGCCCGCCGAGATCGTGCCGGAATTGCTGATGCCGCCGGAGAACGTGGAAATCGTCAGAGCCCCGCCGCAGCCGGCGGTGCCACCGACCAAGATGCCGCTGCCGTGGCCCGCCGAGATCGTGCCGGAATTGATGATGCCGCCGCCGAAGGTCGAGACCGTGATTGTCTCTCCGGCGGCGGTGCCGCCGACGACGATGCCGTGGACTCCTGCCGAGATGGTGCCGGAATTGCTGATGCCGCCGGAGAAGGTCGAGATCGTAACCGTCCCGGTGTCGGCGGAGCCGCCGACCAAGATGCCGTTCCCGGCAGCCGAGATCGCGCCGGAATTGCTGATGCTGCCGGACACGGTGGCGTTATTGGTGACAAAGATGCCGTTGCCGCCCGTCGACGTGGTGATCTGGCCGGCATTGACGATGGCGCCGCCGACCGAGGCGTTGTTGACGGTGATGCCGGTCCGGGTCGGCGCGGCTGAGCCGGTCGCGGTGAGGACGCCGGTGCCGGTGTTGGTGACGTTCCCGGTGACGGTGGCGTTATTAAAGACGTAGATGCAGTTAGCGGTGGGGGCCGAGTTGGTCAACGCGGCGACCGTTCCCCCGTTTTGCGTGATCGTGCACGGCGGCGGCGGCGGAAACGCCACTGCCGGCGTGCCGCTGCCGATCAGCAGCGCGGCGAGCGAACTCGAAGCCAGAAGGAGCCGCAATCGGCTCCGGCTAATGCGACCGCTCGCGCTCGCGCTTTCCACGCCCGCCGCCCTGCCCTACCACCGTTGGAATCGATCCTACGGAAATGGCCTGCAACCAGCAACGGGCAACCGCTGATTTGCCGGGAGAAACGGCGTTCTTCCGCGATTCCCGGAGGCTTGTTGCACAAATACCACGGAATTCCACGCGGAGCGTGGGAATGTGAGAATTGCGCGCCTACTGCCCGGCGCGGCGGGCGATCTCGGCCATGACCATGGCTTTGACCTCGGTCCGGTCGAGCTTGCCGCTCGCGGTCTTCGGTAGCGCGCCGGTATAAAACACCCGATCCGGCCAACGCTCCGCCGGCAGCCGGTTTTTGCAATGCTGTGCCAGCGCTTCGTGCTGCGAGGGCCCGCGCGGCACCACCAGCGCCACGATTTCGTCGCCGGGCAGCGGGCGCGGCACGCCGACGACCGCGACTTCGCTCACGCTCGGATGCTGGGCAATCACCGCTTCGATGTCGGCCGCATAGAATTCGACGCCGTTGCGCTCGATGATTTCGACCGGACGGCCGCGGATGTGGATATAGCCGGCGGCGTCGAGGTGCGCGCTGTCGCCGGGATAATACCAGCCGTCGCGCCAACCTTCCGCGCCCGCAGGATCGGCCCCGACGGCAATGCGCTCGCCCTCGATAGGACGGTAGCGCAGCCGCAGCCGGCCGGCACGCCCCGTTGGCAGCGGGCGCCCGTCGTCGTCCACCACCTGCACCTCGATGACCGGTGGCGGACGCCCGACGCTGTCTGCATGATCGTGCAACTCCGCAGGGGACAAGGTCGCCACCGGGCCGAACCCGGCCACGCCGTAGATTTCGTAGAAGTTCGGCGTAACGCGCGCCAGCATGGCGAGCTTCTCCTGCGGATAAACGAAGCCGCCGCCGGCCAGGAGCGCCCGCAACCGCGGATAGAGCAAGCCCTCTTGCGGCGCGCAAGAAAGGAGCACGCGACACATTGGCGAGGTAACGTCGCACACCGCGTCGTCCCAGGCGCCGATCGCCTTGACCAGATCGACGGTGTGCAAAAAATCCGGCAGGATCGTTATCGACCCGCCGATGCACAGCTGGATGGCCATGTGCCAGAAATAAAAGCTGAAGGCGATGCCGCCGACGAGTAAAAGATTTGGCGGCCGCTCGCTGGAGAACACGTCGGTGTCGGCATACATCGCCATGCCGGTATTTATCCGCTGGAAATATTCGCGGTGCGAAACCAGCGCGCCGGTCGGCTGGCCGGTCGTGCCGGACGACAGGCTGACGGTGAAAATGCCCCCGCCGTCGTCGCCGCTGCGGCGGTCGCCCTGCGCGCGCCCGATCAGGCCGCGCCAGTTTGCATCGACCTTGATCGCGGCGGCGCCTTCGACCGGCGCTCCCATCGGCTCGATGAAAACGGTGCGCACGGCGAATTGCGCAAGCAACCCGGCGTGGGGCGGCCGCTGCACGTTGTAAGGAATTTCCATGGTGGTGGCGCCGAGCCGCAGCAGCCCGAGCGTCAGAATCAAATGGTCGATCGAGTTGGTGAGGTTGATGGCCACGCAATCGCCTTGGCGAATGCCGATGCCGTCGAGATGCACCGCGGCTTTGCCGACCAGCACCGCAAGTTCGCGATAGCTGAGAGTCTCCGGGCCCTGGCGCAAGGCCACGGCATCCGGCCGCTGCGCCGCCCAATGAAAAAACGGATCGGTGAGGTTCTGCCAGTCAGGATTCATGGACGCGCTAGCACGGCCCGGTGGTGAACGCCTTTTGAACCCAAGCCTAACCCGGATTTCGTTCGCGCAAAATCCGAATTGGCATAAGCAGATAGTGCCGCAGGGCCGCCGCCTTGGCCCCCTCCTCAAGCCCATGGTATCGAAGCGCATGTATGAGATCGCTGGCCAGGGACAAGCCGGTTTCATGTCGCTCGGCGAGGCGCTGATTTACGCCGAGCGCTGCCGCAACGAAGGCCGGCTGATGGAGGCGGAAGGTGTCTGCCGGCAGATCCTGCAAGCACAGCCGAATTTGCCCGAGGCCGAGCACTTGCTCGGCGTCATCGCCCACCAGAACGGCAAGCTCGGCGAGGCGATCGAGCACGTGCAGCGCGCAACAAAACTCGCGCCGCACGTCGCCTTGTTCCACGCCAATCTCGGCGAGATGCTCCGCCTTGCCGGCCGCCCGCGGCTTGCGGTCGCGGAGGCGCGGCGCGCGCTCGAAGTGGAACCGACAATGGCCGCGGCTCTGAGCAATCTCGGCGTCGCGCTGTTCGAGCTGAAAGATTACGAGGAAGCGGCCCGCGCGCAGCGCAAGGCGATCGCCGCCAGTCCGGATTTTGCCGAGGCGCGTAGCAATCTCGGCAATGCGCTACATGCGCTGCGCCAATTCGACGAAGCCGTTGTCTGCTATCGCCGCGCCATCGAACTCAAGGCCGATTACGCCGATGCCTGGGCCAATCTCGGCACCACGCTGCACCATGCCGGCGACTTCGACGAAGGCATCGCGGTTTTGCGCCGCGCCATCGCGCTGGCACCGCATCACGCCAACGCACATTCCGGACTCGGCATTCTCCTGCTCATGCGCGGCGATTTCGGCGAGGGCTGGGAGGAATACGAATGGCGGCTGCGCTCGACGGAGCGCACGGGACCGCGCTTTCCGGAAATCCCCTGGCAGGGCGAGAGCCTCGCCGGCAAGCACATCTATGTCCAGGCCGAGCAGGGTTTCGGCGACTCGCTGCAATTCGCGCGCTACATTCCACCGCTCGCCGCGCGCGCCGGCAGCGTGACGCTGCGCGTGCATCAACAGCTTGTCACCTTGCTGCGCGAGAGCCTGCCCGGTATCACCGTGCTGGGCGACCGCGGCGATCCCGCGCCCTACCAATGCGACGCCGTGTTGTTGAGCCTGCCGCGCCTGTTCAAGACGCGGCTCGAAACCATCCCCACCGAAGTGCCGTACTTGCGCCCGCCGCTCGAACAGGCAGAGCGCTGGAAGAAGCGGCTTGCCAGCATGGCCGACCTCAAGATCGGCGTGGTCTGGGCGGGCAATCCCGAGCACGCCAACGACGCGCGCCGCTCGATCGATCTGGAATTGTTGGCACCGCTCTTTGCTGTTCGCGGCACCTCGTTCGCGAGCCTTCAAGTCGGCCCGCGCGCGGCCGACCTGAAGAAGCTGCAAAAAGCCAAAAAGGGCAAAAGCGCCAAGCCCGCGATCGAGGACCTTGCTCCCGCGTTTGCAGATTTTGCCGACAGCGCGGGGGCGGTCAGCGCGCTCGATCTGGTGATCACGGTGGACACCTCGGTCGCGCATCTCGCCGGCGCGCTCGGCAAGCCGGTGTGGCTGCTGCTGCCGTGGGTGACCGATTGGCGCTGGATGCTCAACCGGGAGGACAATCCCTGGTACCCGACCATGCGGCTGTTCCGCCAGAAACGCGGCGAGGCCTGGCCCGACGTGATTGCGCGGGTGGCGAAGGAGCTTAAAGCGGTCGCGCAAGGCGACGCGGCGTCGCTGATGCCGTTCAAGGCCGAAGGCGAGCGTCGCGCCGCGCAAGCCGCGGCGATCATGGCGGCGGAAGCCGCGCGCGCCGCGGCGCCGGCAACTCCGGAGCAAACAATTAACGCCGGCCAAGCCCTCCTCCTCGCCGAGCAGAAACGCCGCTACGGTTTCATCGCCGACGCCGACGATCTCACTCGCCGTGCCGCCGACACCGAACCCGATAACGCCGAGGCCACGCACATGCTCGGCATCATCGCCTATCAATCGGGCAAGATGGCGGAGGCGATCGGCCACATCAAACGCGCCATTGCGATCAAGCCGGATGTCGCGCTTTATCACGCCAATCTCGGCGAGATGTGCCGGCTCGCCGGCCGCATCGACGAGGCGATCGCGGCCGGCCGCCGCGCGCTCGCACTCAATCCCGACTATGCGGGCGCGCTGAGCAATCTCGGCATCGCGCTGTTCGACCAGGGCAAGTTCGAGGAGGCGTTGGCGCATTACGAGCGCGCCATATCGCTGCAGGAGAATTTCGCGCAGGCGCACAGCAACCGCGGCAACGCGCTGCAACGCCTCAAGCGCTTTGCCGAAGCCGAGTCGCCCTATCGCCGCGCGCTCGAATTGCAGCCGACCTTCGCCGACGCCTGGAACAATCTCGGCACCTGCCTGCGCGAATTGAAGCGTGCCGAGGAGGCGGAGACCGTCTATCGCAAGGCGCTGGAACTCGGCCCCAACAACCCCGATACGCTCGATAATCTGGCGCTAGCGGTCAAAGACCTCGAGCGGCTCGACGAGGCCGCGGAGCTTTTGCGCCGGGCGCTGGTGATCGAGTCGCGGAGCGACAAATTCCATGTGCATTACGGCTCGGTCCTGCTCGACCAGAAAAAAATCGAGGAGGCGGCAGCAGCGATCGAGCGCGCGCTGGCGCTCAATCCGAGCAACCACGACGCCGTCAACCTGATGGGCCGCGTCGCCTTCGAGCGCGGCGACCTTAGCGGCGCGCTGACGCACTATCGGCGCGCGCTCACACTGAAGCCGGACCTCGCGGACGCCTACAACAACATGGGCAACGTGCTTAAAGAGCTCGGCCAATTACAGGAGGCGCAGGACGCCTACCTCGAAGCGCTGCGGCTCGATCCGGGCATCGCTGGCGTCTATGTCAACCTCGCGGACTCGAAGACCTTCGCGCCCGGCGATCCACATCTCGCGGCCATGGAGGCACTCGCGGCAAAGACCGATGAACTATCGAAAACCGACCGCGTGCAGCTCGATTTCGCGCTCGGCAAGGCTTACGCGGACTTGAAGGACTACCGCCGATCGTTCGCGCACCTGCTCGCCGGCAATGCCGGTAAACGCGCCACGATTTCCTACGACGAAAGCGCCGCGTTTGCCTTATTCGATCGCATCGAGGCGGTTTTCACGCGCGACTTGATCGCGAAAAAATCCGGCGGCGGCGAGACTTCGCCGATGCCGATCTTCGTGCTCGGCATGCCGCGCTCGGGAACGACGCTGGTCGAGCAGATCATCGCCAGCCATCCCATGGTGCACGGCGCCGGCGAGCTGCAAACTCTCAACGACGTCGTTCTCACCGTCCGTGGTCCCGACGGCAACACGTTCCCCTATCCCGGATTCGTTCCAGGGCTCGACGCCGCGGCGTTGCAGCAGATCGGCGCGCGCTACGTCGCCCTGGTGCGCGCACTCGCCCCCTCCCTTGCCTCCCTGGCAAACCGGGCAGCGACGGGAGGGAGTCAGCACGTCACCGACAAAATGCCGTCGAATTATTATTTCGCCGGCTTGATCCATCTCGCACTGCCGAACGCTAAGATCATCCACACTATCCGCGATCCGGTCGACACGTGCATTTCATGCTTCTCGAAGCTGTTCAGCGCCGAGCAGAACCACACCTACGATCTCGGCGAGCTCGGCCGTTACTACAAACGCTACGAGCAACTGATAAAACATTGGCGCCGGGTGCTGCCCAAAGGACGCATCCTCGATGTCCGCTATGAAGACGTGGTCGCCGACCTCGAAGGCCAAGCGCGGCGCATCATTTCCCATTGCGGCCTGCCCTGGGACGATCGCTGTTTGTCTTTCCACAAGACGGACCGGCCGGTGCGTACCGCGAGCGCCACCCAGGTCCGCCAGCCGATCTACAAAAGTGCCGTCGGCCGCTGGCGCGTCTATCAGGACCATCTCGGCCCGCTGGTTTCAGCGCTCGGCGACCTCGTCGAGCCTGCACCGATTGCCCCGCTCGCGCATTTCTGAGGACGGAGTAGCGAACGGCGCATCGAAACAGCGCTGTCGGCCCGATCTGCCGCGGTTTTATTCCAGCGCGGTGCCGCTTGGCATGCGCACCGGCCGGTAACCGTCCGCCGCGAGCGCGCGAAAAATCTCCTCGGCGTGGGCGCCGTCGCGCGTCTCCATGGTGACGTCGAGCTTGGCGCCCTTGGCGGGGACGTCGAGAAACAGCCGGTGATGATCGACGCTGAGGATGTTGGCGTTGAACTGGCCGAGCCGGGTGGCGATCTGGCCCAAAATTCCCGGCCGGTCGGGAATAGTAAGGCGAAACGACACGATGCGGTCCTCGCGCTCCAGTTCGCGCACCATGATCGAGGCGAGGATGCGCGGATCGATATTGCCGCCACAGAGGATCAGGCCGACCCGCCGGCCACGGAAACGCTCCGGTTCGGCGAGCATGGCGGCAAGCCCGGCGGCGCCCGCCCCTTCCGCCATGGTCTTCTGCAAAGTGAGAAAGGCATTGACGGCGCGCTCGATCAGCGGCTCGTCGACCAGGATGATGTCGCGAACAAATTCCCGCACGACGGGCAGCGTGAGCCGGCCGACATTTTTCACCGCTATGCCTTCGGCCAGCGTCGCGCCGCCGCACGGCCGGTCGTCGTGATAAAGCGCATTCCACATCGACGGGTAGAGCGCGCCTTCGACGCCGACGATCTCGATCGACGGTTTTTTTGCACGCGCGGCGATAGCGCAGCCGGCCATGAGCCCGCCGCCGCCGATTGGCACGATCAGAACGTCGAGGCCGGGCACCTCCTCCAGCATTTCGAGCGCGATGGTCCCTTGGCCGGCGATGATGTCCGGATCGTCGTAGGGGTGGACCCAGACGAGGTTGCGCTCAGCCGCGATCGCCTCGGCGCGCGCCTGCGCTTCCGTCAGCGTCTCGCCGTCAAGGATGACGGTGGCGCCGAGCGCCTCGGTCGCCTTGACTTTCACGAACGGCGTCGTCACCGGCATGACGATGGTTGCCGGGATGGCGAGGCGCCGGGCGTGATAGGCCACCGCCTGGGCGTGATTGCCGGCCGACATGGCGATCACGCCGCGGCGGCGCTCATCGGCTGAGAGCGCGGCAAGTTTTACGCAGGCGCCGCGCTCCTTGAACGAGTTAGTGACCTGCAAATTCTCGTACTTTACAAAAACCTCGGCGCCGGTCAGCGCCGAAAGCGGCGGCGCCGCCAACACCGGCGTGCGCAACACGTGCCCGGCGATCACGCGCCTGGCAGCCTCGATATCGGCCAACGTCACCATGATGGCCTTTTTCCTTATTTCCGGCAGCGTTACAATGCGAGAATCGTACGCAGGGTTGCTCATGACCGATTCCAGGCCAGATTGGGGACCAGGTTCTAGACCGAGCCGGATCGGCATCGCGGTCGATGTCAGGCCGCATGCCTACGATCCGCTGGTTAATCCCGAACTATTCGAGGGCGTGCTGGCGCGGCGCGTCGTCGCCTTCATCATCGACTTGATCATTATCGCGGCGCCGCTGGTCGCGGCGGCGATGTTCATCTTCGTTCTCGGCCTTGTCACCTTCGGGCTCGGCTGGGCTTTGTTCTGGCTGCTCTCGCCGGCTTCGGTGATCTGGGCGCTCTGCTACTATGGAATGACGCTGGGAAGCCCGGCTTCGGCCACGCTCGGCATGCGCGCCATGGAGATCGAAATGCGCACCTGGTACGGCGCGCCGGCCTATTTCGTCCTCGGCGCCGTGCACGCGATCGTCTACTGGGTCAGCGTCAGCGTGTTCACGCCGCTCATCCTCGTGGTCGGCTTCTTCAACCCGCGCCGGCGGCTCCTGCACGACATGCTGGTCGGCACCGTCATCATCAACAACGCGGCCCGGGCCGCAGCGCTGCGCGCGCTCGCGACCGGCTAGTGCGGCAGATTCGGCCTTTGACGCGCCGATGTTCTCGGGCAATCTAGGCGGTGGCCGGCGGCCGGGCCGGTCTCGGCTGCAGCAGGCCAAAGGACTAAGAGGCCAGAGCGTCACGTGACCCAGCACTCGCGCGATACGCCGCAATTCTATCTCACGGCCCCGTCTGCCTGCCCCTACCTCGCCGGCAAGGAAGAGCGGAAGGTTTTTACCCACCTCGTCGGCGAGCGCGCGGCTGAACTCAACAACATCCTCACCCAGGGCGGATTTCGCCGCAGCCAATCGATTGCCTACCGGCCGGCCTGCGAGGGTTGCCGCTGCTGCGTCTCGGTGCGCGTGATCGCCGAGGAATTCCGCCCCACGCGCAGCATGCGCCGCATCGTCAAGCGCAATGCCGACACCGTCAGCGAGATGAAAATCGCCGTCCCCACCTCCGAGCAATATTCGATCTTCCGCGGCTATCTCGATTCGCGTCACCGCGACGGCGGCATGGCCGACATGACGGTGCTCGACTACGCCATGATGGTCGAGGACAGCCATATCGAGACCCGGATCATCGAGTATCGCCGGCGCGAGCCACCCCCACCCTACCCTCCCCCGCAAGCGGGGGAGGGTAGGGTGGGGGTGCGGCGGCACGCCGGCGACCTTCTCGCCGTCGCGCTCACCGACGTGCTCGGCGACGGCCTGTCCATGGTCTATTCATTCTTCGAGCCGGACGAAGCCGCGCGTTCGCTCGGCACCTTCATGGTGCTCGACCACATCGCGCGCGCGCAGCGCATGGGGCTCGCTTACGTCTATCTCGGCTATTGGGTGCGGGGCTCGCGCAAGATGGACTACAAGAGCCGCTTCCGGCCGCAGGAGCGCCTCGCGCCCGACGGTTGGGTGCGAGTGGAGTAGCGCGCGCTGCGCTAGACGGCGGTAACGTTGGGGAAGATATGTTCGTCAAGCTTGACGACGCCGAATTGTTCGTGAGCTCCTTCGGCAAAGGGCCGCCGACGCTGGTTGCGCATGGCGGCTGGGTTGGCAGCGGCGAACTCTGGTCGCAGCCGTTCGAAATTCTCAGCCGTTCATGGCGCACGATCACCTACGACCACCGCGGCACCGGCGCCACCGTCAATCATGCACCGGCGATCACATTCGAAATTCTCGTGCAGGATCTCTTCAAGGTTCTTGACGCGCTGTCGGTCGGGCCGTGCGTTCTGGCGGCCGAGTCATCAGGCGCCTGTATCGCTTTGGAGGCCGTTTTGCGCAATCCGTCGCGATTCAAAGGCCTGGTCATCGTCGATGGCCGCTACCAGGGAGGGAGGTCGGTTGGCGCTGCGCGCTTTATGGAGGGTTGCAGGACCGATTTCCCCAAGACCATGGACTTTTTCATCAACGCCTGCATCCCGGAGGAGGAATGCGTTGCCGAACGCCGTTGGGGCAAACAAATCGTCAACCGGTCAAACGGTCCGGATGCCATCCAACTGCTGGAATGCCTCGAGATCGTGGCTGTGGAGCACCGGCT
This sequence comes from Xanthobacteraceae bacterium, assembly GCA_049522435.1. GTDB lineage: Bacteria > Pseudomonadota > Alphaproteobacteria > Rhizobiales > Xanthobacteraceae > BOG-931. The sequence goes on from JBEKNW010000012.1 coordinate 21,262, forward strand.
TTCGCAAATAGCGCTGCCGACGCTCATCATCCACGGCAGACGGGACGTTATTACTCCTATGGCAAATGCCGAAAACCTGGCGGCAAAAATCCCCAACAGCAAACTTGTTGTCATTGAAGACGCCGGACACGTACCGATGCTGACCCGGCCCGCAGTCGTGGCGAAGGCAATTGAAGAATTTTTTGCCTGACAGTGGGCTATTCGCTCTTTTCTCCACCCTTCCCGTTCACGGCAGGCCCGTTGTCGAATTTGTTGTTCTTCGGAAAGCCTTTCGGCGCCAGCCGGCCGGCGTCGGCGCGGTTGCCGCGCCAGTCGGCGAGTTCCTTGAGCGAGAGGGTGAAAACGCGGCCGGCGGAATCGATCCAGGTCAGGCCCTTTTCCGCCGCGAAGGTCTTGATGTCGGAGAGGCCGCCGTCCTTGTGGCGCTGCAGGCGCACGCCGCGCCCGCGCGCCATCTCCGGCACCTGGTCGAGTGGGAAAACGAGCATCCTGCGGTTGTCGCCGATCGCTGTGACAAATTCGCCCTCGACCGGCGCGATCGCGCGCGCTTCATCCGGCGGCGTCACGTTGAGCACCTGCTTGCCCTTGCGCGTGTTGGCGAGGCATTCGTCCTCCGGCACAATAAATCCCCTGCCCTGTTTGCTCGCCACGATGAGCTTGCGGGCGCCCTGATGGCGGAACACCGTGATCACGTCCGCCTCCTGCTCGAGTTCGATGAACAGGCGGATCGGCTCACCATGCCCGCGGCCGCCCGGCAGCTTCGCCGCCTCGATCGTGTAGCAACGCCCGTTGCTGGCGAAGACGAAGAGTTTTGACGTCGTCTCGGCGAAGAAGGCGAGCTTGAGACCGTCGTCGGCCTTGAAAGCGAGGCTGGAGAGGTCGGCGACCTGGCCGCGGAGCGCGCGAATCCATCCCTTCTCGGAGACCACGATGGTGACCGGCTCGCGCTCGACCAACGCCTCCTCGATCGCGGCCTCGTCATGCGCGGGGGCTGCAGCGAAGCCGGTGCGGCGCTTGCCGAGCGGCGTTTTCGCGCCGAATTTTTCCCGCACTTCGCGGATCTGGCCGGCAATGGTCTTCCACTGCGCCGTCTCCGAGCCTAACAAATCCTCGACCCCGCGTTTTTCCCCGCGTAATTCCTTGTCCTCGGCGCGGATCTCGATCTCTTCGAGCCGGCGCAGATTGCGCAGCCGCATGTTGAGGATGGCGTCGGCCTGGACCTCGGAGAGTTCGAACGTCCGCATCAGCACCGGCCTCGGCTCATCCTCCTTGCGAATGATTTTGATGACCTTGTCGATGTTCAGATAAGCGACGAGATAGCCGCCCAAAACTTCGAGCCGGTGCTCGATCTGCGCCAGCCGGTAGCGCGAGCGGCGCAGCAAAACCTCGCGCCGGTGCGTGAGCCATTCCGTCAGTGCTTCCGCAAGCCCGATCACCCTGGGAATGCGGCCGCGCAGGAGCACGTTCATGTTGAGCGGCACCCGGCTTTCCAGCTCGGTGAGCTTGAACAGACTCTCCATCATCAGCGCGGGATCGACGCTGCGCGCGCGCGGCTCGAACACGAGGCGGATGTCCTCCGCCGATTCGTCGCGCATGTCGGCGACGAGCGGCAGTTTCTTCTCGTTGATCAATTCGGCGATGCGCTCGACGAGCCGCATTTTTTGCACCTGCCAGGGGATTTCGGTGACCACCACTTGATAGGTGCCGCGCCCGGTATCCTCCGTCTTCCAGCGCGCGCGCAGCCGGAACGAGCCGCGCCCGGCCGCGTAGGCTTCCGCGATCGCCTCGGCAGGATCGACGATAAGGCCGCCAGTCGGGAAATCGGGGCCCGGCACGAATTTTAAGAGCGTGCGGGTGCGCGCCTTCGGCTGTTCGATGAGATGCAGCGCGGCGTCGCAAAGCTCGGCGATGTTGTGCGGCGGGATCGCGGTCGCCATGCCGACGGCGATGCCTTGCGAGCCGTTGGCGAGCAGATTCGGGAACGCCGCCGGGAGCACCACCGGCTCCTGCGACACGCCGTCGTAATTGGGGCGGAAATCCACGGCGTCTTCGTCGATGCCGTCGAGGAGCAGCCGCGCCGCCTCGGTCAGCCGCGCTTCGGTATAGCGGTAGGCGGCGGCGTTATCGCCGTCGACATTGCCGAAATTGCCCTGGCCGTCGACCAGCGGATAGCGCGAGGAAAAATCCTGCGCCAGCCGCACCAGCGCGTCGTAGATTGCCTGATCGCCGTGCGGATGGAAATTGCCCATCACGTCGCCGACGATCTTTGCCGATTTCTTGAACGCCGCGCCGGGCTCAAGCCGCAGGAGCCGCATGCCGTAGAGGATGCGGCGATGCACGGGCTTGAGCCCGTCGCGCGCGTCGGGCAGCGCGCGGTGCATGATGGTGGAGAGCGCGTAGGCGAGGTAACGCTCCTCCAGCGCCTCGCGCAACGCGATCTCCTGCACGTCGCCGGGATCGGGGGGAATCAGTTTCTTATTCATGGCAGTGAAGCGGTAGCGCGGTTAGGCGTTGTGAACAAGAATGGCCGCGACGAAGCGCGCGCGCGCGTCCGGCAAGGCAAGACCGCGCGGCGCGAAGGCGTGACGATCGAGAAAGAAACCCGTTAGCGCGAACGCATCGGCGAGATCGGCGGCGGATGCCGGTTCAGCGTCCGTGTGCAAGAAGCCCGGCAGTCGCAGGAGTTTTTCCCGGTATTCTTCGCCTGCCGCGCGCGAGACCGCACGGCCAGAGCGCGGCGACACGTAGATGAGATCATCGGTCGCGCCGGTCGCCGCGCAGGAAGAAAGATCAAGCCCGAAGCCGAGCTCGGCGAGGAAGGCAAGCTCGAAGCGCGCGATCATGGGGGCGACCGCGGAAGGATCGTCCAAAGCATCGAGGATCGCCTCAAGCGCGTCATGGATGCGCGCATGCGGCTCGCGTTCGGCAAGGAGACGACACAACGCCGCGAGATGCGTGACTCCGTGGACGGCATGCGCCGCCGTGAGAATACCGGCCGCGCGCAGATTGACGCCCTCGACCAGGTAATGGCCGAGATGCTCGTCGAGCCGCGCCCGCCATGTCGCGCGCAGCGAATTGCCGGGCTGCAGCACCCCGCGCAGCCGCGCGCCGGCGCCGCCGCGCACCAGGCCGAGATGGCGGCCGCGCGCTAGCGTCAACAATTCAAGAATGACGCTGGTCTCGCCATGGCGCCTGACGCCGAGCACGATGCCTTCATCGGTCCATTGCATGGGATGTTATGTATGTACGCCTTGCCCGTCATTCCGGGCTCGCCGCGGAGCCTGTCATCGGGCCGGCCACTTCGGGCCGGACCCGTTGGCGGCGCCCCCGAATGACGAGTCGCGACTCTATCTCTCCTTCGGAAATTCCAGTCCCATCTCCCGATAGCGCTCGGGATCGTCGCCCCAGCCTTCGCGCACCTTGACGAAGAGGAAGAGGTGCACGGGCTGCTCGATCGCCGCGGCGATGTCGGTGCGCGCCGCTGCCCCAATCGCCTTGATGGTCTGGCCGCCCTTGCCGAGCACGATCTTGCGTTGGCTTTCGCGCTCGACATAGATCGTCTGCTCGATGCGCACGGAGCCGTCGTTGAGCTCCTTCCAGCCTTCGGTCTCGACCGTCGACTGGTAGGGCAATTCCTGGTGCAGCCGCAGATAGAGCTTCTCGCGCGTGATCTCGGCGGCGAGCTGGCGTAGTGGTGCATCCGAGATCTGATCTTCGGGATAAAGCCACGGCCCCGCCGGCACATGGACGGCGAACCAGCTTTTGAGGGCGGCGACGCCGTCGCCGGAGCGTGCGGACACCATGAAGGTCGCGGCGAATGCCGCACGCTCGTTGAGCGCTTGCGTCAAAGTAAGCAGCTTCGGCTTGTCGACGAGATCGACCTTGTTGAGCACCAGCACCTTGGCGGCGCGGATATCAGCAAGGCCGCGCAGGATCGCTTCCTCGTCGTCCTGCACGCCCTTGCGCGAGTCGATCAGGAGCGCGACGATGTCGGCGTCGTGCGTGCTGCCCCAGGCGCTCCCGACCATGGCGCGGTCAAGCCGGCGGCGCGGCGCGAAAATGCCGGGCGTATCGACGAAGATAAGTTGGCTTAAGCCTTCCATGGCGATGCCGCGGATGAGCGCGCGCGTCGTCTGCACCTTCGGGGTGACAATCGAGATTTTGGCACCGACCAGCGCATTGAGGAGCGTCGATTTGCCGACGTTCGGCGCCCCGATCAACGCCACGAAGCCGCAGCGGGCGGCGGGCTCCGCCGGCTTAGCCATCGAGCTGTTCGGGCTTGACGCCCTCGCGCGCCATCATGGCGGCGGCGGCGGCCTGTTCCGCCGCGCGCTTCGAGCGTCCGCAGCCTTCGGCGGGAGCGAGTTTGGGAAGCTGCACGGCGACGCGAAATTGCGGGTCGTGGTCGGGGCCCGAGCGGGCGATCTCGCGGTAGGCCGGCGTCGGCAAGCCGCGCGCCTGCGCCCATTCCTGCAGGACGGTTTTTGGATCGCGCAGCGGCTGCGCCTTGGTGCGCATGCGCACCTGCCACAGCCGCCCGACGAGGTCGGCCGCGGCCGGAAAGCCGCCGTCGAGATAGGCCGCGCCGATCAGCGCCTCGCAGACATCGGCAAGGATCGCCGGCCGCGTGCGCCCGCCGGCATTGGCTTCCGAGGCGCCGAGCCGGATCGCCGCGCCGAGGTCGATCGTGCGTGCGATCTCGGCGCAGGTCTCCTTGCGCACCAGATCGGCGAGCCGGCGCGACAGTTCGCCTTCGTCGGCCTTGGGGAAGGCGCGGAACAGCATGTCGGAAATTACCAGCCCGAGCACGTGGTCGCCGAGGAACTCCAGCCGCTGGTAGCTTGCCGCGCGATTGCGCGCGCCTTTGAGCGCGGAAATATGCGAGAGCGCGCTGTCGAGCAGCGCGGCGTCGGTGAATCGGTAGCCAATGCGCTCCTCGAGCGAACCGTCGCCGCGGCGGCGGCGACGGCGGGTATCCTTCTGCCCGTCGGTCATCGCGCCCGCCGCGCCCGCCGCCCCCGCCGCGGTTGGTCCTGGGACGACTTCAACGGCAGACGGCTCTTGCGGCGCTGCGACCGATTTCGCTTTGCCCCGGCCGCTCATCGCACCAGTGTGAACAGCCGGTTCCAGCGCACCGTCCATGGCCAGCGCCATACCTCCCAGGCGTGCGCGCCGTCCCTGATCGTGAAGAAGATGATCTGCGCCTTGCCGATGATATTCTCGTAGGGCACGTAGCCGACCGCGCTCTGCACGCGGCTGTCGGTCGAATTGTCGCGGTTGTCGCCCATCATGAAATAGTGGTCGGGCGGCACCGTATAGACCTGAGTGTTGTCGTAGAAGCCGTTATCGGTGAGATCGAGCGTGGTGTAGGTCACGCCGTTCGGCAGCGTCTCGCGGTAGCGCTTGACGCGCTGGACGGTACCCTCATCGTCGGTGACGAAGTCGTCCATACGGTCGCGCTTGACCGGCTGGCCGTTGATGTTGAGCACGCCGTCGATCATCTGAATGCGGTCGCCAGGGAGCCCAACGACACGCTTGATGTAATCGGTGGTGTCGTCCTTGGGCAGGCGGAACACGACCACGTCGCCGCGATTGACCGGCTCGCCGAATATGCGGCCCGAGAACAGCCGCGGCGAGAACGGCAACGAATAATGGGTGTAGCCGTAGGAATATTTGGAAACGAACAGATAATCGCCGACCAGGAGCGTCGGGATCATCGATCCCGAAGGAATATTGAAGGGCTGAAACAGAAAGGTGCGGATGACCAGCGCAATGATGAGGGCATGGAACACCACGCGTACGGTCTCGGCGAATCCACCCTCTTTCCGTTTGCTTCCGGTCTGCACGCTCATCGGCCTATTGTTCCGTTCTGTTCGTTCGCCCTGCGACCTTGTAGCCGTTGAGGCACACCCACGCAATTGCGCGCGGGATTTCGCCGCGGCGCCCGGCTAATCGGCATTAGTTAGGAATGCCATGAGCTTACCGCTAGGGCGCCGCGAACATGACGAATTTGTCATCGCCGGCGGGCGCCACAGGCGGGGGCCGTCATGGCCGCTCGGAGGCCCGGTCCGGCGCGTCAAGGGCGGGGAATGGCGATCGCCGAGATGACCACGAAGGCTTGCGCCGTAGGCCCCTCGTCGGTGATGGTGAGGTCGATGCGCGCCTCGTAGCCCGCAGGCGTGAGTGCCTCAAGGCGCCGTTTGGCGCCGCCCGTGAGCTGGAGACTAGGCCGCCCCGACGGCAGGTTGACCACGCCAATATCGCGCCACCACACGCCGGCGCGCATGCCCGTGCCCAGCGCCTTGGCGCAGGCCTCCTTGGCCGCGAAGCGCTTGGCATAGGTCTCGATGCGGTTTCGCCGTTTTTCCGCCCGCGCCCGTTCGGTCGCGGTGAAGATTCGGTCGATGAACCGCTCGCCGTGGCGTTCGATCACTTTGGCGATGCGACGCACGTCGGTGATGTCGGAGCCGATGCCGAGGATCATGGCGCGCTCGCGCCCCTGGCGCGGCCGCGATCCATCGCCGCGCGCATTTCGCGCACAGCGGCATCGAGGCCATCGAAGATCGCCTCGCCGATGAGGAAATGGCCGATGTTGAGTTCGACGATCTGGTCCAGCGTCGCGATTTTTTCCGCGGTGGCGAAATCGAGGCCATGGCCGGCATGGACTTCGAGGCCGGCGCTCGCCGCCAGCGCGGCGCCGCGTACGATGCGCGCGAATTCGGCGGCGCCGGCTGTCGATTGGCCCGCCGCCACCGCCTCGCACCAAGCCCCGGTGTGAATCTCGATGACCGGCGCGCCGATCGCGACCGCGGCTTCGATCTGCGCGGGCTCGGCGGCAATGAACAGCGAAACGCGAATGCCGGCCTCGGCCAGCTCGCCGACCGCCGCGCGCAGCGCCTGAAGCTGGCCGGCGGCATCGAGCCCGCCTTCGGTCGTGCGCTCCTGCCGCCGCTCGGGAACGAGGCAAGCGGCGTGCGGGCGTACCTTGCGGGCGATCTCCACCATCTCCCGCGTCGCCGCCATTTCGAGGTTGAGCGGTTTTGCGATGCTCGCCTTGAGCCGCACGATATCGTCGTCGACGATGTGGCGGCGATCCTCGCGCAAATGCGCGGTGATGCCGTCGGCGCCGGCCGCGATCGCGATCTCGGCAGCCTTTACCGGATCGGGATGCCGCCCGCCGCGCGCGTTGCGCACGGTGGCAACGTGGTCGATGTTGACGCCGAGGCGGAGGGGAGCGGCAGGCATACCAGACAATCAGGCCGACTTTGTATTTGTGCGACTTCGGGAGAGCCTTTGGCGCCTCTGCGGTGATCGCCTTCCCCCGTTAAGTTTTTCGCGCAATATCACCTCGTCGCCATTCCGGAAGATTTCCACTTCTTTGCTCTGAAAGCGGAATCGAACGGGCAACCGAACCGCCTGGCAATTTCGTACCGTGAATATCCGCGCAGTCGCCATGCAATTCCTCCTGGTATCACCCATTCACCCGCTCGACGTTGGCGATCACCTTCTTCGCCCGTAATTGCGAGATGATCGAAGTGAGGTGCTTGAGATCGTAGACTCCGAGGTCGATGGTCAGCTCGGTGAAATCCGGCGACTGCCGAGTCATGCGGATATTGTCGATGTTGCCGTCGTGCTCGGCGATCACTTGGGCGATTTGCGCCAGCGTCCCCGGCTCGTTCACCGATTGCACCGCAAGCTGCGCCGGGAACCGCTGCGGCGCCTTCTCCTCGACGTCCCAGCGCACGTCGAGCCAGCGCTCCGGCTCGTCCTCGAACTGCTGCAGCGCCGGCGAGTGGATCGGGTAGATGGTGATGCCCTCGCCCGGCGTCATGATGCCGACGATGCGGTCGCCGGGAACCGCGCCGCCATTGGGCGCGAAGCGCACCGGCAGGTCGGTATTGATGCCGCGGATCGGGATCGCGGCGCCATTCTCCGCCTTTTCCGGAAGCTTGAACTTCACCGCCTTGGCCCGCTTCAATCCGAACCAACCGCTCTCCGACTTCGGAGCAAGCGGCGTGACGCGCTCGTCCTTGTAATCGGGGTACATGGCGCGCACGACATCAGCGGCCTTCATCTCGCCGCGGCCGACGGCCGACATCACGTCCTCGACCGAGGCGCGGGCGAGCCGCGGCAAGGCGCCTTCGAGCTTCTCATCCGCGTAGGCGATCTTGGCGCGTTGGCAAAGCCGCTCGAGGATGCGCCGGCCGAGCCCCGAATATTGGTTGCGCACGGCCGCGCGGGTGGCGCGCCGGATCGCGGCACGCGCCTTGCCGGTCACGACGATCGATTCCCAGGCGGCGGGCGGGGCGGTCTGCGCCTTGGAAGTCAGAATCTGAACTTCGTCGCCGTTCTTCAGCGGCGAACTGAGCGGGCCGATCTTGCCGTTGATTTTTGCGCCGATCGCCATGTCGCCGACGTCGGTGTGCACCGCATAGGCGAAATCGATCGGCGTGGCGCCGCGCGGCAGCGCGATCAGTTTGCCCTTCGGCGTAAAGCAGAACACCTGGTCGTGGAACAGTTCGAGCTTGGTGTGCTCCAGGAACTCTTCCGGATTGGAGCCTTCGGCCAACAGCTCGATGGTGCGGCGCAGCCACGCATAGGCGTTCGATTCCCGCGACAGCATCTCCGTCGGCGAGCCGAGGCCGTCCTTGTAGAGCGCGTGCGCGGCAATGCCGTATTCGGCGATCTGCTGCATGTCGCGGGTGCGGATTTGCAGCTCGACGCGCTGCTTGCCCGGCCCGATCACGGTGGAGTGGATCGAGCGGTAATCGTTCTGCTTGGGTGTGGAGATGTAATCCCGGAAGCGGCCGGGCACGACCGGCCATGTGGTGTGCACGATGCCGAGCGCCTGGTAGCACTCGGCGATGCTTCCCACCACGACGCGGAAGCCGAAAATATCCGAGAGCTGTTCGAAGCCGACCGCCTTCCTTTCCATTTTGCGCCAGATCGAATAGGCGCGCTTGCTCCGGCCGGTGACTTCGGCGGCGATGCCGCTGTCGGCGAGCTTTTTGGCGAGCTGCTGCTCGATCTCGGTGATCCAGCCGCTCGATCGCGCGGCGAGCGCCTCGAGCCGCTCGGTGATGACCTTGTAGGCGTCGGGGTTGAGTTCGCGGAAGGATAAATCCTCGAGCTCCTCGCGCATTTCCTGCATGCCCATGCGGCCGGCGAGCGGCGCATAGATGTCGAGCGTCTCCTCCGCCGTCACGCGGCGCGCCTCCGGCGGCCGATGCGCCAGCGTGCGCATGTTGTGCAGCCGGTCGGCGAGCTTGATCAGCAGCACCCGCACGTCGTCGGCGATGGCCAGCAGGAGCTTGCGCAGGTTCTCGGCCTGCTTCGCCTCCTTGGAGACGAGATCGAGCTTTTTCAGCTTGGTCAGGCCCTCGACCAGGATACCGATGTCATGGCCGAACAGGCGGTCAATCTCGGCGCGGGTGGCGTCGGTATCTTCGATCGTGTCGTGCAGGAGTGCCGCCGCGATGGTGGCGTCGTCGAGCTTGAGATCGGTGAGAATCGCAGCCACCTGCAGCGGGTGCGAGAAATAAGGGTCGCCCGAGGCGCGCTTCTGCTCGCCATGGGCCCGCATGGCGTAGACATAGGCGCGGTTGAGCAGGTCCTCGTTCGTCTTCCGATTGTACTGCTTGACCCGGTCGATCAATTCGTATTGCCGCATCAACAGCGGCCTGCGGGGCTTCGGCGCCCTTTCGTCCTCCCGCGGCACCAGGTTGGGCCCGCGCGCGACCGCTACCCGCAGCCGAGGCTGGTTCTGCATCCGCGGCAAATCGATCGGCGAGCGCGCCATGAAAAAAACCTCGGCCCCGCCCGGTAAAATCGGCGAAGGCTGATCACAAGGATATCATGGCGTGTGGCCCGCGCCACAAGACGTGCAAAGCCCAGCATCCCGGCGACCAAAATCGCCGCCGTTCGCAAACTTATCGTTAACCGCGCCGCGCCCGGAGGCGAGCCTTACTCCTCCTCGTCGCCCGTATCGATGTCGGGCTCGGGCTGGCTTTCGGGAGGCGTGAGGCCCTCGAGGCCCTTGAGCAGCTCTTCCTCGCTCATGCGGTCGGTGGTCACTTCGGTGTCGTCGACATCGACGCCGGTGCCGGGTGCACCGATCAGCGGCACCCCCTCGGCCTCGGGCTCGTCGACTTCGACGTATTTCTGCAGGGAATGAACGAGTTCCTCCCTGAGATCCTCGGGCGAGACCGCCTTCTCTGCGATCTCGCGCAACGCCACGACCGGGTTCTTGTCGTTGTCGCGTTCGACGGTGATCTGGCCGCCGGACGAAATCATGCGGGCACGATGGCTCGCGAGCAAAACGAGATCGAAGCGGTTTTCGACCTTGTCGATGCAATCTTCGACGGTCACACGGGCCATGATCGCTGCTCCTGGCGAGGTTCCTGCAACGGGACGTTGCCCCGACCGGCCGTTAGGTATCGTCCCCGGCGGGCAAGTGCAAGGGCGTTCTCCACCGCGCGGTTCTTGAAATTGTGAACTTTTTTAACTTGGCGTCCGCGCGCCGCTCTGTTACCCCGATCTCCGGGAACTAGGCCGCGGCGTTCCGAATCATACTTTCGGAGTTGCCGCGACGGCGTGCCGCAGTAATTTCGCCGCGTTGCACTTGCCACAGTGCATCGTGGCGATAGTACTTCGCCCGTCGAATGTTTCCGATGGCGATAAAGCTGTTTTGAAGAACGCCGGAAATGTCGAGTTAATTGCGGCTGCTCCGGTTTGATCACGAGAAACGCATCGAGAGACACCATGTCGGCACAGATCGAGAAAATCGCGCTGTTCATTGACGGCGCCAACCTCTACGCCACGGCGAAGTCGCTCGGCTTCGATATCGATTACAAGCGCCTGCTGCGCGAATTCCAGTCCCGCGGCTATCTGGTGCGCGCGTTCTACTACACCGCCGTGATCGAGGATCAGGAATATTCATCGATCCGGCCGCTGATCGATTGGCTCGACTACAACGGCTATACCGTCGTCACCAAGGCGACCAAGGAATTCGTCGATCAAACCGGCCGGCGCAAGGTCAAGGGCAACATGGACATCGAGCTCGCGGTCGATGCCATGGAGATCGCGCCGCATATCGACCAGATGGTGCTGTTCTCCGGCGACGGCGACTTCCGCTCGCTGGTCGAGGCGGTGCAGCGGCGCGGCGTGCGCGTCGTCGTGGTGTCCACGATCTCGACCCAGCCGCCGATGGTCGCCGACGAACTTCGCCGCCAAGCCGACCAGTTTGTCGACATCGTCGAGTTGCAGAACAAGATCGGCCGCGATCCGACGGAGCGCCCGGCGCGCGAGCCGCGGGACGCACGTGAGCCGCGAGAGCCGCGAGAGCCGCGGCACACGCCGCAATTCCTCCAGCGCAGCACCGGCACCCAGCGCGTCGAGGTCGAGGTCGAAGACGAATTCGACGAAGATTAGGCCTTGTCGATGGCTGCGATGGCGCGGCAGAGCGGCAAGCCCGGCCGCGATTGTCCGCGCTGTCCGCGGCTTGTCGCCTTTCGCAAGGCTTGGCGCCAGCGCGAGCCGGACTCGTTCAACTCGCCGGTCCCCTCGTTCGGGCCGATCGACGCGCGCCTGCTGATCGTCGGCCTTGCCCCGGGGCTACGCGGCGCCAACCGCACCGGCCGGCCGTTTACCGGCGACTATGCCGGCGATCTGCTCTACACAACGCTGTTGGAATTCGGATTTGCGCAGGGCCGCTACCAAGCTCGTCCCGACGACGGCCTCACCCTGATCGATTGCCGCATCACCAACGCCGTGCGTTGCGTGCCGCCGGAAAACAAGCCGACCCCGCAAGAAATCGCCACCTGCCGGCCCTTTCTCGCCGCGACGATCGCGGAAATGCCGCGCCTGTCCGCCGTGCTCGCGCTCGGGCGCGTGGCGCATGACACGACGGTCGCCACGCTCGGCGGCCGGCCGTCGAGCTTGGCCTTCGCGCACGGCTCGGCACGGCCGCTCGGCCACGTCACGCTGTTCGATAGCTATCACTGCTCGCGCTTGAACACGAATACGGGAGTGCTAACGCCGAAAATGTTCCGCGACGTGATCGCGAAGCTGCGCAGACATCTGGACGCGGCGAAGGCTGTCACGGCCTCTTGAATTTGCGGCGGGATTTCTCGGACATCTGCGGTCACGATTCCGTGTCGCGCTTCCTCCATCAAAAATCAACGTCGCGGGGATGTACCTCAGCTCGTGGGAACAACTCCTCGCCGTCCTGCGGCGCGGAGACAAGCGCTTCCGCGCCGAGCCACGCAACAACTTCGGCCGCGCTCTGGTCGGGCGGGAACACCGGATAAAAAACCTTGACGATGGTGCCGTCGTCGATGACCAGCGCCATGCGTTTGAGCAGTGTCATCCCAGCGACCGAGAATGTCGGCAGGTTCATTTCGCGGGCAAACGCCAGCTCGGCATCGGACAAGATGGGGAACGGCAGCTGCAGCCGCTCGGCGGCCTCGCGCTGATAGGCGGTGTCCTGCGTCGACAGGCCGAAGACGTGGGAAACTCCCAGCACTTTGAGTTCGGCAAAATGGTCGCGGAAGCCACAGGATTGCGGCGTGCAGCCGCGCGCGCCGGGGATATCGTCCCATCCCGGCGGCAGATCGACGCCCGGCACGCCGGTGCGCGGATAGATGTAGAGGACGGTGCGGCCGGGAAGGCGCGCCAGATTGACGGCGCCGCCGCGCGTCGCCGGCAGCGCGAGGTCGGGCAGTTTCCTGCCGGTGAGATGCCGCGCGGCGCCATCGTCCTGCGGGACCGGGATGCCGGGAGGAAGAAAGGTCGGATCGTGCTTACCAGGTGCCTCGGTCATGCCTTAAGCTCCAAACATTCGCTTGCGCATGATCTTATCCGACCTTCCTTCGCCAGCCGAAGCGGGCTTCGCGAAGGCGGGAAACCGCTGTCCACCCCGGATCTAGCCCGGGGCAGGCTTTTTCGGGATCATGCGTATTCGCTTACGCATGATCTTATCCGAAAACCGGTGCCCACTTTTCGGGATCATGCGTAGGAGATGAATTCCATCAACGAGCCGTCGGGATCGCGAAAGTAGACGCTGGCGCCCGGCCCCTTGGCGCCGAACCGCCGCAGCGGACCGTGCTCGATGGCGACGCGGCAGCTTTCGAGATGGGCCATGGCGTCCGCGATCGGCCCGAGCCATTCGAAGCAGAGATCGCTGTTGCCGGGCGCCACCGGCAATCGCGCGACCTCGGCGGGTTCGACGCCCGGCCCGTGAACATTGAGCCGGCTGCCGTCAAAACGATAGGCGTAGCCGACCGGGCGCGCAATCAGCTTCGCGCCCAAAACCGTCGTGTAGAACGCGTTCGACCGCTCCCAGTCGGTGACGTGAATGACGCAATGGTCGAGTTTCGCGGGTATCGTGCGCATGTTCATTTCCACCGACGACAGTGCGTTCTCACTCTCATTCCGGCCGCAACAATCGAGCTTGCAGGAGGCTCTGCATGTCCCGGCGCCCATCGAGGACACAGAGTACGATCACGGTTCGGCCAGCGATGCGATACATAATACGGTAAGGCTTGTAATGGGCCTCGCGGAAATCATGAATGCCGAGCGCCAGAAGCTCCTTCGGCACGTTACCGCGCGCAGGAAAACTCGCCGGACCGAAGCATTTTCGCTCGATGCCCGCCAGCACCCGCTTGGCGATGCCGACGCCGCCATGTTTGGCGATATAGCGGTAGATATCTTCGATATCCCTTTCGGCATCGGCCGTAAGGCGCACGTCATAGGCCATGCTACTTCAGCCGGCGTCGTATCCGTCGAAAGCTCTCGCGCGCCGTCTTCAGCTTACCCGTTGCGACACTCTTGTTCGCCAACGCCAGAATTTTCAGCAGCGCCAGACCTTCCTGCGTTTCCTCATAACTGACCAGGTCTTGCAGCACGGCCTTTGCCTCGCCATTCACGGTAATCACGACCGGGGATTTCTGTGCGGTGATACTGCGTATCACCTCGGGCGCTCGCGCCTTCAGATAGCTGATGGATTTTACCGACGACGACAATTTCATGGTCATGACCTCGCCGACCGAATATAGACCAAATTCAGACCAACGCAAAGAGTTGCCTGCCGTCAGCCCTTTTGCCGCAACAGCCGGCCGCGCTCGCGCTCCCACGAGCGCTTCTTCTCGGTCTCGCGCTTGTCGTAGAGCTTCTTGCCGCGCGCCAAGGCGAGCTCGATCTTGGCGCGGCCCTTGTCGTTGAAATAGAGCTTGAGCGGGACCAGCGTCATGCCCTCGCGCTCGACCGCGCCGATCAGCTTGTTGATCTGCCGGCGGTGCAGCAGGAGCTTGCGCGGCCGCTTCGGCGCGTGGTTGAAGCGGTTCGCCTGCTGATATTCGGGAATGTTCGAGTTGATGAGCCAGATTTCCCCGCCACGGGCGTCGGCGTAGGACTCCGCGATCGTAGCCTTGCCCGCCCGCAGCGACTTCACCTCCGTGCCGGTGAGCGCGACGCCCGCTTCCATGGTCTCGTCGATAAAGTAGTTGAAACGCGCCTTGCGATTGTCGGCAATAACGCGGAGCTTCCTTTCAGCCTTCGCCGCCATGCCGCTTAATCCGCTCAAGTTCCGCTCGTCCCCGCGCCAGCGGGGACCCGGCTCGGTCTCGGCTCCATGCTGGATTCCCGCTGGCGCGGGAATGAGCGGAGAATGGCCACCCGTCAGTTGATCAGCCCGGCATGCACCATGGCGTCACGCACTGCGGCGCGCGTCTTCTCGGCAACCGGGACCATGGGCAGGCGCACGGTCTCTGCACACTTGCCGATGAGCGAGAGCGCATACTTTGCCGGCGCCGGATTTGTTTCGATGAAGAGTGCCGTGTGCAGCGGCATCAGCTTGTCCTGAAGCTTGAGGGCGTTGGCGTAATCGCCCTTGAGGCACGAGGCCTGGAACTCCGCGCACAGCCGCGGCGCCACGTTCGCGGTGACCGAGATGCAGCCATGGCCGCCATGCGCCATGAAGCCGAGCGCGGTCGCATCCTCGCCCGAGAGCTGGTTGAATTCCTCTCCCATCGCCGCGCGCTGTTGCGAGACGCGCACGACGTTTGCGGTCGCATCCTTGACGCCCGCGATATTCGGAAGCTCGGACAAGCGCTGCATGGTGTCGACCGACATGTCGATCACCGAGCGCGGCGGGATGTTGTAAATGATGATCGGAATGCCGATGGCATCGTTGATCGCCTTGAAGTGCTGATAGAGGCCTTCCTGGGTCGGCTTGTTGTAATAGGGGGTGACGACGAGCACCGCATCGGCGCCGGCCTGTTCGGCGTGCCGGGCGAGATCGATCGCCTCCTTGGTGGAGTTCGAGCCCGCGCCGGCCACGACCGGCACCCGACCCCGCACCTGCTCGATGCACCATTCGATCACGTCGCGGTGCTCCGCGTGCGACAGCGTCGGGCTTTCGCCGGTCGTGCCCACCGGCACAAGCCCCTTGGTGCCCTCGGCGATCTGCCAATCGACCAGGGTACGGAAGGCTTTCTCGTCGACAGAACCGTTCTTGAACGGCGTGACGAGCGCGGTGAATGAGCCTCGAAAGCTCGTCTTGGCGGTCATGACACGATCCTCGGATAGCGGTCCCGGTCGGGAGCACAGTCGGGAGCACGTCGCCGACGGCGATCCGTGCTGCCGTCAGGAATAGATATCGGGTCGCGGCGGGCCTTGAAAGCCCCTTCCCACGGTGCCCCGCTTTCGCCGTGAAATTCGTCAATTGTCGTGGGTGCTCGCGGGTATTAGCATTTCTTCAATGTTGCCAGCCGAAGAGGGTTTGGCATCGCTGTCGGTTAGTGTCCCGATTCCGAAGTTGGCAAGGGGCTTGCGGCATACTCTCATGCGAACTTCCCAATCAAAGGGACACTAGCAAATGTATGGTTCTAGTGCGGTTTTCGGATTTGACGTAGGAACTTCAAATCCGCCGCACTAGCCTGCGGCAGAAAGGTCCTTACCGGTGACGGCCATTCGGTTCATTCTCGTATTGGCTACTGTCGGCCTTCTAGCGGGCGAGGCCTCCGCGGCGCCGCCGTTGGGCGCAATCCCGCTGCCGCGGCCACGGCCCGGGATCAGGACCGACGCAACCGGGAAGGTTGCCGCACACGTAGCCCCGGGTGCGACCGGGCCGATGTTGCTCGCACCGTCGGTCTCCGCCACTTCGTCGATTCCCGCCTCGGGCGTCCTCGGCTCTGGCGCGCCTGAGACGCCGAGAAGCTCCGCAACGCTGGGGCCGTCGGCGGCGGCGATCCCGCTTCGCTCGCTTGCTCCTGCCGCGGTGCGATCCGCACCCCCGCTGGCGATGGCGGCAACCTCGAACACATCGCCGCTCGACCTCGCCGCGGTCAAACAAGCGATCGACCTCACGCAAAAGGGCCGGCCGGACGAAGCGACGAATGTCGAGAGCACGATTTCCGATCCGCTTGCCCGCAAGCTGGTCGAATGGGTAATCCTGCGCAGCGACGACGCCGATCTTGATTTTCCGCGTTATGCGGCTTTCATCGCCGCCAATCCGAGCTGGCCGGGCGTGATGACGTTGCGCCGGCGCGCGGAGGCGGCGCTCTGGCAGCGGCAAGCCGATCCGCAGGCGACCATCGCCTTCTTCGGCAACGAGCCCGCGCACAGCGCCAAGGGACGATTGGCGCTGGCGCGGGCGCTACTCGCCGAGGGCGACCGCGCCGGCGCGCAGGCGGCCGTGCGCGAAGCCTGGCGCAAGGACGGCTTTTCCGCGGAACTCGAGGCGCAGGCGCGGCAGGCCTTCGCCGGCCTCATCACCGTCGCCGACGACAAGGCGCGCATGGACGCGCGCTTCGATGTCGAGGACGACGATGCCGGCTTGCGGGCGGCGCGCCAGCTCGACGCGGTCGAGCTCGCCGTCGCCAAGGCGCGTGCCGCCGTCATCAACAAATCCGCCAAGGCCAACGCGCTGCTCGATGCGGTACCGGCGGCGGCCCGGCACGATCCCGGCTACATGTTCAGCCGCATCCAATGGCTGCGCCGCGCCGACAAGATCGCCGAGGCCGCGCAGTGGATGCTTGCGGCGCCGCGCGAGGCGGAAAGGCTCGGCGATCTCGATCAATGGTGGGTCGAGCGGCGGCTTATTGCGCGCAAGCTGATCGACCTCGGCGATTTCAAGTCAGCCTACGAGGTCGCCAAGGGCGCCGCCGCGCCGACCAATGAGAACTATCGCGCCGAGCAGCAATTCACCGCCGGCTGGATCGCGCTGCGTTTCCTGCACGAACCGGCAACGGCGCTCGCCCATTTTGCCCGCATCGCCGAAGGCGTGTCCAATCCGATCACGCTGGCGCGCTCCTCTTATTGGCAGGGCCGCGCCGCGGAGACGCTCGGGCGCGGGCCGGAAGCGCGCGGCTATTACGAAGCGGCGGCACGCTATCCGACCGCGTATTACGGCCAATTGTCGCGAGCGCGACTCGGCCTCGACGCCGTCACTCTGCGCAATCTACCGGAGCCGCCCGCGGAGCACCGCCGCCTCGAGGTCGCGCGCGCCTTCGAGATCCTCTACGCCATCGACGACCGCGACCTTATCGCCGTCATGGCTGCCGACCTCGCCGACAAGGCAACGGATGCCGGCGCGCTGGCAACGCTCGCCGAGATCGCGACGCACCACAACGACGCGCGGGCAACGCTGCTCATCGGCAAGACCGCGCTGAGCCGCGGCTTGCCCTTCGAGCACTACGCATTTCCGGACTTCGGCGTGCCCAACTACCAGCAGATCGGGCCCGAGGTCGAGCGCTGCGTCGTCTATTCGATCGTGCGCCAGGAAAGCGCCTTCAACACCAAGGTGGTTTCCGGCGCCAACGCGATCGGCCTGATGCAAGTCACCCCGGCCGCGGGCCGCGATACGGCGAAGCGATTCAAAGTCGCCTTCGATCAGCGGCGCCTGACGGCCGACGTTGCCTACAATGCCCAGCTTGGAACCGCCGAACTCGGCAACGACATCGCAACCTGGCGCGGCTCCTACGTTCTTGCATTCGTCGCCTATAATGCCGGACCGCGCCGGGCGCGGGAATGGATCGAGCAATATGGCGATCCACGTAACCCGAAAGTGGACCCGATCGACTGGATCGAGCGCATCCCGATCTCGGAGACGCGCAATTACGTCCAGCGTGTGATCGAGAACATGCAGGTCTATCGCGCCCGCCTCGGCAACGATCCGCGGCTCCTGATCGAAGCCGACCTGCGTCGCGGCGGATAATTTATTAACTCGGGGAGGGCATTTTAGCGGTTGCCCCCCCGCCCGCCGCGCAGTTAATGTCGCTTTTGTGACCTCACCGACTGGGAGGTGAAGGCACGCGACTGGGACAGGCGATGAACAAGCCCTCCCCTCATCTGGTGCCAGAAACGAATCACGGCGCGCTCGATCAGGGCACGAGCCTGTTCGTCACCGCGCCGGACGGGCTGCGGCTGCATGTGCGCGAATATGGCGCGCGCTCCGCGCCCGGATTGCCGGTCGTCTGCCTGCCGGGCCTCGCGCGCACGGCCGCCGACTTCGACGAACTCGCGCCGGCCCTGGCGGCCGGTCCGCCACAGCGGCGTGTCATTGCCATTGATTCGCGCGGGCGCGGTCATTCCGATCACGACAGCGATCACGGGAATTACAACTGCACGGTCGAGCTCGGGGACATCGTCAGCGTGCTGATCGCGCTCGGCGTCGGCCCGGCGGTGTTTGTGGGAAGCTCGCGGGGCGGCGTTCTCACCATGCTGCTCGCCGCGGCGCACCCGACCGCGATCGCCGGCGTCGTGCTGCACGATGTCGGTCCGGTAACCGAGGCAAAGGGCATTGCGCGCATCAAGGGCTATGTCGGCAAATTGCCGCACCCGCGCAGTTTCGAAGAAGGCGCCGACATCCTTCGCCGCCTCCTGAGCGCGCAGTTTCCCAATCTGACTGCGGATCAATGGCTCGGCGCCGCGCGGCGGACCTGGCATTTCAAGCACGGCGCGCTCAAGCCGGCCTACGATTTCGGCGTCGTCCGCGCGCTCGCCGGCATCGACATCGAGCGCCCAATTCCATCGCTGTGGAACGAATTCGACGCGCTTGCGGGCGTGCCGATGCTGGTCATCCACGGCACGAATTCCGACATACTTTCTGCAGCGACGGTGGCCGCCATGCGCGAGCGGCGCACGAAAATGGAATTGATCGAGGTGGCCGATCAGGGACACGCGCCGCTGCTCGAGGGTGACGACCTCTTGCGCCGGGTCGTCCGATTCGTGGGGGACTGCGAGGTCGCGAGTCGCAGAACGCCGACAGCAAATGCGGCGACGTAGGGCGCGAAAGTCGGCTTACCAACCCGCTTTGTAATTCAGGCGGCCCAACAAGCTCTGGGTCTTCAGTGCGGTTGAGTACATTTCCGGCGAGCCTGCAAGGGGCGCGCCGTTGCCGAGAGTGCTTTGCGGTCCGCTGCCGCCGTCGCCGACGTCGGTATAGAGATATTCAAGTCCTAGGGACCATTTGGGCGACAACTGATATTCAAGGCCGATACCCGCCGTCCAACCGTTACGCTCGGTCGTGCTTTGGGTAAAACCCGTCATCGGACTATTCTGCAGCGGCGATCCGGCGTCGGCCGCCGCGAACCCGCCTTTGACATAGGGCAGCCATTGACCAAACGAATAACCGACCCGACCCGTCACTGTGCCGAGCCAATTCATGTTGGGCGCCCAGGCGCCGGCCGCAGGTAAATACGGAGCCGTGAACCTGCCGTCGAAGTTCGCCGCCGCCAGCGAGCCTTCAAGGCCAAACACGAAATTTCCCGATTGGAAGTTGTAGCCGAAATTCTCGTTGACCGGCGGCGCCGCGATGGTCGGCGATGAAAACGCGTTGGTGGGCGAAAACGTCGTCCACGGGACGCCGGCAGAGCCGCCGCCAGAATTGTCTTTGATGTAGAAGCCGGCCCAATCCGGCTTTTGCGGCGGCGGCGGTGTCACCGGAAAAGAATTCAAATCCATCGCGCCGGCGGCTTGCACCAAGCAAGCCCCCACGCAGGCAACGACCAGGAATGTGCAAGCCCTATTGACCAGCACCAGCATCACCTCGTTCGCGGCCGTTCGGTTACCGGCGAGTCATAAGGGCCGAAAAGCCCAAGCGCGAACGCGCTTCCGATTCCGCCTACCTCGCCCCGATCAATCATATACCTACGGGTATCCCCGGTCGATTCCATAGTCGAATGAGGTGAATGGCCGAAGTGCTTCTTTATACTATGTTTTTTCCCGTGCCCGACTCTTTCGCGCTGAGTGTTGCAAATATGGCTCATTGAAATCACATCGCTTTGCGACTCGGCGATGCTTGCCGTAGGCCTCGAAGTCCCGCAGAGCCACTCATAACGAAAGCGCCGCCGGCTAGGCCGGCGGCGCCATTCGATCGACTAAAGTCGCTGACGACCTTGCAAAATCCCGCGTGCAGCGTTTCTCAGAACCGGAAGCGCACGCCTGCGGTGGTGGCAAGGTTGTTGGTGCTAATATCGCCGTTGGAGATGCCGCCATACGCTGACGAGTACATGACGCCGATGTACGTATCCCACTTCGGCAGGAACCGCCAGTCGAGAACCGCTGAAAACACGTCAAACGTGCCGGCGCATTGCGAATGGAGGGAGGCGACGGGACACGTCACCGCCCCGCCGGCGGCGTACTGATTCTGAATGTAGTGATAGTAGGCACCGACGAGATCCAGATCTTTGGTGATGCCGTATTTGGCGCCGGCCCACATGATCTGGAAGATTTCGTCGCTGCAACCGCCAAAAGCAGTACCGGTTCCGCACAGGGAGTTGAACGCATTGTTATTGATGGCGGTGCCATTAAAGCTGGGCGCGGCACCATGGAGTGTACCTCCGGAAGGGTCAAAGAACGAGAACCCATCATCCCGGAAGGAACTCTGCGGATCGCTCGGGTTCGCGTACTGGATCCATTCGTAGCCGGCGTACAGCGTGAGCGGGATACCGGAGGGTCCGGACGGCGCAGGAGCTGCTTTACCCACGACCGGCGGCGGGGTGTTTCCCCAGGAACCGAAGCTGTATTTGGCCAGCGCCATGAAGGACGTGTTGTTTGAGATCGTCGCCTTGAGGTAGGCAGTAGCGGGGAACGGGTTTGCCCCGCCCGGGTAGCCGTTGACGTTGGTTGCGCCGAGGTACGACGGCCCAATATTAACCGCGTCTTTCTCCCACGTGCCGATGAAATCCAACGAGAGAGTGCCGGGTCCGAAATTTTTGATGGCGCCGCCGATGTCGCCCGCGACCGCGCCGTTATTCGGGTTGTAGGCGTCATAACCCGAGGACAGCGGCTGTCCCATCACCCCCAAATGGACGTCGCCGATATTGACGCGATATTTGATGGCCGTGGTCCAGCGGGCGTCCTCGGTGTCGCCGGCGCCGCCGGCCTTGCCGGAAAAGCCGATCGGCGAGAAGGCGTAGGCGCCGCCCATCGGATCGTAGGAACCGATGCCGTCATTGAACAGCGTGTTTTGCCGGCCGAAGGTCAGCGTGCCATAAACCGGCTGGCTAAAACCGAAATATTGATTGTTGTTCAGCCAGCCCCACCGGCTCGAGTCGGCCGGTAGAGCTTCCGTGTTCTGCGCCGTACCGATGGCGTTCTGCATCGCCTGCGGGGCGTTGGCCAACAGGAGCGAATACGGGTCGAACGCAAGCTCGTACTGGGCAATAAACGACCAGCCGCCCGGGGCGATAGGTTCGTTGATCTTGACCCCTACGTTCGATTGGCTCATGGCGTTGGGACCCAGACCGAACCCGGCCGTCCGGCCCGTCGCACCCGTCCCACCAGCACCAATCAAGTATGAGGCCCCGGTGGGGAAGTTCGGATCGAACGGCGTGCCGTGGGTCTGGTAGGTGCCACCCATGTCAACGGTGCCGTAAAAAGTGACGCCGTACCAGGTCAGCGGGCAAGCCGTGAAGAGAAAGTCGTAAACGCTGCCACACGAGGCCGGCGGCGCCGGCGCCACCGCTACCATCGGCGCCTTCGTCACCATCGCGTCCATATCGGCGGCGAAGGCGGGAGCGGCGGTCAGAAAGGCCGCACCTACCAAGGCACTGAGCAGAAGCCCCACTCTTCGTTTGACGACCATGACCCCCTCCACCTGTTGCAACGCCTAAAAAATTAACGAAAGGCTATCCCCTCCCGTCTATTTTTCGCGCGTGACGATACAATGACATCGGGTTCCATCGCCGTGGTTTAGGCGGCCATCCACATCGATTCCGCCACCCTCGTGGCATAATTGCCACATTGTGAGGGCGCGCCCAAACCCAGGGGGTTGCGTCGAGGACGCATCGCGGCAAATGGACGGAACAGATCTTATGGTGCGGCGTCCGGCATCAAGAGTCGCTTGAACGCGGCCGCGACGGCCGGCAGCGGCGGCGGGATCGGCGGGAAGAATTGATAATCCTCCCAGCCGCCGCCGAGCGATTTATAGAGCGTGACGAATTGCGCCGCCGCGCTGTCCTGCGCGGATATGTATTGTTGTTCCAGCTCATATTCCTGCCGCTGCGCGTCGATCACATTGAGCGAATCGGTCAATCCCCGATCAAACCGCTCGGTGGCAAGGCTTAACGCCCTCCTGGCTGCCGCCAATGCGTCGGCTAGGTGGCGCAAACGATCCTGCTGGGCGGCATAGGCGTCGATGGCGGTATCCACCTCGCGGACCGCGTTGAGCACCGTCTGCTTGTAGTTGAACAACAGCTCGCGGGTGCGGAAGTCGGCTTTGTCGACCACGGCATCGAGCCTGCCGAAATCCAGCAAAGGCGCGGCGACCGCCGGCCCGACCGACCAAATCGGGCTGATGACAAGCGGGGTGACGCCAAGTCCTTGCGCCTGCTGACCGACCCCGCCAGTGACGGCCACCTGGGGAAACAGGTCCGCGGTTGCGACGCCGATCAGGGCGGTGGCACTGGCCAATTGGCGTTCGGCTTCCGCAATGTCGGGCCGGCGGCGCAGCAGGTCGATCGGCAAACCGGCTCGAATGCGCCCGGGCAGCGCCGGAATCATCCCCGGCCGCGCCAGCTCCTTGCCCAAATTCTCGGGAAATTCTCCGAGCAGAACGGCGATCACGTAGCGCGCCGCATTGATCTGGGCGATCAACGGCATCCGTTGCGATTGCAGTTGCGCCAATTCGCGTTGCGCCAGAGTGACGTCCAACTCGTTGGTGATGCCGCGATGATAGCGTTCCTGGACGAAGTCGACGTATTGCTGCGCGACCTGGATATTCTTGCGCAGGACGGCCAGCTGCATTTGCAGCGCACGCACATCGAGATAGGCGCGGGTCACGTCGGCGATGACCGAGATCAACACCGCATTGCGGGCGGCGACGGCCGCTTCCACGTCGTACTGAGCCGCTTCGATCTGGCGGCGGAATTTGCCGAAAAGATCGATTTCCCACGCCGCATCGAAGCCGGCGATATTATTGACCTGGTTCAAGCCCGCCCCGTTCTCGGCGGAGACAAGGGTCTGCGAGGCCCGCCCGCGCGCCAGATCGCTTCCCGTTCCGCGTCCACCGCCTTCGCTCGCCTCCGCCCTAGGCAAAGCCGCGCCGATGACCACTTCCTCCTGCGCGCGCGCTTGCTGCAAGCGGTCTAGCGCGATCTCCAAAGTCGGGCTCGCCGCGATGGCCCGGTCGATCAGCGAGTCGAGCTCGCGGTCGTGCAGCGCGCGCCACCATCCGGCGGTGTCGACGACGCGGTGATCGGCCGCCGGCCTCTGCGCTTGAGACGGCGGCGCCGCAACGAAGTTCTCTGGCATCGCCGGCTCGGGCGGATGATAGTCGGGCCCGACCGCACAGGCCGCCAAACCGGCGCAGGCCATGGCGCCGAAAAGCGCGGCGCAAAACCGCGTCACGCCGCTACCCGGGCGGCCGCGACGACGACGCGAAAGCTTGGCTGGCGCCGGCACGAACGGGTGCACTCCAACTCACGGAAGCAACGACGGCTCAGTACAATGATCTTCAGCCATCAGCGGCGCCGACGCGGCACGCACAAACCCGCCTGCGGATGGTGTTCCCCCGCAGTCGAGAATGGGCGGTTTTGCGCAGGCGCGCAAGCGACCGTTAGCCGCTGATCACCCCTAATCCGGGGACGATCCGAGCGCCATCATCAATGCCGGCAACGCAAAAAGCCTGCCGGCTTGTTCAACCGGCAGGCTGCTAAAAGCATCGAGGACAGAGAGGCGGGACCCGCAATCAATCGTCACGACAATCTTGCAAAGCCCGCTGGCCGCATTCTAGAACCGGAAGCGAAGGCCGGCAGTGGTGGCGAGGTTGTTGCGCGTGAGGTAACCGTTAGCCAGACCGCCATCGAAGCGCGAGTAGAACGTGCCGATGTAGGTGTCCCACTTCGGCGCGAACTGCCAGTCGATGACAGCGGACGCCGCGTCCATGGTGCCGGAGCACTGCGAGTGGCCGGTTGCAGTGTTGCAGTAACCGACGGGCGCGGTCACGGCAAACTGGTTCTGCCAGTAGTGATAGTAGGCACCGATCACCGTCACGTCCTTGGTAACGGCGTATTTGACGCCGGCCCAGTACGCATCCAGGATCTTGTCGCCGCAATTGACTCCAGCGGCACAGCCGGTGGTGTAGGCGACGTTGTTGATCGCCGTTATGCCGTTGGTGGAGGCCGTGGAAAGCGGTCCCGCGGCTGATCCGGTGACAGTGAAGCCCGAGACGTCGGTGAACTGGGTCTGCAAATCGCTCGGCGGTGCAAACTGCATCCACTGAAAGCCGGCATATAACGTGGCTGGTCCCACCGCATATTTTGCCAGCAGCATGACATTGGTGTTGTTGGAGATCGTCGCCGACAAATATTGGGGGTACGGGGTCGGCACGCCGCTGGCAAGAATATCGGCGCCCGGCTGGGTGAGCGTGATGGTCACGGCGTCCTTATTCCAGCCCACGATACCGTCCAGTGACAGCGTCCCCGGCCCGACGTTCTGAAATTTGGCACCGATGTTGCCCTCGTACGCTCCGCTCGTGCCGTTGTTGAGGTCATAGCCGCCGAACTGGGCCAGCGCGCCGGCGTGAAACATGCTGGCAGTGACGAAATACTTCACTGACGTCGAATAACGCGCATTCTGGGTGTCACCGCCACCGCCGACCACGCCCGAGAAGCCGATCGGCGAGAAGGCGTAGGAACCGCCCATTGGGTCGTATTGCAGAACGCCGATTTCGTTGGAGAAGTTCTGCTGCCGGAACACGGTGAGTGTTCCGTAAGTCGGCGAACTGAGACCAATGTAGCCGACGTTGTTGTACCACTGGCCAGCGCGACTCGAGTCGCCGTTGGTGGTCTGGGCGGCGACCGGCAGGCCGATATTCGCGACTTCCGATCCCGGCGAGTTGGCAAACCGCAGCGAATAGGGATCGAAGCCGGCGTTCCAGTCGAATATGAACGCGACGTTCGGAGTGATCGGTTCAAAGCCCCTTACTCCGATGGACGACTGGCTCAGCCCGCTGGGCGCCAGCCCCCACATCGGCTCGCGGTTCATCTTCTGCATGAAATAGGAAGCGCCAGTGACGAAGTTCGGATCGAATGGCGCGCCGTGTGTCTGATATCCGCCACCGACATCGACAATTCCGTAGACCGTGATGCCGTACCAGGTCAGCGGGCAGGCCGTGGCGACAAAGTCCCAAAGGCTGGTGCACGTGGCCGGCGCGGCTGGCGCCTTCGTCACCATCGGAGCCTTCGTCACCATGATGTCGCTATCCGCCGCGTACGCAGCGCCAGCGCATCCAAGAAGCAACGCCGCGGAAAAAGCCGCGCACAAACCAAATTTCTTCATAAAAGCCCCCCTGCCCCGCTGTATGCAGTGTCCACGCTGTATACAGACTGATACAACGCCAACTTCAGGCGTCGACACATACTTGTCAATATGCCGTCTGGGGATGATTTAACGGCGCCGGCTGGTGTGACATCGCGGCAACACACCCGCGGCCGGACCGGAGTGGTTATCTGCGGCGGCCGATCAATAAAGTCCTTAGAGTCTGTCCGGAAACATTAGATGGGATTACAGAGTTTTCGTAGCATGAGGCGGATTGAAGCGAGGCGCAAGAAAGTGAGCGCCTTGCGATTGAGATTCTCCCAATCCTTGGCGAGC
>JBEKNW010000013.1:0-39341 GCA_049522435.1 Xanthobacteraceae bacterium
GCCGGACTTGATCCGGCAATCCATGCGGCAAGGCCGCTCCTTCATCATCGCCGCCTGGCTTGTGTCGCTGCGCCTCAGCATGGACCGCCGGGTCAAGCCCGGCGGTGACGAAAGAACGGGGCAGCGCGCAACGAACAACAAGTGGAGACCACGACATGCCCTCATGGCGTAACAAGCCGCCGAACGAACAGAACTTTCTCAAGCGGCGCAGCTTCGAAAACGGCAAGGCGCTCATCGACGCCGCCCACATCGCGACGCACCGGCTGTACTGCGACACGCTTTCATTCTGGCGCCGCTGTTCGCAGCGGATGTGCCAGCGGCATCGGCGCTGCGTGGGTGAGCCGACCGGATGCCTGATGCGCGGGTTGCCCTTGGCGCCGCAAGCGCAGCGGCTGCAGGCGCAACAGGAGGTGATCGCCGGAGGTCCACGGCGGATCGCGCCGGCGACCCATATCGAATGGTGTCTGCGCCGCACCGAGCTGGCGACCGTGGTGTCGTGGGGCTTTGGATGATTGCGCTGCCGTCGCCCCCTCTGCAAAAAGTATTTGATCGCGGATTGGTGCAAATGAGCGGGGAAGACGGTGAGTGCGCCGGATGCGGTAGCGGAAGCTCGTTCACCGTCATCCTAAGGTGCGAGCGCAGCGAGCCTCGAAGGATACGGCCGAGGTGCCCGGGCCGGCGCCCTTCGAGGCGCGCCCTTGGCGCGCACCTCAGGGTGACGGAACGTACGTCAAAACAAAAAATACCGCTGCGCCATCGGCAGCGTTTCCGCCGGCGCGCAGGTGAGGAGTTCGCCATCGGCCCGCACTTCGTAGGTCTCGGGATCGACCTCGATGTCAGGCGTGGCATCGTTGTGGATCATGCTCTTCTTGGAGATTCTTCCACGCGTGTTCTCGACCGCGACCAGCTCCTTCTGGATGCCGAGTTTTTTTCCGAGGCCCGCCTTCACCGCGGCCTTCGACGCAAAAACAACGGAGGACGCCGTGCGGGCGCGGCCAAAGGCGCCGAACATCGGCCGGTAATGCACCGGCTGCGGCGTCGGGATCGAGGCGTTGGGATCGCCCATCGGCGCGGCGACGATCGAGCCGCCCTTGATGATGCAGTCGGGCTTGACGCCGAAAAACGCGGGCGACCACAGCACGAGATCGGCAAGCTTTCCCTTCTCGACCGAACCGATGAGTTTCGATACGCCGTGCGTGATGGCGGGATTGATGGTGTATTTGGCGACGTAGCGCTTCACCCGCACGTTATCGTTGTCGCCCTTCTCCTGCGGCAGCCGGCCGCGCTGCTTCTTCATCTTGTCCGCGGTCTGCCAAGTGCGGATGATCACCTCGCCGATGCGGCCCATGGCCTGCGAATCCGACGACATCATCGAGAGCGCGCCGATGTCGTGCAAAATATCCTCCGCCGCGATCGTCTCCTTGCGGATGCGGCTCTCGGCGAAGGCGAGGTCTTCCGCAATCGACGGATCGAGGTGGTGGCAGACCATCAGCATGTCGAGATGTTCGTCGATGGTATTCCTGGTGTACGGCCGTGTCGGATTGGTCGAGGAGGGCAGCACGTTCTTCAATCCCGCCACCTTGATGATGTCGGGCGCGTGCCCGCCGCCGGCGCCTTCGGTGTGGAAGGCATGAATGGTGCGGCCCTTGAACGCCTTGATCGTGTCCTCGACGAAACCGGATTCGTTGAGCGTGTCGGTGTGGATCATCACCTGCACGTCGTAGTCGTCGGCGACCGCGAGGCAGCAGTCGATCGCCGCCGGCGTCGTGCCCCAGTCCTCATGCAGCTTGAGCGCGCAGGCGCCGGCCTTGATCATTTCCTCGAGCGCCGCGGGCCGCGAGGCGTTGCCCTTGCCGGCAAAGCCGAGATTCACGGGAAAATCATCCGCCGCCTGGATCATGCGGCCAATGTGCCATGGACCGGGCGTGCACGTGGTGGCGAACGTGCCGTGCGCCGGGCCGGTGCCGCCGCCGAGCATCGAGGTGACGCCGGACATCAGCGCCTCGTCGACCTGCTGCGGGCAGATGAAATGGATGTGGGTGTCGAAGCCTCCGGCGGTGAGGATTTTGCCCTCGCCGGCGATCACCTCGGTGCCGGGCCCGATGACGATGGTGACGCTGGGCTGGATGTCCGGATTGCCGGCCTTGCCGATGGCGGAAATTTTTCCGTCCTTGAGGCCGACGTCGGCTTTGACGATCCCCCAATGGTCGAGAATGAGCGCGTTGGTGATGACGGTGTCGACCGCGCCCTGCTTGTTGGTGATTTGGCTCTGCCCCATGCCGTCGCGGATCACCTTGCCGCCGCCGAACTTCACCTCCTCGCCGTAGGTGCAAAAATCCTTCTCCACCTCGATGATCAGATCGGTGTCGGCGAGCCGCACACGGTCGCCCGTCGTCGGCCCGAACATGTCGGCGTAGACGGAACGGCTCATTTTCGCTGGCATGACTTCCTCCGGTTCCAAAGAATCCCCAATGTTATCCCCACTGCATGTCGTTGACGCGTCACTGCATGCTTTAACTTGCGTCGCGCACGCGGCGCGTTATCATCATTCCCAGATCGCTCGCGTCTGGTTCTGCCGGATGCGAGGGGTCGCCAAGATCAGGTTGGCCTGGGTGCTGAGGCTGCTACCGGCATCGCACCAAGCGCGGATTTGATCCTGGTTCCCAGCAGCGGGTAGCAGCGCTGAGAACGTGACGGGCGGGCTTTCACAAGCTCGCCCGTCATGACTTTTGCAGCCTTTCTTTTTTCGCTTTTTGCAGCTTTCCCATGATCGCTTGGCGAAATCCGTAGACCGTACGGCTGCCGGCAAGCGCCACCAGCTTGACCTCGCGCGTCTGGCCGGGCTCGAAGCGCACCGCGGTGCCGGCGGGAATGTCGAGACGCATGCCGCGGGCTCGTCTGCGGTCGAATTTCAGCGCCGGATTGGTCTCGAAGAAATGATAGTGCGAGCCGACCTGGATCGGCCGGTCGCCGCTGTTCGCGACCGAGAGCGTCACGCTCTTGCGGCCCTTATTGAGCTCGATGTCGCCGTCTTGGATGAACAATTCGCCGGGGATCATGGCAATCTGCCTTTTCCTACTCCGTCATTCCGGGCTCGCCGCTGCGCGGCGCCCCGGAATGACAGCAACGTATCTCATCGTATCGGCTCATGCACCGTAACCAATTTGGTGCCGTCCGGAAACGTCGCTTCGACCTGAATCTCGGGGATCATCTCGGCGATGCCGTCCATCACCTGCGCGCGCGTGAGCACGTGGGCGCCTTGCTCCATCAGCTCGGCGACGCTGCGCCCGTCGCGCGCGCCTTCGAGGATGAAATCGGAGATGAGCGCAACGGCCTCCGGATGATTGAGCTTCACCCCGCGCTCGAGCCGACGCCGCGCCACCATCGCCGCCATGGCAATCAACAGCTTGTCCTTCTCGCGCGGAGTGAGATGCATGGGTTGGCCCTTTAGTTCAACCACAGCCGCGGCAGCGGCCCGGCGCCCAGCGCCGTCAACACGCCGATGAGATCGCGGCGCAGCGTCGCGCCGTCGGGCGCGACGAGGCGCGCGACCGCGAGCCCGTTCCACGCCGACACGCCGACTTCTCCGGCGAAGTCAATCGCGCGGACCGCCGCAACGCCTG
Organism: Xanthobacteraceae bacterium; assembly: GCA_049522435.1. Classification (GTDB taxonomy): domain Bacteria; phylum Pseudomonadota; class Alphaproteobacteria; order Rhizobiales; family Xanthobacteraceae; genus BOG-931. The sequence continues at coordinate 3,624 of JBEKNW010000013.1, forward strand.
TGTCGTCGCCGGGGAGCTTGAGCACGCTGGCAATTGCCACGTTCTCAGCTGCGACCGCGCGCTGCGCCAGCCGTTGTGCGATCGCGCCGTCGAGGCGGAGAGTCTCGGCGAAAACCAGCGCTCCGCCGACGCGCACCCGCCAACGGTCGAATAAATCCCCCCGCAGCACGGCCTCGCCCATGGCCGAGCGGCCAAACACAATGGCTTCGGCCAGTACGAGTTTGGCGTCGCTTGCAAGGTCGACTTCGATCGTGCGTCGTAGCCGGACCTGATCGAAGAGAATGGTCTCCTGCGGCAGCCACGCCAGCGCGCCGCCGGGGCCGACATCGGCCTTCACGCCGACGTGCGTATTCGGCCCGAGCGAGCGATAGATTTTTTCCGCGGCAGCGGTGGTCACGGTCAGCCGGGCGCCGGCGCCCACAGTCATGTCGATGTCGAAGCGGTCGCCGCCCGTCATGCCGCCGGCGGTGTTGACGATGACGGCATCGAGCGTGCCTCTGCTCGTGCCGTTCGGGAAACGCACCCGCAGCGAGCCTGCCTCGTGCACGCGCGCGCGGCGGCTGCCGCTGCTGCTGGCAGCGACCGTAAGCGCGATGCGGCCGACCGCGCGATTGCCGGCAAAGATTTCATCTTGCGCCGGCGCGTTCGCCAACAAGCTCCCTCTCCCGTCACAACGACCAGAAATCAAATCGCCATCGCCCGCCGCAACGCACCTTCGTCGAGGTCGTTGCGGCCGCAGGCATAGACGATGGCGCCGCGTTCCATGACGGCGAAATGGTCGCCGAGTTCGCGGGCAAAGTCGAGATATTGCTCGACCAGCACGATCGCGATTTTGCCCAGCGAGCGCAGATAGGCGATGGCGCGGCCGATGTCCTTGATGATCGAGGGCTGAATGCCCTCGGTCGGCTCGTCGAGAAGAAGGAGCCGCGGCCGCATCACCAGCGCGCGCCCGATGGCGAGTTGCTGCTGCTGGCCTCCCGAGAGGTCGCCGCCGCGTCGGCGCAGCATGTCCTTGAGTACGGGAAACAGCGAGAACACGTCGTCCGGCACGCTGCGGTCATCGCGCTTGAGCGGTGCAAAGCCGGTCTTCAGGTTTTCCTCGACCGTCAGCAGCGGAAAGATTTCGCGGCCTTGCGGCACGTAGGAGATGCCGCGGCGGGCGCGCTCTGGCGGTTTGAGCGTGGTGATGTCTTCCCCCTCCCAGGTGATTTTGCCGCGACTCACCGGATGCTGGCCGGCGAGCGCGTCGAGCAGGCTCGTTTTCCCGACGCCGTTTCTGCCAAGCACGCAAGTCACCTTTCCGGGCTCCGCTTTGAGCGACACGGCGCGCAGCGTCTGCGCAGCGCCGTAGTGGAGATCGATCGCGTTAACGTCCAGCATGGTTTTTTGCTATTCGCCCCCTTACCGTCCCAAATACACTTCCACCACCCGCTCGTTCGCCGAGACTTGATCGATCGTGCCCTCGGCGAGCACGGAGCCCTCATGCAGACAGGTCACCTTGACGCCGAGGTCGCGCACGAAGGCCATGTCGTGTTCGACGACGACGACGGTGCGATCACGGTTGATCTGTTTGAGCAGCTCCGCCGTCTGGCGTGTTTCCGCATCGGTCATGCCGGCGACCGGCTCGTCGACCAGAAGCAGCTTCGGTTCCTGCGCCAGCAGCATGCCGATTTCGAGCCATTGCCTCTGCCCGTGCGCCAGGCTGCCGGCGAGGCGGTCGCGTACCGCGGTCAGGCGAATGATCTCCAATAGTCCATCGATGCGGCGGCGTTCACCCGCGCTTTCCCGCCACAACAGCGCGGCGCGCGCGCGGCGGTCTGACTTGAGAGCCAGCTCGATGTTGTCGGAGACGGTTTGGCTCTCGAACACCGTGGGTTTCTGGAACTTGCGGCCAATGCCGAGTTCGGCGATCTCGGCCTCGTCAAGCCGCGTGAGATTGTACAAGCCGTCGAACATGACGTCGCCGAGGTCCGGCCGGGTCTTGCCGGTGACTACGTCCATCATCGTCGTCTTGCCGGCGCCGTTCGGGCCGATGATGGCGCGCATCTCGCCGGGCTCGATCGCAAAGGAGAGATTGTTGAGCGCCTTGAAACCGTCGAACGAGACGGTGACGCCGTTGAGATAGAGCAGTGCGGTCGTCAGCGGTTCCATCGCCTGATCCTCATTCCGCCGGCAGCGGCTCCGTCACCCCGTCCTCGGCGGCGGCAGACGCCCGGTCACGTCGCAGCGCCGTCCAATGCCGCAGCGTGCCGATGATGCCGCGCGGCAACAGCAGGGTCACGCCGACGAACAGGCCGCCGAGCAGGAAGAGCCAGTAGGGCGCGAGCGCGCCGCTGGTGAAGTAGGTCTTGGCGTAATTGACGACGACCGCGCCGAGCGCCGCCCCGGTGAGGGTGCCGCGGCCGCCGACCGCGACCCAGATCACCGCCTCGATGGAATTAGCAGGCGCGAACTCGCTCGGGTTGATGATGCCGACCTGCGGCACGTAGAGCGCTCCCGCCAATCCCGCCATGCACGCGGACAAGGTGAACACGACAAGCTTATAGGATTCCACCCGATAGCCGAGAAATCGCGTCCGGGCTTCGGCGTCGCGGATGGCGATCAGCACTTTGCCGAACTTGGATGCGATGATGGCGCGGCAAAGCAGGAAGGCGAGGATGAGCGCAAGGCAAGATATCGAGAACAAGGCGTTGCGCGTCGCCTCGGCCTGCACGTTGAAGCCTAAAAGGTCCTTGAAATCGGTGAGGCCGTTGTTGCCGCCGAAGCCGAAATTGTTGCGAAAAAAACCGAGCATCAGGGCATAGGTCAGCGCCTGGGTGATGATCGAAAGGTAGACGCCGGTGACGCGGCTGCGGAACGCGAACCAGCCGAACACGAAGGCGAGCGCGCCCGGCACCAGCACCACCATGAGCGCGGCATAGGGAAAATGCTGGAACCCGTACCAGTAGACCGGCAGTTCCTTCCAGTTCAGGAACACCATGAAATCCGGCAGGATTGGATCGGCGTAGACGCCGCGGGTGCCGATCTGCCGCATCAGATACATGCCCATGGCGTAGCCGCCCAGAGCGAAGAAGGCGCCGTGACCGAGCGAGAGAATGCCGCAGAACCCCCAGATCAGGTCGATCGACAGGGCCAGTAGCGCGTAGCAGGCGTATTTCCCGAACAGCGCGACCAAGTAGGTCGGCACATGGAAGGCCGAGGATTCCGGCAGCGCCAGATTGAGTATGGGTACCCCGATCGCGATCGCGGCGACGACCATCAAGAACATCGTCGCGCCGCGGTCGAGCGAGCGGATGAGGATGTGCGCCGTCATGCTTCCACCGCCCGGCCCTTGAGGGCGAACATGCCCCGTGGCCGCTTCTGGATGAACAGAATGATGAGCACGAGAATCGCAATCTTGCCAAGCACCGCGCCGGCATAAGGTTCGAGGAACTTGTTGGCGATACCGAGTACGAAGGAGCCGACGAGCGTGCCCCATAGATTGCCGACGCCGCCGAACACCACGACCATGAAGCTGTCGATGATATAGCCCTGGCCGAGATTGGGGCTGACGTTGTCGATCTGCGACAGTGCCACGCCGGCCATGCCGGCGATACCGGAGCCCAATCCGAAGGTGAGCGCATCGACGCGGCTGGTGCGGATGCCCATGGAAGCGGCCATAGGACGATTTTGCGTCACGGCACGCATCTCGAGGCCGAAGCGCGTGTAGCGAAGCAGCGCGAGCAGCGCGATGAACACGGCGAGAGCAAAGCAAATAATCCACAGGCGGTTATAGGTGATGGTGATGCCGCCGACATCGAACGCGCCGCTCATCCAGGACGGATTGCCGACTTCGCGATTGTTCGGGCCGAACGTGGTGCGCACGGCTTGCTGCAGGATCAATGAAAGACCCCAGGTCGCGAGCAACGTCTCCAGCGGCCTGCCGTAGAGGAAGCGGATAATGCAGCGTTCGACCAGTATGCCGACGCAACCGGCGACCAGGAAAGAAAGCGGAATGGCAATGGCCAGCGAATAGTCGAACAATGCCGGGTTTCTCGTGCGGATCGCCTCCTGCACCACAAAGGTGACGTAGGCGCCGAGCATGACCATTTCGCCATGCGCCATATTGATCACGCCCATGACGCCGAAAGTGATGGCGAGACCGATGGCGGCGAGCAGCAGCACCGAGCCGAGAGAAATTCCGTACCAGGCGTTCTGTACTATATCCCACAAAACGAGACGGTTCTTAATGGCGGCGATCGCGGCAGACGCGCTTTTGATGACCGGCGCCGAGGTGTCAGCCGGCAGGCTGGAAAGAAGCCCAAGCGCATCCTGGTCGCCGCGCTGGCGGACCACATCGACGGCAGCGAGCTTGTCTTCATCGCGGGCCTTATCGCTGGACAGAATGACTGCGGCTCGCGCCTCGATCAGCGCACGCTTGATTCGCGGGTCCTGCTCCTTGGCGATGGCGGTCTCGAGAGTCGGCAGCGCGCTGGCCGCACGCGACTTGAACACGGCCTGCGCGGCCTCGAATCGCGCGCCGGGGTCGCTGGCGAGCAGCGTCAGCCCGCCGAGTGCGGCGTCGAGTGCTCCCCGCAGCCGATTGTTGAGGCGGACGGTGTCAAGATCGGCCGGCGCCTCGCCGGTAATCGGCTGTCCGGTGGCGGCATCGGTCAGCCTGCCGGAATCGTTTTTGATGTAGACCGCCTTGCGTTCGGCGCTGAACATCAACTTGCCGTCCTGCAGGGCGCGAATGATGGCTTCCGCTCGCGGATTGCCGCTGGCGGCGACTTCCTGGATGCCGGTAATGGTCTCGCTGAAATCGTCGGCGGTAAAATGGGCGAGCGCTTCGTCGAGGCTCGCGGCATGCGCGCCCACGCAGCCCAGCGCGAAGCTGAACGCCAATAGCAGAGCGACGAGGCAAGCTCGGCTGAAACGCATCGCGAGATCCCCGGACCTAAGCCTTATCCGTTCTGACGAGTCAGAACGGGGCTCTATTTTTTGTTGGAGCATGATCTTTTCCGAAAACCGGTATCCACTTTTCGGGATCATGCTCTGGATGCGGGAAGGCGACACGCCGCCTTCCCGCGAGGTCACTATCACAGCGTCGTCGTTGCTACGCGCCGCCGCACTTCTTCGTCACTTTGTTGTAGTTGCCGCACTTGAGCATCACCCAATCGGCCTCGAGATCTTTCGATCCGGGCAGGTAAGGCGACCAAGCGGCGCCGGGGATGAGTCCTTTCGTCTTCCAGACCACGTCGAACTGGCCGTCGGCCCTGATCTCGCCGATGTAGACCGGCTTGGTGATGTGATGGTTCGGCAGCAACGTCGAGATGCCGCCCGTGAGATTCGGCGCCTTGGTGCCGGGCAGCGCCTCGATCACCTTGTCGGCGTCGGTGGTACCGACCTTCTCCACCGCCTTCACCCACATGTTGAAGCCGATGTAATGCGCTTCCATCGGATCATTGGTGGTCCGCTTCGGGTTTTTGATGAACTCGTGCCATTCCTTGATGAAGGCCTCGTTCTCCGGGGTCTTGATCGATTCGAAGTAGTTCCAGGCGGCGAGGTGGCCGAGCAGCGGCTTGGTGTCGAGGCCGGCGAGCTCCTCTTCGCCGACCGAGAACGCCACCACCGGGATATCGGTCGCCTTGATGCCTTGGTTGCCGAGTTCCTTGTAGAACGGCACGTTGGCGTCGCCGTTGATGGTGGACACCACGGCCGTCTTTTTGCCGCCCGAACCGAACGCTTTGATCTTGGAGACCTCGGTCTGCCAGTCGGCGAAGCCGAACGGCGTGTAGTTGATCAGGATGTCCTCGTCCTTCACCCCTTTGAGCTGGAGGTAGGCTTCGAGAATCTTGTTGGTCGTGCGCGGATAGACGTAGTCCGTGCCTTCGAGCACCCAGCGCTTCACCGACCCGCCTTCGGCGCCCATCAAATAGTCGACGGCGGGGATGGCCTGCTGGTTCGGCGCGGCGCCGGTGTAGATCACATTGCGCTCGCTCTCTTCGCCCTCGTACTGCACCGGATAGAACAGGATGCTGTTGAGCTCCTTGAATACCGGCAGCACCGACTTGCGCGACACCGATGTCCAGCAGCCGAACACGACGGCGACCTTGTCCTTGCTGATCAGCTCGCGGGCCTTTTCCGCGAACAACGGCCAGTTCGAGGCGGGATCGACCACGACGGCCTCGAGCTTCTTGCCGAGCACGCCGCCCTTCTTGTTCTGCTCGTCGATGAGCATGAGCACCACGTCCTTCAGCGTCGTCTCGCTGATGGCCATGGTGCCGGAAAGCGAATGCAGAATGCCGACTTTGATCGTATCCTGGGCCTTGGCGGGAAGCGCCGCCGTGAGGCCAAGGGCAAGTCCCGCCGCGGCGGCAAGCCAGCGGCGTCCCCGCGGTCGCTCGGCGACCGCGCCAATGGAGTTGAGCATCGCGATATCCTCTGTTAGACGCGCGCGATCGGCCCGGCGCCGTCCCGCGGCTTGGCAAATCGCAAGGAGCATGCCAATCAATGATGGATGCTAAGCCATTGGTCTCAGCGCAGAATTCGGGTGAACGGCCAACATCGAGATGCGCACTACGCCCATTTTGAATCCGAATCCCACCCATTTGCAGCCTGTTGTTTAGGCAGAACCAGCATAAATCGCGAAAAAATTCTGATGAAAAGTTGGGCAACTGCAGCCAGCCACGCACGCGCATGGTTTGATCTGCGTCCCGACACTACGCTTCAATGCGGCGATTAAAAACGCGCCATGGCCAATTTCCTCAGTCGGCGGCAATTCACGATCGAATGGGGGCACTGCGACCCGGCGGGCATCGTGTTCAACAGCCGTTTCTTCGAATTCTTCGACTGGGGCACGTGGACACTTTTCGAGGCGGCGCTGGGCGTGAAGTCGCCCAACCTTGCCGGCACCTTCGGCATCATGGGTATTCCCCTGGTCGACGCCAGTGCGCGCTTCCTCGCTCCGGCGCGGTTCGGTGATGTCGTGGAACTGGCGTCGCAAGTGACAGAGTTCCGCCGGTCGAGCTTCGATGTCGAGCACCAGCTGATTGTGCGCGGCAACCTCGCGGTCGAGGGCCGCGAAACCCGCGTTTGGGCGACCGGCGATGCGGCCGATCCATCTCTCATCAGGCCACAGCCCATTCCGGATGAAGTCATCGCGCGCTTCCAGGTGCCGTGACGGCTTGCGGCGTGGCGCTTCGGTACCCAACAACGCATCCGATTTGAACAGGCTGGCCGATACTGGTATTAAGACCAACACAGCCCGCATAAACAGAAAAGCCGTTGATACCTCGCATGGCGCGCATTCTTCAGCTGATGCTCAACGGCCGCGCACGCAACGATGCAATATCTGAGAACGTCTTGTTGCTGGATTATTTGCGGGAAATTGTCGGCCTGACCGGAACGAAAACGGGGTGCGACGGCGGCGAGTGCGGGGCCTGCACCGTGCTGGTCGACGATCAGCCGCGATTGTCATGCCTCACGCTCGCGGCGATGGTCGACGGCCGCCGCGTGGACACGATCGAATCGCTCGCCAAGGACGGTCGCCTATCCGCCGTGCAGCGCGGGTTCCATGAAAAGCTCGGTTCCCAGTGCGGCTATTGCACGCCGGGATTCATTATGGCGTCGGCTGGTCTGTTGCGGCGTAACCCGCGCCCCAGCGAGGACGAAATTCGCGATGCGCTCGGCAGCAATATCTGCCGCTGCACTGGCTACGTCAAAATCATCGAGGCGGTGATGCATGCCGCCGAACTCCATGCCGCGGGTGTGGCGCCGTGAACGAGATCGTGCCGGCGCATACGATCGGCGAATACGTGCCGTTGGTCGATGGACCGGAAAAAGTCTCCGGACGGGCCAAGTACACTGCCGATTTCATCGTGCCGGGAATGCTCGCCGGGCGCATCTTGCGGAGTCCCTATTCGCACGCCGAACTCCTTGATGTGGACATCACCGAAGCGGCGAAGCTGCCGGGTGTGAGGGCGATCGTCACCGGCGCCGATTGCGCCAACACGTTCGGCGTCCTTCCGATCGCCCGCAGCGAGCATCCGCTGGCGCGCGAGCGGGTGCGCTATTGCGGGGAGCCGGTCGCCGCCATTGCGGCGATCGACGATGCGACCGCCAAGGAGGCGCTGCGGCGCATCAAGCTCAAGGTTCGCGAACTCCCCGCCTACCATACCGCGCGCGAAGCGATGGCGCCTGACGCCATCGATCTTCACAAACATCGCGCGAGAAACATCGAGCGCGACGTCTATTTCGAGCTTGGCAATGTCGAAAGCGGATTCGCCGCCGCCGATCTGGTGCGCGAGGGCACCTACAATTGCGCCGAGGTGTGCCAGAACCAGATGGAGATGCACGCGGCTCTCGCCGATTACGATGCTGAGCGCGACCGCATCACCGTGCACGCCTCGACCCAGGTGCCCTATTACGTGCACCTCATGCTGTCGCAAATCCTCGGCATGGACATGTCGCGCATTCGCGTGATCAAGCCGCACGTCGGCGGCGGCTTCGGCTGCCGCACCGAGGCGCTCAATGTCGAGCTGATCGCCGCGCTCTTGGCGCGCAAGGCCGGCGGCTGCGTACGCATGGTGGTCAACCGCGAGGAGACGTTCATCACCCATCGCGGCCGGCCGGAAACCGACATCCGGCTTAAGCTCGGCATGCGCAAGGACGGCCGCATCACCGCCGTCGAATGCGAATGCATCCAGCGCGGCGGCGCCCATTCCGGCTACGGTGTCGTCACCATCCTCTATGCCGGTTCGATGCTCTACGCGATCTACGACCTGCACAACGTGAAATACATCGGCAAGCGCGTACTCACCAACACGCCGCCCTGCGGGGCGTTCCGCGGCCATGGCACCGTCGACGTGCGCTTTGCGTTCGAAAGCCTGCTCGATGACATGGCCCGCGCGCTCGCGGTCGATCCGTTCGCCGTGCGCCGCGCCAACCTGCTGAGCGTCCCGGCCTTTACCGACAACGACCTCATGGTGAACAGCTACGGCCTGCCGGAATGTCTCGACTGGGTCGAACAGCAGAGCGGATGGAAGGCGCGCAAAGGCAAGCTGCCGCGTGGCAAAGGTCATATTAGTAAAGGTCTTGGCATGGCCTGCTCGCATTACATCAGCGGCGCTTCGAAACCGGTGAACTGGAGCGGCGAGCCGCATGCGACGGTCAAGCTCAAGCTCGATTTCGACGGCTCGATCGTGCTGCTCACCGGCGCCGCCGATATCGGGCAGGGCTCGTCGACCGTTCTCGTGCAGAGCGTCGCCGAGGTGCTCGGCCTCGATCTCTCCCGCATCCGCATCGTCACCGGCGACAGCGACGTGGTGCCGAAGGACAACGGCTCCTATTCCTCGCGCGTCACCTTCATGGTCGGCAATGCCGCGATCGATGCCGCAAATAATCTCAAGGCCGTGCTCGTCGCCGCGGCCGCGCGCAAGCTCGAAGCCAAACCGGGCGAGATCGAGTGTCTCGGCGAGCTTTATCGCGCCGGCGCACAGGACAAGGGACTGACCTTCAACGAAGTCGTCACCGAGGCGCTGAAAGACACCGGTACGATCACCGTGACCGGCAACTATTCCACGATTCCCGAGTCCTATGGCGGCAAGAAATATCGCGGCGCGGCGATCGGCGGCAGCATGGGCTACAGCTATTCGGCGCAGGTGGTCGAAGTCAGCGTCGATGAGGAGACCGGTGTCGTCACCGTCGACAAGGTCTGGGTTGCGCACGATTGCGGCAAGGCGCTCAACCGGCTCGCGGTCGAGGGCCAGGTGCAGGGCTCGGTGTGGATGGGCATGGGCCAGGCGATGAGCGAGGAGGCCGCCTATCATGGCGGCCTGATGCTCACCGCCAACATGCTCGATTACCGCGTGCCCACGATCCAGGATTCTCCGCCGATCGAAGTCGGCATCGTCGAAAGCAACGACCCGCACGGGCCGTTCGGCGCCAAGGAGGCCGGCGAGGGCTCCCTTGCAGCGTTCTTGCCGGCGCTCACCAACGCCATCGCCGACGCCGCGGGGCTGCGCTTCAACGATCTGCCGGTGACGCCGGACCGCGTCTTCGCGGCGGTGGAGAAGCGGGCGCGGGGACGCAAGACCAACGGCGGTGCGTGATGGATGCGCTGCCGCGCTTCGATCTGGTCCGCCCGCGGACGCTCGATGAGCTGATCGAAGCGCGCGCGGCGCACTCCGACAGCCGCCTCCTTGGCGGCGGTACCGACCTCATCGTCAACATCCGGCGCGGCATCGTCGCCCCGCCGGTGCTCATCGACATCAACGGCGTCACCGAGTTGCGCGACGTCAAGGCGGATGCGCGCGTTCTCGAGATCGGCGCCGCGGTCACGCTTTCCGAGCTCGCCGCGCACCCGCAAGTGGCGCGGCACTATCCGGTGGTGGCGCAAGCGGCCGGACAGATCGCCGGCCCGACCCAGCGCAACATGGGAACGGTCGGCGGCAATCTCGCGCTCGACACCCGCTGCATTTTTTACAATCAGAGCGAATGGTGGCGCGAGGCCAATCATCATTGTCTCAAGACCACCGGCGAGATCTGCCACGTCGCGCCGAAGAGCCGCGGCGTATGCTTCGCCACTTTCAGCGGCGATCTGGCGCCGGCGCTGCTTACGCTCGACGCGGAAATCGACATCGCGGGGCCGGCCGGCCGGCGGGTGATGCCGCTCGCCGATCTCTATATCGGCTATGCGCGGCAGGACGAGCCGGTCACGGAAACTCGCGGCGACGGCAAATATTTTTTGTCGCTGCGGCCCGGCGAGATCGTCACTGCCGTGCGCGCGCAAAATACGCCCGGTTTGCGGTCGGCCTACGACAAAATCCGCATCCGCCGTTCCATCGAATATCCGGTCACCGGCGTTGCCGTGGCGCTGCGGCGCGACGGCGACAAACTCGTCGATTTGCGCGTCGCCTTCACCGGCACCAATCCGCGGCCGGTGCGGCTTTCAGGCACTGCCGCCTTGTGCGGCGGCGCGCTCGACGCGCGCGTCTTCGCCGGGCTCGACGCGCTCATTCGCGATCAGATCATGGCGATGAAGACCACGTTTACGCCCGGCCACTACCGCCGCCGCGTTGCCGGTGTTTTGGCGCGCAGGTTGGTGCAAAGGTTGTTTGAAGGTTGATTGTATCCCGTCATCCTGATGTGCCCGCGCGCAGCGCGGGCCCCGAAGGGTGACGGAATCAACTCTCCAACTCCCGCAGCTTGAACCGCTGAATCTTCCCGGTCGCGGTGCGCGGCAGATCGGGGCGGATATCGATCCAGCGCGGGTACTTCCACGGTCCGGCGCATTCCTTGACGTGCACGCGCAGCGTTTCGATCAGGCGTTCGTCCGCGGCATAGCCGTTGCGCAGCACGATGAAGGCCTTCGGCTTGATCAGACCGTCGGCATCCTCTTTGCCGATGACGGCGGCTTCGAGCACGGCCTCGTGCGAGGCGAGCGCGGCTTCGACCTCAAACGGCGACACCCACATGCCGCTCACCTTGAACATGTCGTCGGTGCGCCCGCAATAATGGTAATAGCCGTCGGCGTCGCGAAAATATTTGTCGCCGGTAAAGGTCCATTCGCCGGCAAAGGTGCGCCGGCTCTTTTGGCGCTGGTTCCAGTAGCCTTCGCCGGCGGTCGCGCCGCGCACCACGAGTTCGCCGATCTCGCCGTCGGAAGTTTCGCGGCCCTGCTCGTCGATGATTTTCAAGTCGTAGCCGGGGACCGGTTTGCCGGTCGTGCCGTAGCGCACGTCGCCCGGCTGGTTGCTGAGAAAGGTCTGGAACATCTCGGTCGAGCCGATGCCGTCGAGGACTTCGACGCCGGTGGCCGCGCGCCAGCGCTCGCCGATATGGCCTGGAAGCGCCTCGCCGGCGGAGATGCAGAGGCGGAGGCGGGACGATCCGGCGCCGCTCGTCATCTCCTTGTGCGCGAGCAGCGAGGCATAGAGTGTCGGCACGCCATAAAAAATCGTCGGCTGGTGACGGCGCATGATCTCGAACACTGCGTCGGGCGTCGGCCGTTGCGGCAGCAGCACGGTGGTCGCGCCGACCGACATCGGGAACGCCATGGCGTTGCCCATGCCGTAGGAGAAGAACAGCTTGGCCGCCGAGAACACCACGTCGTCCTCGCGAATGCCGATCACGCGCTGACCCATCAGCCGCGCCGCCGCCATCAGCGTGGTGTGGACGTGCTTGACGCCCTTGGGTTCGCCGGTCGAGCCGGACGTGTACATCCAGAATGCGACTTCGTCGGAGAGTGTCGGCGCCCTGAACAGGTCAGGCTGTCCACGCGCCAAGAGGTCGGCGAAATCGTGCACATCGCGGCCGGCGAACGCGGCCCGGTCATCGGCGCCGGCATTGACGAGAATGATTGTGCGCAGGCGCGGCAGACGATCGAGGATGGATAGGAGCGTCTTCGCAAGCGGCGCCGCGACGACGATGGCCGAGGCGCGGCTGTCGCCCAGGATGTAGGCGTATTGCTCCGCCGGGAGCAGCGTGTTGAGCGGCAGCACCACGATCCCGGCACGCACGCCGCCCCAGAACGCGACCGGAAAGTCCACATTATCGTAGAGCAGCAGCGCCAGCCGCTCTTCCGGGCGCAATCCGAGACCGTTCAGCGCGGTCGCGAACCGGCAAGTGCGCGCCTGCATCTCGCCGTAGCTCAGCGAACGGTCCGCATCGATGAATGCAATTTTTTCGCCAAGGCCGCGCGCGACCGGAGCATCGACGAAATCCGTGACGGCGTTGTACGGCTGGCGCTGCAGCAGGTCTTCCAGCATGGAACTGCTCCCCCCTCGCCCGCCGACAATATCGCTGCCGCGAAGGCGGCGGTCCCGGTTGTTCGCACGTTGTTATCGAGTCGACCCGGGCCGCATTGATGCTTGCTGCCATGATAGGCTTTTGCCGCGCGCTGACCAACCGGTCGCGTGAGCGGAACCGCGGCAGGCCGCCGGTTTCGTACCAGGAATCGGCTGCATTATCCCAGAGCGGTGAACACGCCGTCGGCGATCACCGCACAAATGATAAAGGCGCCGGGAGTTCCCCGGCGCCTACTCGCTGGTACCGCGTGCCGTTCTTCGCCGCAGCTCAGAACAGCCCGGAGAACGCCCAATAGAGAGTGCCGGAAATCATCATGGCTGCCGGCAGCGTCAGCACCCAGGCCAGCGCGATATTGCGCACGGTCGAGAGCTGCAGCCCGGAACCGTTCGCCGACATGGTGCCGGCGATGCCGGAGGACAGCACATGCGTGGTCGAAACCGGCAGTCCGTAAATGTCGGCGGCGGCGATCGTCGCGGCCGCCGTGATCTCGGCGCAGGCGCCTTGCGCATAGGTCAAATGCGTCTTGCCGATTTTCTCGCCGACCGTGACGACGATGCGCTTCCAGCCGATCATCGTCCCGAGGCCGAGCGCAATTGCCACCGCGACCTTGACCCAGGTGGGAATGAACTTGGTCGCCGCGTCGAGCGAAAGCTTGTACGCGTTCAGCGTTCTGATCTCTGCCGGCGAGAGGTCGCTCTCCTTGTCTTTCATAAGGAAACGAACCGCCTCAGAGGCAAGGTACATGTCGTTGCGCGTGTTGCCGACGGTGTCCGACGGCATTCTGGCGAGCGACCCGTATTTGGTGACCTGGTCGGAAATATCGCGCACCAGGAGGGCCAATGACGGATAGGTCCCTTCGTTGATGGCGTGACTGGAGACGTAAGCGGTCACCGCTGGACGCGGATTGCCGAGCACGTTGTATCCCGCCGCTTTCTGCTCGATCACGGCGCTCGCGGCCTGCGACCTCGTCGCGAAAATCTGCAGTTGGCCGTCCGGCATCGAGCGATTGAGCGCATAGGCGGTCGGTACGGTGCCGATCAGGATCAGCATGATCAGGCCCATGCCTTTCTGACCGTCGTTGGAGCCGTGGAAGAAGCTCACCAGCGTGCAGGTGAGGATGAGGATGCCGCGGATCCACCAGGGCGGAGGCTGATCGCCCTTCGGCTCGGCATAGAGCGCCGGAATGCGGACGACGAATTTGAGAGCCAACAGGAGGATGGCCGCCAGTGCAAAGCCGAACAGGGGAGAGAGCAGCAACGCCTCGCCGACCTCCTTGGCTTTCGACCAATCGACGCCCGACGTGCCGCTGCGACCGTGCAGCAGCGCATTGGTGATGCCGACGCCGATGATGGAGCCGATCAGGGTGTGCGAACTCGATGCCGGCAGGCCGAAAGCCCAGGTTCCGAGGTTCCAAATGATGGCTGCGATCAAGAGCGCAAAGACCATGGCGAAGCCAGCATGGCTGCCGACCTGCAGGATCAGCTCGACCGGAAGCAGCGAGATGATGCCGAAGGCGACGGCGCCGGAGGACGCCAGAACGCCGAGCAGGTTGAACGATCCCGACCAGACCACCGCGAAATTTGCCGGAAGCGAACGCGTATAGATGACGGTCGCCACCGCGTTCGCGGTATCGTGAAAGCCGTTGACGAACTCGAAGCCGAGCGCGATCAAGAGGGCGACGAAGAGGAGCAGGAAGGGCGCGATGCTCGTGACTTTGGCGCCGGTTTCACCGATGTCGGAATAGATGCTGTAGGCCACGAACAGCAGGACAGCGGCGACGACGCCCCCAAAGATAATGCCGGTCAGGGGATTGATGGCGCCGGTGAGATCCGGTCCCTTGCGGACGGCAGGTTCGATCGAGCCGGGTAAGGCAATGTCACTCATGGGGGGAGCCCTCGTTCGCTCAAAGGGCCTTAACTCTGCGCATGCTCTGTGACAGGTAGATGAAGGAGCCGCTCAATCCCCAGGTGGTGGCCGATATTGGCCGCTGCCCCCACCACCCATTCTGCTGAGCGGTATCGCTATTCGCCTGCAAACGGGCGCATGAAAATTATTTAACGTGATCGCTTCCGCGCCATCGGGGCATTTGGAAATTCGCGTTCGCACTCGATTCCAGCGTCGACATGTGACGGCTGGGGCGATCGGCTACGAGCCCGCCGAGGACGGCACCGTGCTCAACGGACTGCAATCAAGGACTTGGTGAAGCCGGCAAACCGCTCGCGTTCAATCATGGCGTCCGGGAATAATTCGGCCATCGCCCGCCCATCGAGCAGGCGCAACTCATCGAGAATACGGCGCGCCTCGTCACAGGATCGCGCGCGCGGAAAGAAGCCGCAGGCGAAGCGCATGATGATCGACACGCGCCATGGTTCGGGCAGCCAGTGGATGAAAGGCGCACGGAAGTGCGGTTCAATTGGGAACCAGAAATTCGGCGTTTGCACGAAATAGCGCGGTGCGAGCCGACGGACCTCCCGCGCCATTTGCGACTGGTCGCGCCAGCCGCCGACGTGTTCAATCACGGAATTCGAATGCACCAGGTCGAAGCTCAAGTCGCGGAACTGGCTGAGATCGCGGGCGTCGCCGGCGATGCTTGAAAAGCGCTCGTCCGGCGCCGCTTCCGGGGTCAGATTGACGAGCGTGATGTGGCACTTGCGGTCGCCCCAGAGCGGCTCGAGCCGCCGCCAATAGGCCAGGCTGCCGCCGACATCGAGGATTCGGCAGGTCCCGCGCACCGCCACGATCTGGTCGATAATGGAAAGGCAGCGCCGCAATCGTCGCTGCCGAAATTGATTGCCATGGATAAAATCTTCGCTGGTGAACAGCGCTAGCGGCATCGTCATCGTTTCACCATCCACGCAGGCATTGGCACATAGCGTAACTACGCGGTCATATAGCTCGCCAGCGACGCCCACATCCGCTTGCGGTTGAAATCGGCGTCGAGCGGCAGCGGCCGCAACGGCGATCCGTCGGCGCGCTTGTAATATTGGCGCAGCCAGGAGTAGCGGTCGCTCAACCCCCACGTGGTGATCGACATCGGCCGCGCCACCGAGAACACAATGTCCAAATACTCGGTAACGTGTCGCGCGATGGCGATGTCGCGTTCCGCCTCGCTGCCGCGAATGTTGACGTCGTTGACGTCCAGCTCCGTGATCATCAATCGATAGCCGAGTTTGGTGACGCTACGGAGGAAATCGGTCAGTGCGCCGCGGTCGAGTGCCTGACCGGCATCGAGGTGTGATTGCAGCCCAAAGCAGTCGATCGGCGTATCGCGCTCCCGGAGTTTTTGCAGCAACGCGAGAATGGCCTGCCGGCGGCGTTGGTAGATCGGCGGCGCATATTCGATCCCCCACTCGTTGAGAGACAGCGGAGTCGTCGGGTCGGCGGCGCGCGCGAGACGGAATGCCAGATCGACGTAATCGATGCCGAGATGGCGGAACCAGATCGAATTACGATAACCGTTTTCGAGATGGTCCTCGGGCTCGATCGGCTCATTCACCACGTCCCAGGCCCAGATCGTTCCGCGATAGCGGGAAACCAGCGCGGTGATATGGCGATCGAGCGCCGTTCTGGCCTCCCGCGCCGTCGCGATCTGCGACACCCATTGCGGGATCGCCTCGTGCCAGACCAACGTGTGTCCGTGAACCGACATATCCTTGCGGGCCGCGAACGCGGCGATGCTGTCGCCCTCGGAGAAGTTGAACTGGCCGGGTTGCGGCTCGGTCGGTATCCATTTCAGCGAGCTTTCCGGGCTGAAGATGTTGGCCTCGGTCGCGCACTTTTCCAACAAACTTCGGTCCGGCTGCTGGCTCGGAGCGGCCCCGGCGCACCCGAACTTGATGCCGGAAACGCGCGAAAGGCTGCGCAACGGCGGTGCCAGCTCCAGGTTGAAGTTGGAGCTGGCGGAATGAGGCGGCATCACGATCGCCGGCGCCGCGACCGTAAGACTCGCCAGCTTTAGCACCGAGCGTCTGGTTAGAGCGTGTTTCATTGCGCGGGCCACGTTGTCCTTTGCCACCATCTCACGTCGCGCTGCGGAAAACTAAGAGGTTGGTCTGCGACTTCAATGCGATTGTGAATTGTCGGTTAATTGGCGACTTCCCGCCGAATGGGCAAAGGCGCGGTCGAGACTTACGGACTGCATCGGCGGCTGATTGGGCGCAATCCGCGAAAGAACAGATAGACGAGGCGCGGCCTAAGAATGCTGTCCGGATACCGGAAAGCGCCGATCGCCAAATATTTTAAAAATTCAAACGCCCGACTTTGGACGTATTCGTTACGCGCCCCGGCCCAGAAGGCATCGATCTCCGCCAGCCGCCGTCGGCGTTTCAACTCGCCGGGCGAGAACTTCTGCTGGATCGCCGGGTTCGCATACACAGCGTCGATAGCTTGGAAATTCGGCTGCAGCGGCGAGGTTCGCAATCGATAGTTCGCGCTGCTGAAGCGCTGCCGATACAAAAGTACGATATCGCCGGGCATGGCGGCGAAATCACCCAGCACGGCAAGCCGGCACCAGAACTCCCAATCTTCTCCCAATTTGAGCGCAGGGTTGAAGCCCCGAACTAAGCGGGCGGCTTCGGTTCTGATACAGATGGCCCCGCAGACGATGAAGTTCTTTGCGATCAAATGGCGCAACGTGCCTTGGTCGGGAAATAGCTTCCAACGAAGATCGGCGCGCGTCGACAGCTCCGAACCGTCCTCGGCAATCCTGATATGATGCCCAAAGCAGGCGACGCATTGGGGCCTCGCATCCAGGGTGCTGACCATTCTGTAAAGCGCGTCTTGCACCAGCATGTCGTCTGCGTCGAGAAAGAAGATATATGCGGCTCGCGCTGCGGCAAGGCCGGCGTTCCTGGCTGCGCTCACGCCGCTGTTTTTTTGCCGAAGCACAGTCAACCGCTCATCGGAAAATGCGCGCAAAATCTTCAGCGTGCCGTCGGTTGACCCGTCGTCTACGACGATCACCTCGATATCCTGCAGTCTCTGTGCGAGAACGCTTTCTATCGTTTCCCGAAGGTAGCTCTCGGCGTTGTACGCGGCGATCACGACTGTGACCCTGGGAGACATTGGACCATCCTGGCCTGGCACGATGTGATGCGCAGGGGACCGACCGGACTCGCGGCGGGCTTGACCGCTAGTCGGAACAATCGGGTGGGAGGGGATCGGCGTCTGGATGCTTGACTGTGACATGGCAACTGGCCGCTCATTCGCCGCCGGCGTAGCTGTTAACGAGCTTAAGAGCTCCGGCAATGGTGGTGAGCGCGCACCCGGACCGCTTTGCCACGCTGAGGGCCCACTCGAGCAGATCGGGAGAGACGCCGTATCTGCTCGGCCGTTCTGCCACATCATGGCTGTAGAAGATCAGCCATCCGCAGTTCTGCGCCGTCTCTGCGGTCAGTTCGACGATCTTCGCGCGATCAAGACATGCATTCTGCAACGGCCAGGCGTCGAGCGCGCCAAGGTCGGCGAATCCACTATTGATGCCGGGGTGTCCCGAGCGGCAGGAATCGAAGCGCGCTTCAAGACGGCGCTTGGCCCGAACTGACATGTCGCCGTAGGGATAGGCGAAATTCCGCACGACGATATCGCTATCGATCTTCTGCAGGACGGATCGGTTCCGATCGAGCTCCAGGCCGAGTTCGTCAGCGCTGATGTGCCGGACTGCCGGATGGGAATAGGTGTGGCATCCGATCTCGTGCCCATTCGCCCATATCGCGCGCAGTTGATCGATCGAGGCGCGCGGCGTCCCGCCGGGAGCTGCCGTGCCGCAGCCTCGACCGGCAACATAGAAAGTTCCACGGGCGCCGTATTGTTCGAGGATGCGCGCTCCGATCTCGCAAGCCGAAGCGGGTACATCGTCGAATGTGAACGTCACCATCGGCGGCACGTTGCGCAAGGCCAGCCGCTTGCTACGGATCCGGCGGGCGAGGAATCGCGAAGCCATGCCCGCGGCTCTCGCCGGCAGTGAACCGGTGTTCGGGTCCCGTGTTTGCCGCGTAAACATAATTCCCAGATGGCTTGCCATGGACTTGATCGACCTCTCGGGAATTTTCTTCTCTCCGTACCGCGATCGCGGTTTCACGTGCGGCATTTCATGAAAATAACCTTAATCACAATGGGGCAACATTGCCTGCTGTGAAGCGCTCACACCGCAACGGCGGTCTGGGAGCCGGCTGCGGTTCACGGCCTTAAAGCGGCATCGATCTTGTCCAGTAGATCAGCATTTCTGGAAGAGAACTTTCGGGCAAAGAAAATTGGCGGGGAACCGAAGAGATCGGAACCGTTGGTTCCAGGGTCAAGAAGCATTGCTAAATGGCCTTCATCGATTAAACAGGGACGTTCCTGTGGCCGCGACCAGTCGGCGAACGTCAGGCTTTCTGTAATTCTCGATGACAGAGAAGAATTGGCAATGATCGTCTGGAAAAAGGATTCGTCCGGAATTTTCGAATTTCGATAGAGGGCAGTCAAGTTGGGCCGCTCATGAATGGTGCGCAAGATTATGCGAATCGCTGCATTGCTCACCACCCACCACTGGCTACCGGCATAAGGAACAAAATCGCCCAGACCTTCGGCCAGGTTTCTGGTCGGCCCCAAAGCGGCTATTATGTTGGCGAGTTGTATTCCCCATGCTTTGAGACCAGGGACGCGGTGCCCGCCCTCGAAATACCATTTTGTTAAACGTGACAATGGCTTATGAATTTCCATGTTCGGCATTCGTACTGCATCGATACGCTCCGAATCGTCCGCGAGAAGAAAGTTGCGAAGTGCAGCATTGCTTTTCACGGGATAACAACTTCCGCTAAGAAGTGCGAACCGGTGAAAATACTCGTTACTGTCAACTGCCGCCTGAATCAGGTTCAGTGTAGCCTGCACTTGACTCCAGCCGCCCCAATAAACGCTAACACGGTTTTCTATCAATGTTGCGTTGGGAACATCTGAAAGTGCATCCTGGAATGGCCGAATTTCAACCTTTTTGTCGATATGAACAAAGAAGCGTACCCATGATGCGTCCAGAGTGCGCACCAGACGCCGCAATAGTGCCGGCTCGGTATGGGCGATGATGAGAAACGCGATCACTGTCTGCGTCCCCACGAATGCAGCAGTTGACGACGTTGCGGGTTGCTATGAGCTGTCGTCATCCGACCATATATCTGGCCAGTGATGCCCATATCCGTTTCGTGCAGGTAACGTTAATCACAATCGGGCTCATTCGCTTGCCGTGAAGCACTCATACCGCAACTGCCGGCTGGGCGCCGGCTGCGGATAGCGGGCGCGCCAAACAAGGTGGGCGACTTCACGGCGATCGGCTGCTCGTAAGAAGCACGAAAATTGCGTGGGGGTTGGTGGTCAAATAGCGATACAGCAGCCGTCGTGGTTCGAGCGCGAGCCGATGCAGCCACTCGAGTCCGGCCGCTTGCATCCAGGACGGCGCTCGGGCATTACGGCCGGCCACGAAGTCAAACAGACCGCCGGAGGTCTTGACGAGGCCAACATTGTTCAAGCGGTCACGATTGCGGATGACAAACGCCAGCTCACGCGGAGCACCCATGCCGACCCACAGAATATCGGTCCGCGCGGCGTTGATCTCGGCAATGATTCCGGCTTGCTCCTCGGCGCGGCGGCAGTAACCGTGCCGGTGGCCTGCGATGACCAGCCGCGGATACAATTTCCGCACCTTGTCGACAGCCGCCTCGTTGACCTCGCGCGTTCCCCCCAGCAAATAAAAGCTCGTGCCGCTGATTTCCGCCCGGCGCGCCACGTCGTGGAACAGATCGGTGGTAGCGACCCGTTCCGGCAAGCGTGCTTTGCCCTTAAGCCGCGAGGCGAACACCAGAGACATGCCGTCAGCGTGAATGAGATCGGCTGCGAGGAACAGTGACCGAGCCGCCGGGTCTCGCGCGCACATCGATACGACTTGGCCGTTGGCCGACGTGATCACCAGCGGGGGCAGACCCGATCCCCGCCGCGCCAAAGCGAACTCGACCATCAGTCTGGCCGATTCCGCTCGGTCAATCACGCCAATGGGAAGGCCACCGATGCAGGCGGTGGCCACAAGCGCGGTCCCTTCCGCTCCATCGATAGTGCCGAAATTCATCCGGCTTCCGCCGTTGTCGATGGCAGTCATGGCACACACTAGCCGACCGGCGTCCGGGCGCCGGCAAGTCGATGCGGTGTCTTGCTCCATAGCGCGAAGCGATGCACCGCAACAGCCGCGAGCAGCACGAACGCGAGAGCGTTCGAAATCAGCACGACGGTCGGTGCGGCAAATAGATGGGCGGAGAACTGCGCAAAGAGCAAAAACAGAATGCCGAGCAGCGAGATTTCGCCGAGTCCGGCAAGGTCGATGGGCAATCGGTACCAGCGGCGACCGAGCACCATGAAAGCAATGCAGGAGAGGATGTTCGCCCCCATAAAGGCAAACGCCGCTCCGTGCGCGCCGTAGGATGGAACGAGCAAGACCGAAAGCCCGGTGGACACAACCATGGACAGGATGGAGATCACCAGCCCGAGATGGCTCGCATGCGTGAAATAGATCACCTGGGCAAAGTAGAAATTGTGCATGGTCGCGAAGGCGATTGCGATGGCGAAGATGGGGATAAGATCTTGCGTCGGCGCGATGAATTCCGGCTTGAGAATCATCCGCAGCGCGACGCCGCCGAAGACGATAAAGAAGGCCGCGCCGAAAACCGCGACGGTAAGGCAGGCATTGAAGGACTTCTGTAATGCATCGTTGGCGGCGTCGAAATTACCCTGGTTGGCGTTCGTCTTCGCGACCGTGATCAGCGAGAAAGCGATCGTCTCGCCGAACACGGCAAAGCTCTGCCGCAACACGTCGGCGACGACACCATAGGGGCCGAGGATGGCGGCGCCGAGGTAGTGGGCAAGCATGAGCCGGTCCATGCTCCCGGCGACGGCGTTGATCCCGAAGGAAAGCAGGAGCGGCCACCCGTAACTGAGAATGTGGAGCGAGGCGGCACGCGAACCCTGCGAAATGCGAATGCTGGAAAATGTGGCAAGCGAGGGCACGGCAGCAACGACATGCGCCGTGGCGATGGCAAGCGCGAGCGCTCGCGCGCCGCCGCCAAGCCAGAGGCTCGCGCTGCCGAACGCCAGCGTGCACGAAGTACGCAGCAGCATCGAGAGGGCGGTGCTACGCGCATTGAGCAGCGTGCGGGCCACCTCGAAAGCGGCTTCATACACGGTCATGCCGCACACGAGGGCAAGGACCGCGGCGAAAAAGCCGGGCTCGAATATTCCGACGGCGCCCAAGCTCGCCAAGACGATCGCGGCGATCATCAAGCCGACCGCGAGAAGCCGCACAAGCGAGGCCACGTATTCATCGATTCGTCGTGTATGGTAAACGCCGAAATATGCGTAGCGCATCCATTGCGCGCCGAACCCGTAGACGATCACCGACCAGGCGAAGATCAAAAGATACTGGCCATATTCCGCCGGGCCGGCCCAGCGTGTAAAAATCATCAGCGCCAGCAGATTTCCAGCAGCCGCGGTTACTCGCGAACCGAGATAGACAATACCCGCCACATTAAGCATGCGAGGGTGATAACTCGCGGCAATAGCAAAGAAAAGTAGCCGGCGAAGCTTTCGCCGGATATCGTTAAACGTGTCAGCGGAACCAATGACGTGGAAGCGACACGGCGCGGCGCGCTACACGGTTGCACCGCGGGGCGCCGTCATATTGCTGCACGAGAGACCGAGAGATAGCGAAGACCGAAAACCGCGATCATCAACAGAAACCGCTCGCCGCCGACGTACGGGAAAATCGCCGTCTCGAAGCACGACGCATAGATTCCGTACAAGCACACTTGGAGAAAAAATGCCTTCAAGGGTTGCAGATGCGGCGCGTACGGCACCCGATAATAATCGGCGAGCGTCAGCACGACGATCCACGCGATCACCAGCGCGAGCCCGGGTATGCCGATGATCAGCGCGATATCGAGATAGCCGTTATGGGCATTGACGGCAATATTCGCCCAATTGTCGCCGCTCAAGCCATAGACGACCTGTTCGGTGCCCCAGAACGCGGAGATCCCGTAGCCGGTGATGGGGCGCTCCGCCAAATGCTGCAGAGCAAATTGCCAGATCTCGGTGCGCCCCGTGAAAGAGGGGTCCGGCAGGATCGAAGCGATCATATCGTGAATCGGCTCGAAATAGACCGAGCCGACCGAAAATAAATTGATCATGACCACGACCGAAATGGCGATCGCGATCCCCATGACCGGCCGACGAGTCCGGGCGAGCACGGCCGAGATAATCAGCACGACCGGCAGAATGCCAATGGCCGTCTTCGATTGCGTGAAAATCAGGAACGTCGTTGCGAGCGTGATGATCGCGCCGCCGAGCGCCAGGCTGCGCATCCGCGCCACGAACAGCCCGATGAAGATGAACTGGACCATCGTCGCACCCGCTTCGTTCTTGTTCGTGAACACTCCGCGCCAGTCTCCGGCATGTTCGGGCTCCGCGAAATCTGTCAGCTGGTGAATCGCGAACGAAGGAGCAAGAAATACGCCGATGTAACACACTGCGAGCACTATCAGGACCGCGACGGTCATGAGATCGCTGAAGTGGCGGACATTCTTCGGCAGCAGCAGCACCATGGTCGCCATGCCCATGTTGCCGAGAGTAAAGGCAAACCTCGAGGCGGCGAGCGAAGGCTGCCATGACGCAAGAACCGTCACGCCGCACCAGACGAGTGTCACGATCATCGCCGGTCGCACCAGCAGTTGCAGCCGAGTTGGCTCGTGGAACAGACTCCAAAGTGCAAGCAGGAGAAACAGAACCAAAAAGCCGATCTCCTTGCCGAGATCACCTGCTTCCGTGATCTGCAACGGCGGCTCGGAGAGGTCGGGAAACGGGTGAAATGAGATCCAGACCGACAGAAAAACCGCGATGAAGAGAATGCTGCGGATCAGCGAATCGGTGTCGACGGCCGTCTCGATTGCGGGGCCGTCCGCTGGGAGTAGACCGAGCTTCGCCACCACGAGCCTCTTTGCGCGCGCCTATGCAGACGGCAGCAGGGACCGCCTGAATGCTCAGGCCGCCGCGCCGCCGGTGAGAACCGTTCCACGGACTTTCCGCGCGTCGAGACCGAGGCGCGAGATGAATTGTTCGACAGCACCTTCGTGCCGGTCGTCGGCTTTGGCGACCAGCACGATGTGGTCGACAAGGCCGGCAAAGAAGCGGGTGCTCGGATCGCGGCTCAAATCAACCGCGGCGACGATCACCATGTCGAAGCGTTTGGTCTGGTCGAATGCCTGTTTGATATCCGCGTCACTGATCCGACGGTCGCGCCGGCTGTTCGGCGAAACAAACGACACCAGATTGAGGTTGGTTTCTCGATCGCGGGTGATCACGTCGGACAGCTCTCGCCGTCCAATGGCGACATCGACGAGCCCGGCTTCGTTTTGATCGGCATCGATCGCCGACAGCGTTCGGCGCTCGAGGTCCGCGTCGATCAGCAGCACGTGTTGCGTTGCGGCCGCCACTGCGGCAAGCGTGAGGGCGACCGCCGCGGTGTCGTCCTCATCGTCAGAAGCGACGACAAGGATGCTCGGATTGCCGCGCGTTTTGTGGCTCGCGCGCACCGCCTCGTGTACTTTGCGGATTTCCATCGCGAAAAGCGATTTCGGGTCGTCCACGGCGTGCAAGCCGAACGAGACGTCGACGTTCGGCAACACCGCAAGCACCGGAATAGAGGATGAGAATGCGGCGCTCGGCCAAAATTCCCGGGCGGCCCTGGCCAATTTGCTGCGGAAGACGCTGGTTCCGCCCACGCGAGGCACCCCTTCGTCGGTCGCCCGCATGATGACGATACCGCTGCCGGCGGCGACCCCCAGGAAGAGGGCACCCACGGCGAGCAGCAGATTCGATGGCGGGAAACTGCGGCGCTGCGGCAGGTCGGCCCGGGAGATCACGCGGATGTTCTTGGTGTCGAGTTGCTCCTGTTCGCCGGTCTCGCGGGCGCGGACAAGAAACGACTCGTAGACCGCGCGGCTCGCCTGCACGTCGCGCTCGATCTCGCGCAGCGTCACCATGGCCTCGTTGGTAGTGACTGCGGTGTGCTTGAGCGTTTCCAGGTTGCCGGCAAGCGCCTCCTCGTTGGCGCGTGCGCTCTCGTATTCGCTACGCGCCGAAAGCGCGATGCGATGGACCTCGTCCTCGATCATCCGCCGCAGCCGCCCGGCCTGGGCCTCGATCTCGATAACCGCCGGGTGGCGCTCGCCGAGCGAGGTCATCTGTTCGGCCTCGCGGCGCATGATCTCGGCGTATTGGCTGCGCAGGGCGGTGACGGTCTGCGACTGCACCGCCTCCGTGAAGCCGCCGATCTCTTCTTTGGACACCTGCAGGTGCTCGACTTGGTCGAGACGCGCTTTTGCCGCCGCCGTGCGGGCGCGAGCCACTCCCAGTTGTTTGTTCAGCTCCGAGAGCTGCTGCTCGTTGACGAGCTGTCCGCTGGCGCCGAGGATGTTGTTGCGTGCCTTGAACGTCTCGACTCGATCCTCGGCCTCGCGCACGCGGTCCTTGAGCTCGTTGAGACGGGCGGATAATGACTGCGAAACCTGACGGGCGGCATCGGACCTGACATCCGTTTGTTCCGCCAGATAAGCCTGCGCAATCGCGTTGGCGATGCGCGCCGCTTTTGCCGGGTCTCGGCTGCTGACGCTCACGTCCACGACGTAGGTGCGTTCGGCGCGTTTCACCTGGACGCTGCGCTTGAGCGCATTCAGGGCGGTAAGGGTGATGTCGGCATCGCCGTCGCCGCCGAGCCCGAAAGCGGCCGTCAATCCGCGCAGGGCCGAAGATTGGTCGACAAATTCCGGATCGTGGTCGATCGATTCCGCGTTGATCGCGCGGCGCAGCACGCTGTCGGACGTCAGCACCCGAACCTGACTCTCAACTTGCAGCACCGCCGCATCGTTCGCCTGATTAGCCTGAGTAAGATCGTTTCCTACCGCGCGCAAATCCGTCGGGTCGATGAGTATCTGCGTTACCGCCGTGTATCGATGCGGCACGACGAGCACGAACAGCACCGCCAGGAGGAGCGAAGCAGCCGTCGTCCACAGAATCGTTGCCTTGTCACGCCAGATGACGGACAAGGTCCGGTGAAAATCGATCTTGGCGAGGGGAGCAAACCCGACTTTGATGTCACCGGCCCCGACGACTGCCGACTGGATTTGGCGCGGCGCTTCGAACATTCGCTACTTGACCCTCTTCACGCGAGGCAGTGCTGGGCGCGCTGGTGACGCCAAGCAATGCCGTCATCGACGCAACAAGCGCGCCAAAATCGCACTCAAGGACACGCTGCTCGGCATGTCCAGGCAAGTCTGTATGGTTAATCAATTCATAAGGGATTAGTATTAATGCGCGGTGTACGCGGCATGCCGGGCGACTGGTGCTCATGATGCGCTGACGATTGCGCAAAAATATTGAGGGAGGACGTCATGCGACGTGCGGCTTTGCTAACCGGCAGAATCCGCGGCATCGGCCGCGCGATCTCGTTGGCGTTCATATTGGCGGCGGCGCTCGCCGCTTTTTCCCAACCAGCCTTCGCCCAGACCAAGGTGATCGTCGGCCTCACCCAGTTCAACGAGGTCGCGCCGGTGATGATCGCCAAGGAGGAGGGGTTCTTCGCCAAGCACGGTTTCGACGTGACCATCCAGCTGATCCCGCTGAACTCGACCATGCCGGCGGCGCTGCAATCGGATTCCATCCAGATCGCGGGACTGACGCCGCCGGTGCTGCTGCAGGCGGTCGACGGCGGCCTCGACCTGGTCGCCGTCGCCGGTGGTGCAGTGGGCAGCAACACCGACACCAATTTCGGAGTGGTCGCGCGGCCGGAAGCCGGCATCAAGAATGCCGCCGACTTCATCGGCAAGAAGGTCGGCGTTCCCGGAATCGGGGCCACCCTGCAGGTGATGTTCCGCAAGTGGCTGACGGTCAAGGGCGTCGACTATAACAAGGTGACCTTCATCGAGACGCCGTTCCCGCAGATGCCGGACATGCTCAAGGGCGGCTCCGTCGACGCGGTGGTGAGCGCCAATCCGTTCATGGGCCGCATCATTGAGGGCAAGATCGGCACTTTGGTGACCAACATGGCGCCCGACATGCCGGCCGGCATGGCGTCGTTCTTCTATAGCTCGACCCGCGACTGGGCGACCAAACATCCCGACGCCGCCAAGGCCTTCCGCCAAGCGGTGGCCGAGGGCGTGGCCTTTGCCGGCTCCAATCTCGACGGCGCCAGGGCCGACTTTGGCAAATACGTCAAACTGCCGCAGCCGGTGCTCGCCACCATCGTCTTCACCGGGTTGAACGCCGAACCGACGGTGCCGTCGCTGGCCGTGTGGATCGACACCATGAACGAGCAGAAGATGCTGAAAAGCAAGGTTGCAGCGCAGAATCTCATCTTTCCCTAAGGCCGGTGGCGGTGCAACCGCTGCCTTCCGAACGGCCGGTCGGGCAGCCGCAAGGCAACCCTTCCCGGCCGGCGATCACTTTCGATCGCGTCGACTTGGACCTTGGCGGCCGGCGCATCATCGAACAGCTATCGCTCAGCGTGCCGCGCGGGCAGTTCGTCTGCATCGTCGGTCCGTCGGGGTGCGGCAAGACCACGCTCCTGCGCATGGTGACCGGACTGATCGCGCCAACTTCCGGTTCGGTGCGGCGCGAAGGGGTGGCGGTGACCGCTCCCTCGCGTGAGGTCGCGGTGGTGTTCCAGGACTACGGCAAGGCACTGCTACCCTGGCGCACCGCCGCCGGAAACGTGGCGCTGGCGCTGGAGGCCATGGGCATGCCGAAGCGGCAGCGTGCACCGCGCGTCGCCGAGCTGCTGACGAAGGTCGGCCTTGCCGCCCATGCCGAGAAATACCCGGCGCAGCTTTCCGGCGGCATGCAGCAACGCCTGCAGATCGCCCGCTGTCTGGCGCAGGAACCCTCGATCCTCCTGATGGACGAGCCCTTCGGCGCGCTCGACGCCATCACCCGCCATGGCTTGCAGGACGAGGTCGCCGCCCTCGTCGCCGCCACCGGCGTCACCGTCATGTTCGTCACCCACGACCTGGAGGAGGCGATCTATCTCGGCGACCGGGTGATCTCGCTTCGAACGAATCCGGGTCGTCTGGCGCAGGATATCGACGTGCCGCTGGTGCGCCCACGCGACCAGCTTTCGACGCGCGAGAACGCCGAATTCCTCCGCCTGCGCCATCTGCTGTTCGGCTTCATCCAGGAGATGCTGCAGTGAAGGCGCGCGGGCGCGGCTGGGCGGTGCCGCTGGCGCTGCTGATCGCCGCTGAAGCCGTGATGCGGGTGAACGGCACCCATAGCGACGCTCTGGCTCCTCCCAGCGACATCGCCATCGCCGTCTGGACGGCACTGACCGATGGCACCATCGTCGCGCAAAGCGGCGAGACCTTGGGCGCAGCGGCGGGCGGGATCGTCATCGGCGGCGGCCTGGGACTGGCCGTCGGCCTGTGGCTCGGCCTGTCGCGCATCGCCGCGCGCCTGTCGGTAGTTTCCGTCGAGCTGTTCCGGCCCATTCCGTCGGTCGCGCTGATTCCGGTCGCCATGCTCGTCTTCGGCTTCGGCTACCGCATGGAGATCGCGATTGTCTCCTTCGCCTGCTTCTGGCCGATGTTGATCCTTTCACAAGCAGCGGTGGCGGGGGTCGAACCCCGCCTGCTCGAAGTGGCTCACATCCTCGGCATGGGGCGGTTGCAGCAGATCGGCAGGATCGTCCTGCCGGCATCCTTACCGCGGGTGTTCGTGGCGTTCCGCCTCGTGGTCGGCATTGCCATGGTGGTGGCGGTCACGGTGGAGATCGCCGCCAATCCACACGGCCTCGGTTACGGGATGATCCTGGCGCAGCAGAACCTGAGGCCGGAACTGATGTTCGCACTGCTGCTGTGGGTGGGAGTCCTCGGCTGGGCCATCAACGCCGGTCTGCTCGCGCTTCAGCGGCGCCTGTTCGGCCGGTTCACGAGGATGGCATGACACGTCCGTCGGCGGCATGGATATGGCAGGCGGGCAGCGTCCTGGTCGCCTTCGCCATCCTGCTGCTCTGGGAAGGCGTGGCCGAGTGGAGGCTGGTGTCGCCGGTGTTCCTGCCGACGCCGCTGGCGGCGCTCGCCAGTCTGCGCGACGGCTTCGCCAGCGGCGAGCTATGGCCACTGATCTTCGGTACGGTCGAACGCATGGTGCTGGGGTGGGTTCTTGCCTCGCTGGTCGGCGTCGCCGTCGGCGCCCTGATCGGCGTCTCGCCGGTGGCGCGGGCCTGGCTCCAGCCCATGCTGGAGTTCATCCGGCCGATCCCTGCCTCGTCGGTGATGCCCATCGCTATCGCCATCTTCGGCCTGAGCCCCGGCATGGTCCTGGCGGTGGTGGCGTTCGGATCGGTCTGGCCGGTGCTGCTGGCCACCGTGCACGGCTTCTCGGCGATCGAGCCGCGTCTCGACGAGGTGTCGCGAGTGCTGCGGCTGTCGCGGCCGGCGTTCATCTGGAAGATGGGCCTGCCCAGCGCGCTGCCGGACATCTTCTCCGGCCTCCGGCTGTCGCTCACGGTCTCGCTCATCCTGGCGGTGGTGGGCGAGATGCTGAGTTCGCAGCACGGCCTCGGCCTAGCCATCCTGCTCGCCGCCCGCTCGTACCACAGCGCCGATTTGTTCGCCAGCATCGCCCTTCTCGGGGCCATCGGCTACGCAAGCAACGCCCTCCTGCAGGCGCTGGAGCGCCGCGTGCTGGCTTGGCGGCTGGCGTAGAATGTGATGGGCGGCCGAGCTGAGTTGAGGAACTGAACTTAGGTTTGGAGGACGTGCGCACCTTCGAAAATTTCACCTGGCAAATCCGAACGAAGATGGAGCTGCGCCGCGTGCCGATGAAGCGCAGTCACCGGCGCAAGAGGCGGAATATGGCGCCGGCGGCGACCAGCAGCGCAACGACCGGTATCCAGATCAGAACCGCGCCGATTACGGCGAGAAGGATCACGGCGGCGAGGACGCCGACGATCAGCATGAGCAGGGCGATAGCGAACGGCCCGAGCCTTGCGACGTAGATGCGATGCGTCCGATCCGCCGCCGCTGACACGCGCCAAGTGTGTTGCCGCCAATCGGACTGTTGGGTTCGGTCCGGTGGGATGATTTCCGGCTCTACGCGGGGCCGTTCCGGCTGGTTTGAATCTTCCACGATGGCGTGACCGCTGGATGCTTCGTTTTCGTTGCAACGTTATGTAAGGTTTGCGGATGCCATCACAAGCGGCGCGTTGCCGCTCCAGCCTCAAACGTGCTGCGTCCGCGCGTGATGATCGTGGAGGAATTTGGCCAGTTGCTCGCGCAGGCTTTCGTCGCGCTCGCTTTTGTGGCCGAGAACGACGGCCCGTTCGAACAAGGATTGTTGAAGCTCCTGCGGCAGGTCGCTCCAAAGGTCTGCGGCGGCCACTCCGAGGACGAGAAAGTAACGGTTCTTGTCCGCAGCGACGTGATCCGATGTTCCACTCATGAAAAACCTGACCGGCGCGCACGCCAAGTTGTTGGAAGCTGCTAAAATCTGCCCTTGGGGGCCGAATACCGGTAGCAGAACGGCGCAGTGGGGTCCACCTTCCGCCCCTTGCGGAAGGCGAGCGTCAGACAGAGCGGCTGACATCCAGGCTGAGACAGCCTGCCTGACGGGTATCATGACGGCGCGCCGTGTGCGTGCTAGCGTTCATGCATGAGCGCGAACTGTTTCGGCATGGGTCGTAGCGCTATCATCGGCGTCGCCGTCGCGGGGAGCCTTTGCAGCGGTGCGCTGGCGCAGGACTCGCCGACATTGAGCGATGCCGCCAGCGCCATGATCGGCGCCTGGGAATTCTCCGACGCCGATCACGACAAGATCTGCCGCTTCATCTTCCACGCCGATGCGATGGCCGGTGGCTATAAGCTCGACATCGACAAGAACTGCGCCAGCCTGTTTCCTGCGACCAAGGATATCGCCGCCTGGGCCGTGGACACGTATGGCACGTTGCGTCTGCTTGATGCGCGCGGCAACGCGATGATTGAGCTCACCGAGGCCGAGACCGGCATCTTCGATGGCTTCCAGCTTGGCGAAGGCCGCTACGTGCTGCAGAGCGCGGCCGCAGCGCCGGTCCGCTCGGCCGAGGACCTGGTCGGCGATTGGGCAGTCGCGCGCGGGACGGGTGAGCCGATCTGCAGGCTCACGCTGGCGAACAATCCTGCCGGCGCCGACAGTTTGGCGCTCAAGATCAAGCCCGGCTGCGATCCGCTGGTCACCCGGTTCGGCCCGACCTCCTGGCGTATCGACCAGGGCGAATTGGTCCTGCTCTCGGGGCGCGGGCAAATCTGGCGCTTCGAAGAGAACGACGCCAATACGTGGCTCCGCGTGCCTGAAAGTCCCGACCCGGTCCTGCTGGTGCGGCAGTAGTGACGACACGCATCCGAGGATGAAGCATGAGTGAGGGGGCCGCCGCCTTTCGCGCCAAGCAAATCGGATTTCTTCCCGATCATTTGGCATTCGATTGGGTCGATGTGCGGCGGGGTTTTGCGCAAGGCCGGTTCGCGATCGGCAAACAGCATTTAGCGCCAAACGGCTATCTTCACGCCGCGGCGGTTGTCGCACTTGCGGATACCGCATGCGGCTACGGTTGCCTGATGTCGCTCCCGGAAAATGCATCGAATTTCACGACGGTCGAGCTCAAGGCCAATTTCATGGGCACTGCACTCGAGGGCGGCGTGACCTGCGACGCGCGCTTGGTGCATGCCGGGCGTACGACGCAAGTGTGGGACGCGGAGGTGAAAAGCGAGGCCTCCGGCAAGACCATCGCGTTGTTTCGCTGCACCCAGATTGTTCTCTATCAAACCCGCGGCTCATAGTTTGGGTTCGCCCCGGCGAATTTCTTCTAAGCTTATTTCGTTGCAGGCACGCAGACACGATGAACCAAAGCCGCACTGCTGTTCTCGCCAGCCGGCGAAAAGCATGCGGGCGCCGGCGACGTGATATGATCATCAAAGATGTGCCCCTGCCGTACAACGCAGCAACATTGAACCTCCAGAAGATGATCTCCCAGTCCTCCGTTAACCGCGTCGTTATTAAGTTCTCGGCAGGAGGCTCGAATCCATGGTTGAATATGGCGTCGTCCTCGCAGATCGTGACAATTTGGTCGTTGGCGATCGGCTTGTCCCGGAGCGTGGCGTCATTTCTCCCGGAGCTGCGGAGTGCCGGCGCATACAGGTAGCAAGCCGATAGAAGTCAGAGAGAGCGTGCTGATGCCGTGCCTCGAAATCACGACGATGGTTGGGTGCCCTCTCAAATGCACGTTCTGTCCGCAAGACGAGTTGCGCGGCACCTATGGCAAGAATGAAAAGTACCTTTCATTCGAGAACTTTAAGCTGGTCCTCTCGAAGATCCCTCATTACGTCCGCATTGACTTTTCCGGCATGGCCGAGCCCTGGGCCAATCCCGACGCTACGCCGATGCTCGCGCACGCGCTCGAAAAGGGTTTTAGTATCAGCGTCTACACGACTCTCTATGGCATCACTGTAGACGATGCGGAGCGGATCGTTGCTCTTCTGACCAAACACGCGAAGCAGGTCGAAATTCTCTGTCTGCATCTACCCGACCAAAACGGAAATATGCGCGGGTTTCGTCATTCAAGCGAATACGAAACTGTGCTCGGCGCCTTCATTAAGCTCGGAAACAGCGGCGTGCTGCGCCGTTTCCACGCTATGACAATGGATAAGGGTGGTTCGGTTCACCCGCAATTGCGCAATCTTGTTCGCTCGCTGCCGCGGTGGTTCGGCCACACGCGCGCAGGCAGTTTGGATACTTCAGAGATCGGAACTCAGCCGGTTGAAAACACGCCTCGCCATTCGTCGCCGGTCAGTTGCGGCTATACGCCATTCTACGATCACAACGTTCTACTTCCGAACGGTGATGTGGTGATTTGCTGCATGGACTATTCGGTAAAGCACAAGATCGGAAATCTGATCGCGAACGATTATTTTTCGCTGTTCGCGTCGAAGGGAATGGCGGAGCTGCATGCCGAGAACGCCACGCCCGGCTACAGCGACAAGTCGATTTGCAAGAGTTGCAGCCGCGCAATCAGATACGAGCTTGCCGCTGAGCAAAGGCAATTTTGGAGAGCCAGAGGTGGTCCCGCTTTACGGGACAGAATGGCGGCTTGGCTAAGGGGGAGGTTATCATCAACGTTGTCGTTGACGACGAGTCATAATCATCAAGAACAGGAAAAAACTTGATTGGTCCGTCTCCTCGGTATGGTACGACCTCGTCGTATGTCATTATTTGCTTCGGGTCGACTGGGATGCACGGGTTGCCGATTACAGCCGCGTCCGCGATGCGATCGAGCAGACCTTCCCGGACATATTCCGCGCCGAGGCTGTCGCGTGACGCTGGTGCGATGACGTAGCGCCATGCGCACGTGATCCGGACGGGATCAGCTACCGATTACGGTCGTCTTGTCTCCGGGAAGGCATTGAGGGTTGCATCCCGCCCGCGGTTGCTGCCGCAAAAGTGCGATGTGATACGATCATCGGACGTGTTTTTCTGCTATGGGATCAATCCGGGCGCAACACCGCGCGAGTGCCGGCGGTTTTTTTGCGCGCATGGCAGACGCTCTGATCAGGTTTTCAGCGCAGCAACAACGTTTCGAGTACGTGCGTCAGCTTCGGAGGTTCCGGCGGTGCGGTGCGCAAGGCGCCACGATCGCGGAAGAATGGCAGAGATGATCACGTGAGCGTCAGGGCGGCACCGGCGGGAGGATTCGCGGCAAGCGTCCCCATCGCCATCGTCGGAGCGGGCGCGGCGGGACTTTGCGCCGCGCTGTCGGCGCACGAAACGGGCGTTGAGGCCGTCGTTCTGGAGCGCGATTCCGTGCCGCGCGGCTCCACGGCTTTGTCGGCGGGATTGATCCCTGCCGCCGGCACGCGCTTTCAAACAGCGCTCGGCATCAGCGATAATACCGCGCTGTTCGCTTCCGACATCCAGAACAAGGCTCATGGCGAAGTGGCCCCGACGATCGTCGACCTCGTCGCGCGGGAAGCGGCGGCGACGGTCGAATGGCTGGCGGGTCGCCACGCCTTCCCGTTTTCCGTGGTGCATGATTTCGATTACCCGGGCCATTCCGCGCGGCGGATGCATGGCTTGCCGAGCCGTTCCGGCGCGGAGCTGATCGACCGGTTGCGTCAGGCGGCGGAGCAAGCCGCAATTCCGCTCATCGTCAATGCGACCGTTACGGCGCTCTATGCCGATGCCGAGCGCGTCGTTCGCGGCGTCGAGATCACACGGCCGGACGGGACGCGGGACTCCATGGGTTGCCACGCGCTCGTCCTTGCCTGCAACGGCTACGGCGGCGCCGCCGATCTGGTCGCGCGGCACATTCCTGAAATGCGCGGCGCGAATTATTTCGGGCATCCCGGCAATCGCGGCGACGCGGTGATCTGGGGCGAAGCGCTTGGCGCGAAACTCCTGCATATGTCCGGCTATCAGGGGCATGGCTCGGTCGCGCATCCGCATGGCGTGCTGATCACTTGGGCCGTGATCATGGAGGGCGGGTTTCAGGTCAATGCGATGGGCCGTCGTTTCTCAAACGAAAGCCGGGGCTATTCGGAACAAGCCGCCGTCGTGCTCGCCCAGCCTGCGGGCAAGGCCTTCGACATATTCGACGAGCGTATCGCCACAGTCGCGCGGCAGTTTGAAGATTTTCGGCAAGCCGAGGCCTGCGGCGCGGTGATCGAGGCGGCGACGATCGCACTGCTGGCGGAGCGACTGCGCCTGCCGCCGGCCGCGCTTGCCGAAAGCTTCGCCGAAGTTGAGGCGGCCAAGCGCTCCGGCCGCGAAGATCGTTTCGGGCGCGCCTTCGCCGGACGCGCGCCACTGGCGCCGCCGTTCAAGGCGGTCAAGGTCACCGGGGCGCTGTTTCACACCCAGGGCGGGCTTGCGGTCGATGGCGAGGCCCGCGTCCTCAGCGCGCAAGGCGACCGTTTGCCGAACCTGTTCGCGGCCGGCGGCGCGGCGGCGGGCGTTTCCGGTTCCCAGGCGAGCGGCTATCTGTCGGGAAACGGCTTGCTCACCGCGACAGTTCTTGGCCGTATCGCCGGCCGAAGCGCTGCCAATCTGACGAAACGCCTCAAATGAGCCGTAAGGCCTTACGCCTCACACCAGCTTCAACCCCTTCAAGCTCGCATGGCCTTCCTTGCTGACGATGATGTGGTCGTGCACGGAAATGCCGAGCGGGTTCGCCACCGCAATGATTTGTTGCGTCGTCTGGATGTCCGCGCGGGGGGGCGTCGGCTCTCCGGACGGATGATCGTGACGCGTAGCCCGCGTATCAATAATTCATTGGTGTTTGTTTGCGATGTGGGGATTTTAGCAGACTGCGAAGGTGGAAGCGGCGGTCGCGGGGGCTCACGACTTCGCGTCTTGATGCTCAGTGACGCGCAGCCTGTGAACGGTCAATTCATCGACTTCCAGCGAACCAAAACGCGCCCTCCTGATCACGAGACGACCGACGGCAAGCTGGCCAATCGCCAGCGCGCCGATGGCAACCGCGCCCACCGCCGCAGCTCCGAGCGCAAGTGCCAATAGGCTGGCCGGGGGCATGGCTATGTGTCGGCTCGTTATTTCGCGCGCCATCGGCGAACTCCATCCTGCTAAATCAGCTTTAGCCCATACGCTTTACAACTCAAGAGAGATGTACCTAAACTTCTAACAAAGGCTGTGACCAGCAGGACGAGGCGCTCATGCTGCCGCTAGTCGGAATTGCCGCCTCGTTATTGCCTGACTCGATCAAATTGATTTTCCGCTCTTGGGTTTCAAACCTCCGTCTTCAGACGGAGACTGGCTTGAGCCGTAGTTTCATACTCTTCTCTCCAAAAAAGGGCGCGCACCCATGAGGTGTGCAGGCCCTTTTTT
>JBEKNW010000014.1:0-38896 GCA_049522435.1 Xanthobacteraceae bacterium
AACGCACGGGCAAGGAGAAAGGGTCGAGCCGCAGTGGGGTCCCCATCGCGCTTGCGCGATGGGTTGCCCCGGCGCGGCTCGACCCGGCAGCGATCCTGCCGGCTTCCATTTGACGCCCCGAAACTCGACTCCCGCCGGGCTGTTGCCGCCCGGTTGCCGCGACAATGCCAGACCACGGTCGTAATCAGCTTAAGAACCCTGGTTAAAAGCTGGTATTGCGCCGGCCAATGGACTGCATGATTGACGAGCGGTTGCCGCCGCCGCTGCAATTTGCCTTTGCGCGCTGCCTTTGCGCGCTGACGCGCGCCGATAACTGGGTTGAATCGCGCCGCACACGGCCACATCTTCTTCTTGTCTTCGCTTGTGCCCCCGCATAAACCGGCCGCTGCATGCCCTCGCTTCTCGACCAATCCGCCCTCGCCGATCTCGCCGAGCGTCTGGTCACTGCCGCGCGCCGCGCCGGCGCCGATCAGGCCGACGCCCTCGTCGTTCGCTCGGTATCGCTTTCGGTCGACGTGCGCGACGGCGCCGTCGAGGAATCGCAGCGCTCCGAGGGGGACGATCTCGGCCTGCGCGTGCTCGTCGGCCACAAGCAGGCGGTCGCTTCGACCAATGATCTCAAGGGCACCGGGTTCGACGCGCTGGCAGAGCGCGCGGTCGCCATGGCGCGCGCGGCGCCCGAAGACCGCTTCGCCGGACTTGCCGATCCGGCGTTGCTCGCGCGCGAATTGCCCGCACTCGATCTCATCGATCCCGACATGCCGGAGGTCGACGTGCTCGAAGCCCGCGCGCGCGAAGCCGAAGCTGCCGCGCTCGCCGTTGCCGGCGTCACCAAGTCGGGCGGAGCCTCGGCCTCGGCCGGCATCGGCGGCCTGGTGCTGGTGACGAGCGATGGCTTCCACGGCGCGACGATCGCGTCGCGCCACGGCATCGCGATGACGGCGATCGCCGGCGACGGCACCGGCATGGAGCGCGACTACGATTTCTCCTCGACGCTGCACGCCGCCGACCTCGACAGCGCGGAAGCGATCGGACGCCGGGCCGGCGAACGCGCCGTCAAGCGCCTCAACCCACGCAAGGTCGCAACCCGCCGCGTGCCGGTCGTGTTCGATTGCAGAATCTCGGGCTCGTTGGTCAGCCACCTCGCGAGCGCCGCCAACGGCAGCGCCATCGCACGCAAGACGAGTTTTTTGCGGGAAAAACTCGGCGAGAAGATTTTTGCGTCCGGCATCGACATCGTCGACGATCCGCTGCGGCCGCGGGGCTTGCGTTCACGGCCGTTCGACGCCGAAGGCGTCGCCGGCCGCCGACGCAAGCTGGTCGAGGACGGCGTGCTCATGACCTGGCTCCTCGACTGCGCGACCGCGCGCGAGCTCGATCTGGAAACGACCGGTCATGCGCAGCGCGGCGTTTCCTCGACCCCCTCGCCCAGCCCGAGCAATCTTCATCTCGCCCCCGGCGGCAAAAGCCCGGATCAACTCATCGCCGACATCGCGGACGGTTTCTACGTCACCGACATGATCGGGATGGGCGTCAATCTGGTGACGGGGGATTATAGCCGCGGCGCCTCCGGGTTCTGGATCGAGAACGGCGAGCGCACCTATCCGGTCAGCGAGGTCACGATTGCCGGACACCTTCTGGAGATGTTCGCGACCGTCACGCCGGCGAACGACCTCGCCTTCCGCTACGGCACCAATGCACCGACGTTGCGCGTCGAGGGTATGACCGTTGCCGGCCACTGAGGTCGTCGACCCCGCGCAAGCGGCCGCATGGCTTGCTACCTGCGTGCGTGAAGCCGGCGCGCTTGCGCTCTCGATGTTTCGGACCCCGATCAACAATTGGACCAAGGCAGGCTCTTCGCCGGTCTGCGAGGCCGATATCGCCGTCGATCGATTGCTGCACGAACGGCTGACCGGCGAGGGCCACGGCTTCGGTTGGCTGTCGGAGGAAAGCATCGACGATCCGGCGCGGCTCGCCGCGCGGTATGTCTGGATCGTCGATCCGATCGATGGCACCCGCGCCTATCTTGCCGGGCTGCCGGATTGGACCGTTTCCGCCGCTCTGGTCGAGAATGGGCGGCCGATCGCGGCTTGCCTCTACGCTCCGGTCACCGAGGAGTTCTTCATGGCGGTCGCCGATAAAGGCGCCACCTGCAACGGCGCATCGATCGCGACCACGACCGGAGCTTCGCTCGCGCACGCGCGCATCGCCGGTCCGAAGAGCTTTCTTGATCGATTTGCTGCGGTGGCGCCGCCCTTCACCGTCATGCCGCGGGTGCGCTCGCTCGCGCTGCGCCTGGCCCGCGTCGCGCAGGGCGCCTACGACGTCGCCATTGCCGGCGTCAACAGCCACGACTGGGACCTTGCGGCGGCTGATCTTTTGGTGCACGAAGCTGGCGGCGCGCTAACGTCCGTCGAGGGTAGGCCTGTCACCTATAATCTTCCCGTGCCGCGGCACGGGATGCTCGTTGCGGCCGGCCGGGACAGGCATGCGGCGCTCATCGATCTCCTGAGAGATTGGCGGATCGCGTCTTCATAAATCGCGGATGAGCGGGTGGATCGAGTAGCATGTCGGACACCGTTTCCAAACAAACATCCAAGCAATTGCTCCACCTCGTCTGCGGCGGCGAGGGAGACTGAGCGTGCGCGATCATCTGCCGCTCGCGCTGCGATTGTATCGACTCGCGTCCATTGCGGCAGCGCCGCCCTTGGCATCGCGGCTCTTGGCGTGGCGCCTCAAGCGCGGCAAGGAACACCCTGCGCGCCTCGCTGAGCGTTACGGTGAAGCAAGCCTGCCGCGGCCGACCGGCCCGCTGATCTGGCTGCACGGCGCCAGCGTCGGCGAAATGCTCGCCGTCATCCCTCTCATCGAGCGCATCCGCGCGCAGAATTTCGCCGTGCTCGTCACCTCCGGCACCGTCACCTCCGCTGCGCTCGCCGAGCAGCGTCTGCCGGCCGGCGCCTTCCACCAGTTTATTCCGCTCGATGCGCCGCGATTTGTCGGCCGGTTCCTCGATCATTGGCGGCCCGATCTCGCGCTGTTCGTCGAATCCGACTTGTGGCCCAACCTCATCTTGGCGTGCGCGGACCGAGCCGTCCCGATGATCCTGGTCAACGGCCGCGTATCGGAACGCTCGTTCAGCCGCTGGCGGCTCCTACCGGGCGCGATCGCGGCCCTGCTCGAGCGCTTCGATCTTTGCTTGGCGCAGTCGAGCGCCGACGCCGAACGCTATGCCCAACTCGGCGCGCCGCGCATCAGCAGCATCGGCAATCTCAAGCTCGACGTACCCGCCCCGCCGGTCGACCAGTCGACCTTGCGCGAACTGAAGTCGATCATCGGCGCGCGTGTTGTCATCGCGGCGGCCTCCACCCATGCGGGCGAAGAGACCGCCATCATCGCCGCCCATCGGCGACTGCGCGCCAAGTGTCCCTCCCTGCTGACGGTCATCGCGCCGCGCCATCCGGAACGCGGCCCCGGCATCGCGGAGCTGGCAAAAGTCGCCGGCCTTGCCGTCGCGCTGCGCTCGCGCGGCGATCTGCCGAAGCCGGATGTCGATGTCTTCATCGCCGACACGCTCGGCGAGCTCGGCCTGATCTACCGGCTCGCGCCCATCGTCTTTATGGGCGGCTCGCTGGCGAGCCATGGCGGCCAGAATCCGATCGAGGCCATCAGGCTCGGCGCGGCGGTCGTCCATGGCCCGCATGTGTGGAATTTCGCTGAGATCTACGCCACGCTCGATGAGGCGCACGGCGCCGAACTCATCCCCGACGCCGAGGCATTGACGGCCCGCCTCACCGGCTGGCTCGCCAAGCCGGCAGCACGCACAGCCGTGGCCGATGCAGCCATTTTGACGGTGGGCAAGCTCGGCGGCGCGCTCGAGCGGACACTCGCCGCTGTCGAGCCTTACCTGATGCAGCTTCGGCTCGAACAGCGGGTGTCCTAGAGTTGAGCATAATCTTTTCCGAAAACCGGTTTCCACCCCGGATCGCGTCCGGGGCAGGCTTTTTCGGGATCATGCTCTGATGCGTGAGCCCGACTTCTGGTGGCGGCCCGGCAGCGGAAGCCTGCTCAGCCCGCTCGCCGGCATCTATGGCGCCGTGGCCGCGCTGCGCATGCGGTCACCGGGGCGCCGCGTCGGCGTTCCCGTCATTTGCCTCGGCAATCTCACCGTCGGCGGCGCCGGCAAGACGCCGGCTGCGCTCGCGGTGGGGCACCTTCTCCTCGGCGCGCACCAGCGCCCGTTCTTTCTGAGCCGCGGCTACGGCGGGCGACTGGCTGGTCCGGTACGCATTGATCCCGCGGCCCATTCCGCCGCCGCCGTCGGTGACGAGCCGCTTCTCCTGGCGCGCCTTGCGCCGACCATCGTCGCGCGCGACCGCCTGGCGGGGGCAAAAACCGCACGGTTCGGCGGCGCGAACGTGATCGTGATGGACGACGGGTTCCAAAACCCCGCGCTCGCCAAGGATCTCGCGATCCTCCTCGTCGATGGCCGCCGCGGCATCGGTAACGGCCGCACCATTCCTGCGGGTCCGTTGCGGGCGCCGCTGGAAATGCAGATCGCGCATGCGCAGGCGCTCGTCGTCGTCGGCCCGCCCGCCGGCGCCGCCGGCGCCGCCGGCGCCGCCGGCACCGCCGCGGTCGCGCAGCTCGCGCGCCGGCACGATGTTGCGATCTTCCATGGCCGCCTCGAACCCGACCGCCACACCCTCGCCGCGCTCGGCGGGCGCAAAGTTCTGGCCTTCGCCGGCATCGGCGATCCGGAGAAATTCTTCGCGACTCTCGGCGACGCCGGCGTCGCGGTCGCCGAGCGTGCAAGCTTTCCCGACCATCATCGCTACACGGCGGCAGAGGCGCAGGCGCTGATCGCGCGCGCCGATGTCGCGAACCTCATGCTGCTCACCACCGAGAAAGATCTCGTCCGGCTTGCCGGCGATCCGCATCTTGCCGCACTCGCCGCTCGCGCGAGCGCCTTGCCGGTGCGCCTCGTGATCGAGGAAGTGGATGCGTTTCGCGACCTGATCCTCAAAGCGGTGAAGCGGCGGTAGCGCCGATGTCAATTTGCCTGATGGCAGTTCGGTGTTCTTTTAAGATGTCCGCGCATAGGCGGCACCGTGCCGCTGCAGCACCGCCTCCGGCGAGGCATAGGCTTCCTGCAGGTCGACGCTCCAATATCTGAGCTCCTCGAGCGGAATTGGCACGCCGGTCACGGCGCAGCGCACGAAGGCCCCCGGCCGCACGACGCGGAAATCGCCGTCAAGATATTTAACTTCGGCTTCGCCAGGCATTGGCGATGGGCGATCGGTACGATTGAGCAAATGGACCTCCGTCGCGGACCGGCCTTAGATCCGAACGGCCCGCACGTCTAGAAACATAATCACTCCGCCGTCAGGACGAAACCCACCTGGGGTGCTCCGGCTCGCGCCCGGCCATGAGAAAAAAAGCGCCGCGCCGATTGCCGTCGGCGCGGCGCCGGATTGCCGCGTTGTCATCGCAAAGTCCACCGCGAGCGGCGGCTTTGCCGTATTGAGTTCCGCGTCAGAACGCCGTTATCACTACCAGCAGTGCCGGTGGTGCCACCCGCAGTGGTGATGGTGATGCCACCGGACCTGCGTCACCGTGCCATGGTCGGCCGCGATCCCCGCCGCAAGCGGCGCGATGGGGGTTGCTTGCGAAACTCCGGACACGGCCGCAAAAACCAAAGCTGCGACCGCAACCGCAAATGCCGTTCGAATCATGCTGTCCTCCTTCACGCGGACTAATCTCCGCCAAGTACATAATACGCAAACATGATGGCAGTTCCACGGCATCGGAACTGTTCACGTGATGAACAAACAGTCAGATTGCGAATCTCAGCAAATTTCTCACAGACATGAACAAA
Source organism: Xanthobacteraceae bacterium (assembly GCA_049522435.1). Classification (GTDB taxonomy): domain Bacteria; phylum Pseudomonadota; class Alphaproteobacteria; order Rhizobiales; family Xanthobacteraceae; genus BOG-931. The sequence continues at coordinate 5,879 of JBEKNW010000014.1, forward strand.
TAGTCAGCTTGCAAATCTCCAGCCGAGATCGTTAGCTCTGAAGCAAATTCTTCTTTCGCTTTCGGTCTGCTAAGTCCCGCACGATTTGACGCGCGGACGGCTCTGCGTTCGACAGGGGAGACGATGAGCGTGTGCTCTCGCTAGAAGAGATTACCTTGTCCGGGATCGCTGCCACGCCGCGCTCGACGTCTCACCGGCTCGGCGCGCGGCGTCGTTGAAGCTTGTACAACTTCGGCACGGGCGCCGACGCGGCCGTCGGCAAACTCGATATCGATCGGCATGCCGGCGGCAACCGCGGCGGCCGTGCGCAGCGGCCGGCCCGCTCGGTCGCGCACCAGCGCAAAACCCCGCGCCAATACCCCGCGATAGGAGAGCGCCGCGAGCAATTGCGCATCACGTTCGCATCGCGCCCAGCGCGCATCGAGGAGGTTATCCATGGCACGCTCGGCGCGCGCGGCGAACACGCCAACTCGCTCGCGCTCGCGCGCAATCCGGGTCCGATGCACCTCGATGTTGGCGCCGACGCTTGCGCGCAGCCGCAGCGCGATGCCGGCATAGCGTTCGCGGCGGCGCTCCACATGCGTGCGCAACAGGTGCGCGCTCAGCCTGCCGCCGATGCGCGAAAAGCTCACGCGATGGATGTGCGCGTTGGCGCGCAATGCACGCGAGAGCCGTTCGGCGGCATGATCGAGCCGCTGCCGCGGCAAGGCCAGCACCTCGTCGGCATCCGGCAGCGCGCGGGCGGCCGAGCGCACCGCGTTGCGCCGCGCCTCCTGATTTCGCCGCCAGCCGGCGAGCGCCCGCCGCTCCAGGCTCTCGACGTCGACAATGAGCTCTGCGCGCACCGGCACCGCCATTTCGGCGGCGGCGGTCGGCGTCGGCGCCCGCCGGTCGGCGGCAAAATCGATCAGTGTCACGTCGGTCTCGTGCCCGACCGCGGCGATGAGCGGAATGAGGCTTGCGGCCGCCGCGCGCACCACGATCTCCTCGTTGAACGACCATAAATCTTCGAGCGAGCCGCCACCGCGCGCGACAATGAGGAGATCGGGCCGCGGCATTGCCCCCTGTTCCGACAGCGCGTTGAAGCCGGCGATGGCGGCGGCGACCTCCGCGGCCGAACCGTCGCCCTGCACCTTCACCGGCCAGACCAGCACATGGCGCGGGAAACGGTCGGCGAGCCGATGCAGAATGTCGCGAATGACGGCGCCGGTCGGTGAGGTGATGACGCCGATCACGGCCGGCAGATACGGCAGCAGCTGCTTTCTCGCCTCGTCGAACAATCCCTCGGCAGTCAGCCGTTTCTTGCGCTCCTCGAGCAGCGCCATGAGCGCGCCGAGGCCGGCCGGCTCCAATGTCTCGACCACAATCTGGTATTGCGAGCGGCCGGGATAGGTGGTCAGCCGCCCGGTGATCACCACTTCGAGGCCCGCTTCGAGCTTCAGCCTGATGCGCGGGGCGGCGCTGCGCCAGATCACGCCGGCGATGCTGGCGCGGTCGTCCTTAAGATCGAAGTAAACGTGGCCGTTGCCATGATAGCTGACCTTGCCGAGTTCCCCGCGCACGCGCACGTAGCCGTAAGACTCCTCGATCGTGCGCTTGAGCGCCGCCGAGAGCTCGGAGACCGTCAGTTCCGGCAGATTGAGGCGTGGTTCGTTCATCATAGCAACGATGCGATTGTCCTGGCCGCACACTCTCATGCGAGTTTCGGAATCAACGGGACACTAGCAAATTAGAGCATTTTCAGGAAAAGTGGATACCGGTTTTCCGTAGAAAATGCGACCAAACAAAGAATCTAGAGCATGATCAGTTTCCACCGAAACTGAACATGCTCTAGCGATCCCACTGCTGCGCATCGCCGGCGCGGGTCAAGGCCCCCTCGATAAATCCGCATCAGGACTTGCACGGGGACTTGCACATGGACTTGCACGGTGACTTGCACCGGTGCTTTCCCGTGCTACAGGGGGCGCCGGCAATGCGTTCCAACCCATGAACATTCTGCTCCTCGGCTCCGGTGGACGCGAGCATGCGCTGGCCTGGAAGATGGCGGCAAGTCCGCTCACGGGCCGACTCATCTGCGCCCCGGGCAATGCCGGCATCGCGCGCGAAGCAGAGTGCGTTGCGCTCGACATCGCCGACCATGCGGCGGTGGTCGGGTTTTGCCGCGCCAACGCCGTCGATTTCGTCGTGGTCGGCCCGGAAGCGCCGCTCTGCGCCGGCATCGTCGACGATCTGGAGGCCGCCGGCATCAAGGCCTTCGGACCGAGCCGCGCCGCTGCGCGTCTCGAAGGCTCCAAGGGTTTCGCCAAGGATTTGTGCCGGTCAAATCGCATACCGACCGCGGCCTATGAGCGTTTCCGCGCAGCAGAACCAGCCAAGGCCTATGTCCGCGCCCGCGGCGCGCCGCTCGTCGTCAAGGCCGACGGGCTTGCCGCCGGCAAGGGCGTCATCGTCGCGCAAAACCTCGCCGAGGCCGAAGCCGCGATCGACATGATGCTCGGCGGCGGCCTGGGCGACGCCGGCGCTGAACTGATCGTCGAGGAATTTCTCGACGGCGAAGAGGCTTCGTTCTTCGCGCTCTGCGACGGCGAGACCGCGGTCCCGCTGGCATCGGCCCAGGATCACAAGCGCGCCTTCGACGGCGATCACGGGCCGAATACCGGCGGCATGGGGGCCTATTCGCCGGCCGCAATCATCAATGCGCCGATGAGCGGGCGGGTCATGGGCGAAATCGTGCTGCCGACCTTGGCCGCGATGAAGGCGATGGGCACGCCCTACAAGGGCGTGCTCTATGCCGGGCTGATGATCACCGCCGAGGGACCGACGCTCATTGAATACAACGTGCGCTTCGGCGATCCGGAATGCCAGGTGCTGATGCTGCGCCTGATGTCGGATCTGGTCCCGGCGTTGCTTGCAAGCCGCGACGGCATGCTCAAATCCCTCGATCTGCGCTGGTATCCGCAGGCCGCGCTCACCGTGGTGATGGCCGCCATGGGTTACCCCGGACCCTATGCCAGAGGCTCCGTCATCGAAGGTCTCGACGCGGCCGCCGCCGTCGCGGGAGTGGAAATCTTCCATGCCGGCACCAAGGCGGACCGCGGACGCATCCTCGCCAATGGCGGACGCGTGCTCGACGTTTCGGCGCTCGGCAGCACCGTGCGCGAGGCGCGCGCGCGCGCCTACGACGCCATTTCCCGCATCCGCTGGCCCGAGGGCTTTTTTCGGCACGACATCGGCTGGCGGGCGGCGGAGCGGGAAAAATAAGACAGATCAAGAAGCTGGCATGGCGAGACTGCTCGGTATATATTTTTATCGATGAATATATACGGAGCCTATGATGGCCATTCTGATCAAGGATCAAGAAGCCGACCAATTGATCCGAACATTGGCTGAACGGACCGGTGAGAGCATCACCGATGCCGTCAAACAGGCCGTCCGCGAGCGCCTGGAGCGTGTCCCATTGAGTAAAGATGAAATCGCCGCCCGTAAACGCAAGCTTGCCGAGTTGATCGCCAAGTGCAACGCCATGCCCACCGTTGACGATCGAACGCCCGACGAAATTATCGGCTACAATGAATTGGGGCACTTCGACTGATGGTTATCGACACCTCGGCCATCGTGGCAATTCTGATGGACGAATTGGAAAGTGATATTTTTTCGCAGATACTCGTTGGGGAAACGACATTGGCGATTTCGGCGGTGACGTTTCATGAGGCCTCGATCGTGATAGCTGGAAAGAAAAGGCACCCAAGCGCTGCAGGGCTGGTCGATGAATTCATTCGTGATTTGGAGATCGAAGTTGCGGCTGCGACGATCGATCATGCTCTGGCCGCGCGTGAAGCTTATTTTCGGTTCGGACGGGGCTGTCACCGGGCAGGCTTAAATCTTGCCGATTGCTTTGCCTACGCGCTCGCCAAGTCGCGCGGCGAACCGTTGCTGTTCAAGGGCGATGACTTCTCTCGGACCGACATCGCGCCAGCGTGGCGGCCGTAGCGCGGGTTCAAACGCCATCGGCGCCACCGGTGCCGATAACCGGACCAAAGTCGGAGCCGCGAGACGATGACCGCCAGCGACCGTCAGAACACATTTTCCGGCACCAAAGACGTCGCCGAGCGGCTGCGGTTCGATGTCGGGCGGCTCGAAGCCTATCTGCTCAAGCATGTGGAGGGGTTTGCCGGGCCGATCACGCTCCGCCAGTTCAAGGGCGGCCAGTCCAACCCGACCTATCTGGTCGAGACGCCGCTGCGAAGCTACGTGCTCCGGCGCAAACCCCCGGGCAAGCTGTTGCCGTCCGCGCACGCGGTCGACCGCGAATACCGGGTCATCGGCGCGCTTCACGCCCAGGGTTTCCCGGTTGCCGAGCCGCTCCTTTATTGCGCGGACGAAAGCGTCATCGGCACGGCGTTCTTCCTGATGTCTTACGTCGAGGGCCGCGTGTTCTGGGAAGCGGAGATGCCCGCATCCAATCCGGCCGAGCGCGCGCAGGTCTATGACGCCATGAATGCGACGCTGGCACAGCTGCATAGTTTCGCGCCGGCGGCGATCGGGCTATCCGATTACGGCCGCGGCGAAAACTACGTGGCCCGGCAGATCGAGCGCTGGTCGAAGCAATACCGCGCCTCGGAGACGGAGACGATCGAGGATATGGACCGGCTGATCGCCTGGCTGCCCGCGCACCTGCCGCCAGCGCAGCCGCCGCGGCTGGTGCACGGCGATTACCGCCTCGACAACATCATCCTCGCGCCCGACGCGCCGAGGATTACCGCCGTGCTCGATTGGGAGCTATCGACGCTCGGCGACCCGCTGGCGGATTTCTCCTATCATCTGATGCAGTGGAACATGCCGCCGTCGGAAGCCGGCACCGGCTCGCTCGTTGGATTGGATTTGGCCGCGCTCGGCATTCCTTCGCTCGAGAACTATGTCGAGGCCTATGTGAAGCGCACCGGCCTCGATCCCTGGCCTTATCTGTCGGTCTATTCCGCCTATAATTTCTTTCGCATCGCGGCGATCCTGCAGGGCATCGTCGGGCGCGTGCGCGACGGCACCGCGACCAGCGCCGTCGCGGCGGCTAAGGCCGACCTCGTGCGCCCGCTGGCCGCCAAAGGGTGGGAATTCGCCCGCCAGGCGGCGGCGTGAGAGGCCAAGGCGGATGAAGACCTTCGCGCTCGCGCTCGGCGGCGGCGGCGCGCGCGGGCTGGCGCATATCGCGGTGATCGAAGCGCTCGACGAGATGGGCGTGAAGCCCTCTGCCATCGCCGGCACGTCGATTGGCGCCCTCGTCGGGGCCGCCTATGCGGCAACGATGCACGGCAAGGACATCCACCGCCACGTCATCGCATTCGCGCACAATCGGGCCGAGACCATGCGCCGCCTGATTGCGGCGCGCGCCGGATCGCTCGCCCATCTGTTCGCCGGCGCCCTCGGCCAGGCAACGCAGCTCGACGCCGAGAAATTCTGCGCGCAGTTCCTGCCCGACGCCATCCCCGCGGATTTCTCCGGGCTGGCAATTCCGCTCACGGTGATGGCGGCCGATCTGCATCGCCGCCAGGAAGTGCCGTTGACATCGGGACCGCTGCACGCGGCGCTCGCCGCCTCGATCGCCATTCCCGGCCTGTTGCGCCCGGTCGTCATTGACGGCCGCGTGCTCATCGATGGCGGCGCCACCAATCCGCTTCCGTTCGATCGATTGCGCGGGCTCGCCGATTGCATCGTCGCCGTCGACGTATTGAGCGTGCCGCCTGCGGAACGCGCCGATATCCCCAACGCATGGGAATGCATGTACACCACGCTCAACATCATGGGCAGCGCCATCGTCGCAGCAAAGCTTGCTCACGCCGCGCCCGACCTCGTGATCCACCCCAATGTCGGCATCTTCCGCACGCTCGACTTCTACCAAGCGACCGCCATTCTGCGCGCCGCCGATGCTGTGAAGGTTGAGGTAAAGGAGAAGCTCGGCGTGTTGCTCGCTGCCTAAGCTCAGCGTCGTTCCCTGAAAAAGCTCTTGAGCAGCGTCGACGCCTCGGCTTCCGCCATGCCGCCATAGACTTCGGGCCGATGATGGCACGCGGGCGAAGCGAAGAATTTCACGCCGTTGTCCACCGCGCCGCCTTTAGGATCGGCGGCGCCGTAATAGAGGCGGCGGAGGCGCGCGAACGCGATCGCGCCAGCGCACATCGCGCAGGGCTCGAGCGTGACATAGAGGTCGCAATCGGCAAGCCGCTCGGAGCCGAGCGCGGCCGCCGCCGCCCGGATGGCGACGATCTCGGCGTGCGCCGTCGGGTCGCGGTCGGTGAGCGTGCGGTTGCCCGCGCGCGCAATAACGGCGCTGCCGTGCACGACGACGCAGCCGATCGGGACTTCGCCGCGTTCGCCGGCCGCGCGGGCTTCCTCCAACGCCATATCCATGAACGATGTCATCAGGATTCGTCATGGCCGGGCATAGCCGTTCGAAGAACGGCGTCGCTTCGCTCGCCTATGCCCGGCCATCCACGTCTTTTGTTCGTTGAGATGTATAAAGACGTGGATGCCTGGCACAAGGCCACGGCATGACAAGGTTGAAAGCTTATGGTGCATAAGAACGAGCGCGGCGAGCATGGCGGCGAGCGCATCGCCAAGGTGATCGCCCGCGCCGGGCTCGCGTCACGACGCGAGGCGGAGGAGTGGATCGCCGCCGGGCGCGTTGCCGTCAACGGCACGGTGATCCGCTCGCCCGCGCTCAACGTCACCGTGCGCGACCGCATCAGCGTCGATGGCGAACCGCTGCCGGCGCGCGAGCGCACGCGGCTCTTCCTCTATCACAAGCCGCGCGGCCTCATGACCGCGCACGCCGACCCGGAGGGCCGCCCAACCATCTTCCAACGTTTGCCGAAACACCTGCCCCGCCTCATCAGCGTCGGCCGGCTCGACTTCAATACCGAAGGCTTGCTTTTGCTCACCAATGACGGCGCGCTGGCCCGCGTGCTGGAACTGCCCGCGACCGGCTGGCTGCGGCGCTACCGTGTGCGCGCGCACGGTTCGGTGACGCAGGCAAAGCTCGACGAACTGCGCGCCGGCCTCACCGTCGACGGCATTCGCTACGGCGAGATCGAGGCCAAGCTCGACCGCGTGCAGGGCTCGAACCTGTGGCTCACCTTGGGCCTCCGCGAGGGCAAGAACCGCGAGGTGCGCAACGTGCTCGGGCATCTCGGCCTCATGGTCACGCGGTTGATCCGTATTTCGTTCGGCCCGTTTCAACTCGGAGAACTCGCCGAAGGCGCGGTCGAGGAGGTGCCCACGCGGGTCTTGCGCGAGCAGCTCGGCGAGCGCGTGGTCGCGCTCTCAGGCGCGGATTTTGCCGCACCAGTTGCGAAGCAAGCCGACCTGCCGCCGCCGAGCGATTTGCCGCGTCGTGCGGCGCCGGCTGGCAAGCGGCCCGCGAAGGACGAACAACGCAAGCGGCAATCGAGGGACGAACAGTCGAAACGCCAACCGAAATCGCCGTCACCAGCCCATTCCTGGCGCGCGCCGGCGGACGGATATCCGAGCAAGAAGCTGGGGCGAAAATTCCGCGGCTCGCGCCGCGACGACGAGAAGCCGCCGGAGCAGTCGGCGCAGAAGCCGCGCGCCGGACTGCTGAAGGACCGCAAAGGCCGCCGCGTGCTCGTCGAACGTTTTGCGCGACCGCCGGCGCCGGAACAGCCAGAAAACGCGGCGCCCAAAGAGACGCCCAAAGTCACCCGGCACGGCCGTCGCCGCGCACCCGATCGCTCCTCCGGCGCGCGCCCCCGACATCCGCGGAGCCGTTGATGCGCATCGTCGGCGGACGCCTGCGCGGGCGCGCGCTCGCGCCTCCGAAATCGCAGGCGATCCGGCCGACCGCCGACCGGCTGCGCGAGTCGTTGTTCGACATTCTCGTGCACGCCTTCGCCGATCCCATCACCGGAGCGCGCGCGCTCGATCTCTTTGCCGGCACCGGCGCGCTCGGCATCGAAGCACTGTCGCGCGGCGCTAAGTTCGCGCTGTTCATCGACGAGAGCGCGGAGGCGCGCGCTCTTATTCGTGAGAATGTCGCGGCACTCGGCCTCGGCGGCGTGTCGCGGATTTTTCGCCGCGACACGACGAAGCTCGGCCGAGCTTATCCGCTGGCGCCGTTCTCGCTCGTTTTCCTCGATCCGCCGTACGGACACGGCTTCGCGCAGAAAGCGCTCGCCGCGGCGCGCGCCGGAGGATGGTTGGCGCCCGAGGCGCTGGTCGTCGTCGAGGAAGCGGTGAAGCCTGCTTTCGCGGCGCCAGAGGGTTTTACCGAACTCGATCGGCGCCGCTATGACGATACCGAGTTCATTTTCCTGCGGCTGGCGTAGAAACCGGGCGCTGCGCTCGGCCGTCTACCGTCGCCCGAACAGCCGCTCGATATCGGTGAGCTTTAGTTCCACATAGGTCGGACGGCCGTGATTGCATTGGCCGGAATTGGGCGTGACTTCCATCTCGCGCAGGAGCGCGTTCATCTCCTGCGGTTTGAGCCTTCGTCCGGCGCGCACCGAGCCGTGACAAGCCATCGAGGACGCGACCTGCAGCAGGCGGCGTTCGAGCGGCAAGGCCTCGTCCCATTCGCTCAAGTGCTCGGCAAGGTCGCGCACCAGGCCCGCTCCGTCGATCTCGCCGAGGAGCGCCGGCGTCTCGCGCAGCGCCACCGCGCCGGGGCCGAAGGATTCGAGCACGAGCCCGTAACGCGCAAGTTCTTCGGCGCGGGCGAGGAGACGCTCCACCTCCGCCTCGTCGAGCTCGACGATGTCCGGGATGAGGAGAATCTGGCGGGCGACGCCGCTCTTCTCGATCGCGGCCTTGAGCTTCTCATAGACGATGCGCTCGTGGGCGGCGTGCTGGTCGACGATGACGAGAGCATCGCGCGTCTGCGCCACGATGTAGGTCTCATGCACCTGCGCGCGCGCCGCCCCGAGCGGGTGATCGAGCGCGTCGGCTGAGGGCGCGGCAAAACCGGCGGCGGCTTCCGCGGCGATGTGCGGATCGAGGCCGGTGCCGAGATCAACCGCGGGCGCCCCGACGTCGAATGCCGCCTGCGCCGCCTCGGCAAAGCCGCTACGCAATCCCGCGCGCGAGAGAGAGAGATCGCCTGGCCGCGCCGGCGAGCGCCGCCAGTCCCAGCCTCGCTGCATCGCCGCTCGGAATGCCGCGATGGTCGCACTGCCGCCGGTCGTCGCCGCGCGGGTCCCCTCGCGGGCGAGCGCGCCTTTGAGCGCGTGCACGATCAAGGCGCGCACCAGGCCGGCATTGCGAAAGCGCACTTCGGCCTTGGCCGGATGCACGTTGACATCGACCTCGCGCGCGGCAAGCGCGACGAACAGCGCGACCAGCGGATGGCGGTCGCGCGGCAGATAATCGGCGTAAGCCGCGCGCACCGCGCCGATGATGAGCTTGTCGCGCACCGGCCGGCCATTGACGAAGAGATATTGGCCGAGCGCATTGGCCCGCGTCAGCGTCGGCAGCGCGGCAAAGCCTTCGACCGTGACGCCTTCGCGTTCGGCCGCGATCTCGACCGCGTTGGCGCGGAAGTCGGCGCCGAGCACGTCGCCGAGCCGGGCGAGGCGTCCGGTGGCGCCGGGCAGCGTCGCGGCAAAGCTGACCGGCGCGCGCGCCTCGCCGGCGAGCGTGAAGGCGACGTCCGGCCGGCTCATAGCGAGCCGGCGCACCACTTCGCGCACGGCCTCGGCCTCGGTGCGGTCGAGCTTGAGGAATTTCAATCGCGCCGGCGTCGCGTAGAACAGATCGCGCACCTCGACGCGGGTACCCGCCCCGAGCGCCGCGGGTTTGAGCTCCGACTTGGCGCCGGCGTCGACTTCGATCGACCAGGCGTGCGGCTCGCTCCCGTGGCGCGTTGCGATCGCAAGCCGCGCCACGGCGCCGATCGAGGGCAAAGCCTCGCCGCGAAAGCCGAGCGTAGAGATGGCGACGAGGTCGTCGTCGGCAAGTTTCGAGGTGGCGTGACGTTCGACCGCGAGCTTGAGGTCGGCGCCGGTCATGCCCTCACCGTCGTCGGTCACGCGAATGAGGCGGCGGCCGCCGCCGTCGGTGAGCACGTCGATGCGGCTTGCGCCGGCATCGAGCGCGTTCTCGATAAGCTCCTTGACCACGCTCGCCGGGCGCTCGACCACCTCGCCGGCGGCGATGCGGTTGACGATTGCTTCGGAGAGCTGGCGAACGGGCATCGGCGACTCGCTTGGGGGTTGCAAGCGTAGCCCGGATTGCGCGCCGGCGAAATCCGGGACCAAAGTTCGAGCGGGTCGATCGTTCCCGCATTTCGCTGCGCGCAATGCGGGCTACTTGCTAGCTGTACCCGTGATGATGAGCGCGCGCAGCAAGCCGACAACCCGAAGGTTTGGGTATCGGGCCGGATCGAACCACGGCGGAACGTGCGGCACCTTGGGCATGGCAGCATCATAGCACAAACAAAAAGGCCGGCCGCGATCGCCAGCGCGACCCGCACGCCTGGTTAAGGTGCGCTACGGGGGCGACGGGCGCCGCATCCAGTCTCCGCCGCATGCATTTGTCACGCCTCTGTTTGCCAAAATTCCGGTCGCGGCATATCAGACAATCGTCTTATGGTCGCTTCAAGTTCTGCCAATTTCTGGCGTCTCCGCGCAGCAACTTCTTCTGATCTCTGCCGTCTGCGGGCTGTATCCGCGTTCAAAGCTCGCTGATATTCCGATTCAAGAGCTTCATGACGCCATGCACGAGCCCTCAAAAAGAGCATTATCATCCACACTGGAGATGGTAAAATTACAAATACAACGAGGAACGAGTTGAACACTTCTCGCCACGAGCCGGGTCCACAGGGTGGGCCACAAGGCAGTGATTGGCCATACTTGTATAGCCAGACCAGCACGAAACCCACCAACAATATAATTCCTATGGCTTGCAGATTTGCCTGCAACGCGGCATAGTTCCTAGGTGAATCATGATTAGTTTCATCTCTTTCCTGACCGCTGTTGGTTTCTTGGGCAGAGCGCACAAAGGTGGCGAATCGTTTTCTGTATTCTTCAAACAATGTGGAGAATGCCTTCGCGGGAGGCTTTAGCAGTTCGATCGCCTTCACCCCGCCTAGTAGAGTCCGCGTGTCCAAGGATTGTGTCACCTGTTCCCGCGTGCGATGCAAACTGCTTATCTCTTCGTCCAATAGTTGGCGCGTTGAAACACCATGAAAATTGAAATCGCTGAACTTTTGTATTGCGGCTGCGAACTTGTGTAGATTTCCAGTCGCGATCCGAACGAAATGATTTGTCGCCGCATTGATAACCTTGTTTAACATGCTGCGCCTCGAAAGAAAATCTGCTTCGCCTGAAGCGCAAATTGACAAGTCGGGATCGATAACGATTGCATTGAAGAGTGCCTTTGCGCCGGCATTCAAGTCATTGTCAATGCAGCAAAGGCGCGCCAATTGGTAGAGGGCGGGAGCATGTCGTGGACTTAACGAAAGGGCCCTCCTAGTGCATTCTGAAGCTCTCGCGAGTTGTCCTTGCACAAAAGCCGCGCGCCCCGCACTTGTTAAGGCTCGCGCAGCTTCTTCGGGATGATTGTGTTCCGCATATCTTGCAGAGTTTACAAACGCCAGTTCTGCTTCCTCAGGTTTGACGATTGTCGGATCAGAATTGCGATAACTTCCAAGTCGAATCGTCCCCAGTAAGAAATGGAAGCGATACTCCGTCTTGTACCCAGCATTGCTTCCGTGCCCGTCGATGGCGCGTCGTAAGGATTCCAACGACTCAGAATAAAGTTGGCGTTCAAACTCATCACGCGCAATTTCAAATTGTTCATAGGCCCACGTTTGCGAAGGCGTTCGAGCAATTGCGATTAACTGGTGTAGACTGTCTTGAAGTCCACCGCAGGATAGCAGAAGCTCGGAGAAGCCCCACTGAAGCGTGGCAATCACTGCTCTGGTACCCGCCTCTATAGAGTCGCGAACCCCTGCAACCTCGCGAGAAACTCCTGCAATTTGATCGGAAACATCTGCGAGTGCGTGGGATATGTCACCTAGCCCCTGTGATAGGAGGGAAACGTTTTGATCTAGACCCTCCTGGAGGACCTCGATGCCTCGTTCATGGAGTTGTTGATTCGTCGCAACGAGGTCCTTCGTTTGACTGTCGATGGCATAGCGAATGGACCCCTCAAATTGCTTTGCCTGCAAAAAGTCATGATACGAAATCCTCGATTGTCCGCTCCAATCGATGAGATACTTGGCGTCTCTAGGAAAGGTCCTCTCCAACATTAATGTCTCCTTCGTGCGGTTCTCCAATTCGCGAGAGCATTTGAAATTCCGTTCCGCTCACCCCGAGTACGAAGTGTAGCCTGGATGTAGCGCCAGCGAAATATGAGATCGCCGACCCTGTCGCCCGTCAATTGCGTCCAAATCGTTTGTGCCTCCGATCCGTCGGCCGCGTCCTGGCCCGGTGGCTGATGGGTGCACTGCCGGCCAGCAACCGTAGCGCGGATCGAGCACCAGCGAAGTCCGGGATTAGTTTCTCCGCTCGCCGAAACCTCCCCGATCTTGCACAAAATCTCTGGCGCCGCCAACAACCCGCGCCGCACGTAGCGATGAAACGACGAGTACGGCCAATCGCGCACTCTGGCGACAAGACCATGCTTGACGGGATTGAAGCGAATATAATCGACGTGGCGTTCGAAATCTCTTTCGTCGCGGATGGTGTGCTCCCGGCGCGCAGCGCGCAACAGCGAAGCGGCTCGCGCCTACGAGCTGCGCGCTCGGCCTAACGATTTCGCGGCAATGCGCCGTTCGCGCGCTCGCTTGAGCGGGGCAAGACGCTCGCGCAATGCTTCGACCAGCGCGATTTTCTGGCCGAATGATAAGCGCGAAAGCTGACGACGACCCTGCCTCTTTCGCGCCAGGATGTCGGAAATGTCCGGATAGATCGTTGTCTCGGCGTCCTTCATGGTGTCGGTTGTACCTCGCAGGGGTCGGCAATTCCAGTTTGACGGCAAAACGTCCGCCAGGCTTGCTGAAGGCCGTGACGGAGAATGACATCGCACAGGGCCGCGAGGTCTACCGCGTCTTCCTCCAGGAACTGAGCGATGCGGATGCGGTCTTTGGGCCGGCCGGTCCGCAAGGCCGTCGCCACGATGTGCTGCGGCCGCAGCACGCGGCTTGCCACCGATCCCTCGGCTGCACTGATTTCGATTTCGACCGCTTCGGCCTGAGCCAGCGCCTCCGCATCGAGATCGTCGGCGACCGGAAGGAATTGGACAGGCCAGCCTTCGATGACAAGACCCTCTTGGCGAAATTCCGCATAGCCTTTTTGCTGCAAGTAGGACAGCACGGGACCGAGCGTAACCAGTCCGGATTTTGGTCGCTGGGAGTGCCTATCGAATGAAATCAATATGTCGAGGTCCTCGGTGACCGCGGGCTCGACATAGTTGTATGCGGCAACGGCACCGCCGATGGCGTATCGACCGACCACCCCGTCAGCCTCCATTCGATTGATAACTTCGAGAGTCTGCTTGATAGCCATTGGCGTGGTTTCCTGCGGCACGGATTTTGCCGTCTAGCGAACCGTATTGCGCCGCAAGAGCGCAGGATTTGCTGGCGCGATGCAAATATACGACCGATGCCGTGCCGCCCCAAAACGTTCCATCGACAGGCCCAATCGGCGCGCAGCCGGTATTCCCCTCAATCGAGCGGCGTCGTCAATCCTGATGCGCCGAACGGATCGCCGTCGACCCCAAGTAGGGCCATACAAGTACGGCCACAGTCGTGCGCGCGACATCCACGCAGTTCAACATCCGGCGATCCGCGCGCGCCCTTGGCAAGCAAACGTAGCCCGGATCGAGCGCCCCGTCTACGCTCGCATCGCGAGCCACGGCGGGCTCAAGTCCGCCGAAGCGCGTAGCGCGAAGGCGGAAGCGAAATCCGGGAGCAAAGTTTGGGCGGGTCGATCGTTCCCGTATTTTGCGGAGTTTACCATCGGGCGCGCCTTTAACGCGGCCCGGTAGCTCTATGCGGGCTGCTTGCTATTTTACCCAGCCATGATGCACATCGAAGATGCGCGCAACTTCCGAAACATCGGGCAGTTCGAGAACCGCGGGCTCACCGAGCGCAACCTTGGTATCTTCATAGCCCGCTTGCCAATGCTCCTCCATCGCCCGACGGGAGAATTCGAAAGTCTTGCCCGCGGTTTCATATTTCTTCGCCTGGTACTTCAATTGCACGATGGTTGCGACTTTCATATGAGCTTCTTCAGCGAGAAATTTGACGTCGGGATCGTCCTGGCAACGCTCGGGGAGCTGGTCCAAGAACCTGCACAGCGCATGGCGGAATTGCTGCATTTTCCTGTATTGCTCCAGCGAAATATTGATGCGGCTGGCGCTGTGGATTTCCATCGCCCGCAGATTGGCGGATGGAATATCGAGCGGCACTTCGCCATTCGCATCCCAAAGATCGACTTGGAAAACGAGCGCGGTATTGCGCCGCCTGTTGTCGATGACGAATTGCATGGGCGAGTTTGAAACGACGCCGCCGTCCCAGTAATATTCACCGTCGATCTCGGTCGGCGGAAATCCCGGCGGCAGCGAGGCGCTCGCCATGACATGCGCGGCCGTGATTGTTTGCTTGATATTGTCGAAATAAACCGGTTCGCCGGTGCGAACATTGGTGGCAAGCACGGTGAACCGCTTCGGTTGGCGATTGATCAAATCGAAATTCATCAATCGCGCGAGAGTCTTCTGCAAGGGAGAGGTATCATAATAGCTGACGAGATCGGGACTTTCGGCTGCCGAGTTCACCGGCGGAAAGGGACGCGGCGAAAAGAAGTCCGGAGCTCCCTGGAACATCGTGGCAAAAGCGCTCATCCTGTTGTTCCAGTGACGGGCTTGCTCATTGCCGTTCCACGGCACATTCGAAAACCACGGCACATTTGGAAATCGGAGCGGCGGCTTGGTCACCGCCTCCCAGAATTCGCGCAGCCTGGCGACCCGCTGTTCCGGCGGGTTGCCGGTGATCAGAGCGGCATTGATGGCGCCGATCGAGGTTCCGCAAAGCCAAGTTACTTCGATATGCGCCTCATGGATCGCCTGGAAAACACCGGCTTGATACGCCCCCAATGCGCCGCCGCCCTGGAGGACGAGCACCACGCCCTCGAAAGGAAGCACGCGCTTGGCGCCTTTTCCCAGGCTTTCCGTCGAAGTCGCCTCGTTCATGAACCTCTCCTCGGCTGTCGGTTGGCGTAGCCTGAATTGAGCGGCAACGAGCCTGGGCCGGATTGAGCATCAGCCAAATCCGGGACCCCCAGGTAGATGTAGGGTGGATTGAGCGCAGCGAAACCCATTGTCGGTCCGAAAAGTCCATTGCGGCGTTTCGCTACCGCTCAACCGTCTCCACGAATATTTCAATCCAGCGGCAGCCTTGCGCGGCGCAGCCGCTTGATGCCGGAGCGGCGCTTCTTGCCTTCGATGCGGCGCTCGCGCGATGCCTTGGTGGGCCTGGTCGGTCGCCGCGGCCGCGGCGCAATCGCCGCGCGGCGAATGAGCTCGATGAGGCGGTCGAGGGCGTCCTCGCGATTGCGCGCCTGGGTGCGGTGGCGTTGCGCGATGATGACCAGAACGCCTTCGCCGGTGAGCCGCGCGCCGGCGAGCCGCTCGAGCCGCGCCCGCACCTCGGCCGGCAATGACGGCGATCCGCGTACGTCGAAGCGAAGCTGAACCGCGGTCGCAAGCTTGTTGACGTTCTGCCCGCCCGGCCCCGAAGCGCGCACGAAGCTTTCCTCGATCTCGCGCTCGTCGATGCTGATCTGGGCGGTGACGCGGATCATGGCGGACGCACACTAGTACCCGGAATCACCAATCCGCGCAGGCAACGATGCGAACAAGTGTCTCATCCGACTCTCGAATTCACTGCCCGCGCGAATCGCGTTTCTATGAAAGTGGGTACTAGCCGTCGCCGCGCCGCCAAGGAACCAGCTATTGCTGGGGCTTCGGTGCCGGCTTCTTTGCCGGTGGCTTGGCCGGAACCGGCGTTGGCGCGGCTGCCGTCGACTGGACCGGCAGCACGGCGAGGCCATTGATGCGCCAGACGCCGTCGATCGGCTGGAACAGCAGCTCGAAATTGACCGGGACCGGCTTTGTCTCGAGCGTGCCCGCGACATCAAGCATCTTCTGGTCGTTGAGCGCTGCACGCGACACATGCGGATCGAGCACGACCGCCGCTCCAAGATCGATCTTGGCATCGCGCACCGGCGCGAAAATCCGCGCCAGATCCGCAGCCGAGTTCTTTTCGCGAAAGGCCGGCGAACCAAGATCGCGCAGCACCGTGTAATTGCCGGTCACGTCGGCCTGATAGAGCGCGACCAGCGTAGTGCGGATCAGGGTAAACACCACTTCCGCGTCGGATTGCTTCGCCGTCGAGGCCGAGGCGGCGGGAGGCGGCGCAGGCGGCGCTGGCGATAGCTGAGGCGGCAATTGGTTTTGCGGTTGAATTGGCACCTGGGCGGGTGCCTGGACTGGTCCTTGCAGTGGCGGCGCTTGCGCCGGCGGTGCCTGGGCGACCTGCTGTTGCGGCATAGCGGCTCCTGCCGGATCAGGCTGCGCAACCGGGGGCGATGGTGACGGCGGCACGACAGGTTGCGCAACGGCCGCCGAATCCAGGCGTCGCGCGCGCAAAAAATCGGGCGCCCAGATCACGCCCGCAGCGGCCACCGCCGCAGAAACGATCATCGCCGACGCGAGGATGACGCGCCGTTTGGCGAAGCCTACCATTGAAGGGACGCACCGCCGCGCGCGCCGAAGACGCCGGTGTTGAAACCCATGCCGACGGAGCCGTTGACCACGACCGAGTACTGTTTGCCGTCGTAAACCAGGCCGGTCGCACCCAAGGCCATGGCCCCGGCACCGTCAAAGGCGCCGAAGTCCATCGATACGGCGAGTTTGCGGCCGGGCTGCAGCGCCGGCGTTCCCCCGGCAGCGAGCGCGAGGGCTACGCCATCGCGCAGCCTGTTCTCGTTGTTGAGGATGTCGTTGGTGCTAAAGCTCGAGGTCGCAAGGTTGCCGCCGGTGTCCGAGGTGACGAAGTAGGTCGGCCCCGATTGCGCGGCGCGACCGCCGACAATCGACGGTAAAGCGACCGTCGTGCCCGGTCCGCCGATCACCACCTGGTTCGGTGCGGTGGTCACCGCGCCGGCGCCGAGAGCGACCGAATTGCTGTACGTCGCCCGCGCGCTGGCGCCGAGCGCGGTCGCGCCCGCTGCGCTCGCAAGAGATCCCTGACCGAGCGCGGTCGAGCTGGTGCCGCTCGCGACCGCGCCTTGGCCAATGGCGGTGGAGTTGGTTCCGCTCGCTGTTGCGTTGGCGCCGAAGGCGGAGCCATTGGTCCCGGTCGCCGCGGCGGAAAATCCCACTGCCGTGCCAGGGTCGTTGGCAATCGAATTTGCGCCGAGCGCCGTTGCACCATCGGCAGTTGCGTTTGCGTTATAGCCTAGTGCCACTGCCCCTGCGGCGCCAAATGTCAGTCCAGTTGTTGGGTCTACGGGTTCCTTCGTCGACGCGTTGTCCCCAATAGCAATTGACGTCATACAAGTTTCCGCACCGCCTCCGCAGCTGGCCGGAAGCGGGGTATTTGCCCCCTGGCCGATTGCTATGCCGTTGACGCTAGAAGCAAGGTTACCAATCGCTACGCCCGCGATCGAGTTCGCCTTCAATCCGAGAGCAATGCCCGTGTCAGCAGCAAGTGTATTTTGTCCGATCGCGATCGCATTGTTCCCGGCTCCAATCGCCGAATCGCCGATTGCAATCCCCTCATTGCCGGCGAGAAAATAGTTGGTGGTAGCATTAGTCCCGATCACGACGTTGTTAAGACCCGCAGTAGAAGCTTGCTGCCCAATAGCCACGTTGCCGCCACGGCCGAACAGCTCGCTGCTGAGTACAGATACGCGCGCGCCGGGGCCAATCGCGACGGAGTTTGCGTCGCTGACCGTTGTGCCCGCGCCGATAGCGATAGAATTAGTACCGTTCGCGTGCGCCCCTTGGCCAAACGCGGCAGAATAATCGCCCGCTGCGCCCGCTTGGGCGCCCACTGCAGTCGATTGGAGGCCAGTCGCAGAGCTTTTCTGGCCCACCGCTACGGTCGATGCCCCGTTCGTGTTTGCGCCTTGACCGATGGCCGTCGCGTTGGTGCCGCCGGCAATCGCGCCATTGCCGAAGGCGACTTGCGAATCGGACGTTGCTTGGGCGCCCTGACCCACCGCCGTCGACTTATTGCCGCTCGCCGAGGCGCCGGTGCCGCATTGAAACGACCCGGTTGCCGGTTGCGAGCAGGGCGTGCCGCCGCCGCCGCCACCGCCGCCGCTGATGCTGCTGAGCAGGACGGTCGCGAGATTCCCATTCGCGTCGCTTGTGACCACGCTTAGCGCGCCGCCCTGCCCTGCCGTGCTCGCGGCCGATAGAACGCCAGGTAGCGTATAGGTGTTCGTCGAACCGCCGAAGATGAATTGCCCGACTCCGTATGTCTGGACATTGGCGCCGATTGCGACCGAATTGTCGAAGGTCGCGGAGGCGCCGCTGCCGATGGCGATGGCGTTGGTCCCCGACGCAGGAGTTAAACCCGTTGGGCTGAAGCCTAGAGCAATCGAACCGCTGCCGCTCGCGGCGGCGCCGTTGCCGATGGCGATCGCATTGTTCCCGGAAGCAGTCGTGCCCGATGGGCCGGAGCCGAAAGCGACCGAGCCGTTGCCGTTAGCCTGGGCGCCCTGGCCGACCGCAGTGGCGAAAGTTATCGAGGAGGAGGCGCCAGCCCGCGCCGCCTGCCCCACCGCGGTATCGGACGCTCCAAACGCCAAAGACCCCTGTCCGAAGGCACTTGAGAAAGATCCTAATGCCTGCGCTCCCTGGCCGAACGCCGACGCACTGGTGGCCGTTGCCAATGCAGAGTTGCCGACCGCAGTCGATCCTCCGGTCGAGGAGGCGTTGGAACTGAACCCACAGGCAAATTGCGCCAGAGTTAAATCGTCAAAGCAGGGTGAGGCTGAGGGGGTCGTTACAATCTGCGCAATTGCCGGCGGGCTCAGCGCCAGGACCGCCGAAACACCAAGGGCGAATACGCCCGCGGACAAGAACTTAGACTTCGGCCAACGCCCACACGCGACGTGCGCAAAGGCGAGGCGCCACAAATGGCAGCACATTTAGCCCCCAGTCGCCACTGAATTAAAATTTCGATACGCCCACCCCACGAGTCGTCGATTTTGCATCCTAACCAAAAATTAACCTTCCGTCCGTGTTGATAAGTCGATATTAGGAGCATGTTGCCCTTTCGCCACACATTGGCCCCCCAGGTTTCGGAATTGGGTGAAAGTGACGTTTCAGCATCGGGCGCGCCTTTGGCGCGCCTGATGGCCCCGTTGCATTCGCACGTTATCAATCGGCGCTGGTCGAAACGAGCCCCTCCGGCCGGCCGGCCACGGTGACAAGGAGCCCGTCGTCGAGCAGGCGCTTGGCCACGCGCCGCGCGTCGTCGAGCGTTACGGCGTTGATCAGCTCCGGCCGCCGCGAAAAATAATCGATGCCGATGTCGTCGAGCTGCAACTGCACCAGGAACCCGGCGATCTTGCTCGACGTGTCGAGATTGAGCGCGAACGAGCCGTTGAGATAGGCCTTGGCCTTGGCGAGTTCCTCCGCCGTCGGGCCGCTTTCGGCCATGCCGTGGATTTCCTTTTCGATCAGATCGAGGGTCTCCGCCGTGCGGTCGGCGCGCGTGGCGGTGCTGCCGAGGAACAGAGCGGTGTGATTGAGCCAGACCAGGCTGTCGGAGACCGAATAGGCCAGGCCGCGCTTCTCGCGCACTTCCTCGTACAGCCGCGAGGAAAACGCGCCGCCGCCGAGTATGTGGTTGACGATATAGGCGGCGATGAAATCCGGATCTTTGCGCGCGATACCGGGGCCGCCGAACGCGACCACCGCCTGGGGCACATCGAGCTTGATCACGATGCGCCGTCCAAGCCCCTGCGGCGACACGGTTGCGACCGGGGTAAGCTCGGGCCGCGCGGGAAGCGCGCCGAACACGCGGTCGAGCATCGACTTCACCGTCTCGGCGTCGATGTCGCCGACGACGGCGACTTTCAGGTTTGCGCGCGCCAGCACCCGCCGCGTATAGAATTTGAGATCGTCGACGGTGATATTGGGAACCGATTCCAGCGTGCCGTTCACCGGGCGACCATAGGGATGGCCGGCGAACGCGGTCTCCCACCAGCGCAGTGACGCGATATCGGTCGGGCTGGTCGTGGCACGCCGCAGCATGGACAGGATCTGCGCGCGGATGATCTCGACATCGGGCGGATCGAAGCGCGGCGCGGTGAGCGCAAGCCGCAGATCGCCGAACGCCTCGTCGCGGTTCTCGGTCAGCGTGCGCAGCGAGCCGCGGAGGGTGTCGCGGTCGGCCGCAAAGCTCAACTCGATGGCCTTGCGCTCGAGGCGATCATGAAACGTCTTCGAGTCGAGATCGCCCGCGCCTTCGTCGAGGAGAGAAGCGACGAGGTTCGCGGTGCCCGCCTTGCCGGCCAGATCCTGGACGGCGCCGCCGACGAAAGCAAAATCGACGGCGATGAGCGGAACCGCCGGCTCATGCACGAGCCAGGCTTCGATGCCGAGCGGGCTCACCACGCGCTCGATCGTCGTGGCGAGCGCCGGCGCGGCGAAAATAACAAGCGCCACGATCGCGACGGCAACGCGGCGCCCCCACCCTACCCTCCCCCGCTTGCGGGGGAAGATAGGGAGGGGGCGGGAACAGGCCGGCGCCATCGCATTCACGAGTGCTTCTCCTCGGATTGAAAGCTGTTGACGAGATAGCCGGTCACCGACGCTCGGCGGTTGAGCCAGGTCCGCGCGGCCTCACGCACCGCGTCGGCAGTCACCGCGCGAATGCCCTCGGGCCAGTCGCGGACCATGTCGACGGTCTGGCCGGTCGCGAGCGCGGCGCCATACCAGTGCGCCAGTGTCGCCTGATTGTCCTGCGCATAGATGGTGTCCGCAATCAGCCGGCTCTTGGCGAGATCGAGCTCGTCGGCGGTGATGCCGTGTTCGCTGACGTCGGCAAGGACGGCGTCGATCGCTGCCTCGAACTCGTGCAGGGTCTTTCCCGGCTTCGGCGAGCCATAGACGCCGAACTTACCGTAATCGAGCGCCGTACCCGAATAATAGGCGCCGGCATTGAGCGCGATGCCCTGCTCGACGACAAGCCTCCGGTAGAGACGGCTGTTGGCGCCACTGCCGAGCACATGGGCCAACACTTCCAGCGCCTCGCTCTCACCGGGCTTGGCCGTTGTCCGCGAGCGCACGAGATAGTAGCGGCTGAGGCTCGGCTGTTCGACTCTGGCGTCGGCGAGCGTAACGCTGCGCAGAGCCTCCTGCACCGGCTCCTTGGGCCGCAGGCGCGGTCCGATCTCGGCGCGAGGCGCTACCTTGCCGTAGGTCTCCTCGGCGTCGGCCTTGACTTCCTCGGCGGTCACATCGCCGGCGACGACCACGATGGCATTGTTCGGCGTATAGAAGCGACGGTAGAACGCCAACGCGTCGTCGCGGTTAAGCGCTTCGATCTCGGGCCGCCAGCCGATCACCGGCCGGTGATAGGGATGGTTGAGATAGAGCGCGGCGTCCATCTGCTCGGCCAATCGGCTGTTCGGATCGTTGGCGACCCGCATGTTCTGCTCTTCGAGCACCACGTTGAGCTCGGGACGCACGACCTCGTCGGTGAGCACGAGGCCGGTGATGCGATCGGCCTCGAATGCCATCATCTCCTTGAGGCGCTCGCGCGGGACGCGCTGGAAGAACCCGGTAAAGTCGCTCGCAGTGAAGGCATTCTCCTGCCCGCCGATGGCGGCGACTTCCTGGGAAAACCGGTTGCCGGGATTCTGCGCGGTGCCCTTGAACATCAGATGTTCGAGAAAGTGCGCGAGGCCGGATTTGCCGGGGGTCTCGTCGGCGGCGCCGACCTTGTACCAGATCATCTGAGTGACGACCGGCGCGCGATGATCCGGCACCACCACGACTTCAAGACCGTTCCCCAGGGTGAAGTGAGTAACCTTGGACTCGGTCGCGGCGCGCGCGGCGACCGCGGAGGCGCCGACAAGCGCGAGGACGAGCAGCAGAATTTTCGACACGAATGCAGCCTCCGCAAACTGGATCGAAGAAACGCCCCCGCTTGCCGTCATTGCGAAGCACGGAGCGCCGGAAGGCGCGTAGTGCCGAAGCAATCCACCCCCGCTCTCGGCTATTTCCCGGTCTGACTGCCCGATTGCGTCGCCGGGGGCATATGGAGGTCGCTTGCA
Organism: Xanthobacteraceae bacterium; assembly: GCA_049522435.1. Lineage (GTDB taxonomy): Bacteria > Pseudomonadota > Alphaproteobacteria > Rhizobiales > Xanthobacteraceae > BOG-931. The sequence continues at coordinate 28,186 of JBEKNW010000014.1, forward strand.
GTCGTTGCCGCTTTGCCCGTCTTGTTTTCCGGGCTGATGCCATAGGGCTGTTCCGGCGACGGAATCCTATACCCGGCGGGCGGGTCGGTCAGATCATGGCGCGCCGGTTCGCCCGCAAAGGTAGCGTATTCTTCTTTGTTGAACCAACCGGCTGGATTGTACCAGGGCTTCTTTACAACGGGCGGGTTCGGAGTCTGCACAGCGGTCGCGGGAACAATCTCCCCTTTGGCTTTGGCGTGCTTAACCTCTTTGGCTGGCGCCTTCGGCCACTCCGGGGCGGGCATCGCCGCCGCCGGCGCCGGCGGAGGCAGGTCGCGGCTAGGCGGCACGACGAGCGGCGAGCGCTCGGTGTACTTGATGTCCGAGTCCGGGTCGGACGGCTTCTTCAGGCCGAGCGTTTGCATGAACTTGTTCCAGGCGGACTCGTTGGTGTCGTCGTCGCCGGCCCGCGCCGTGGACGTGTCGAGGCCCACGACAAGGCCGACCAAAGCGGCGCCCAAAGCGGCGCGCAAAAGCACTGCGCGCAAAGGTGTTGCACGCATTTGCGCCCTGTGACCGACCTTGCGGCCGCAACTTCGATCCTGCGGCATGCCCTCACCCGAAGTGCCGGTACGGCACTTTCCAGGAACCAGTCCTTTTATCCGCGATCAGGGCGCTTTTGCGGCGCCCCGGCCCAAAGCGAATCGTAAAGCAGGCCCACCACCCCTGCAACAATGGCCATGTCGGCGAGGTTGAAGACATACCAGCGGAAGCTCCAACTGGCGGTTTCGATGTGAAAAAACACAAAATCCATGACCCCCGGCCAGTGCAGCCGGTCGACAGCGTTGCCGAGCGCCCCGCCGATGATAAGCCCGAGCGCCCCCGCGGTCAGCCGCGAGGACGCTCGCGCCAGCCAGATCCAGAGGAACACGATCGCCGCCGCTTTGAACGCGAACAGCGCCCAAATGCCGAAGAGTCCTTTTTGCTGAAGCAGGCCATAACTGATGCCGGTGTTCCAGGTGACAACGAGATCGATAAATGATGTGACGGCCACCCGGGCGCGGCCGGCGAGATCGAACACGTACAAAAGCCAAAGCTTTGACGCTTGATCGATAATTCCGGTCACCACGGCGACCGCAAGGCCAAGCGCGCTCAGCGGCCCCCAGGCGTAGGAGCGGTCCGCCTTTGTTTGCGCCGCATCCGCCACGGCGCCCCCTACTCCGCCGCCTTGCGCATGACGTCCCATTCGCGCAACGCCTGGGCGTCGCGCGGCGTCACGTCGGGATATTGCGGATCGAGACCAACGGCAGGTGAAATCTTCCACGAGCGGGCGCATTTGCGCCCTTCGGCGCGGCGCGGCTCGACGGCGACCGCAGGCACGTCGTCGAGCCGGAATGCCGAAGCCGGCCCCTCTCCTTCGACCAGGCTAGCGGCCGAGGTGATGCACAATTCGGCAAGATCGACTTCGACCGCGATGCCGAAAAGCTCGGGATCCGCGACATAGACGATCGGCGCCGCTTCGAGCGAAGAGCCGATGCGCTTGGCCGCCCGCTCGACTTCGAGCGCGCCGGTGACGACGCGGCGCAGGCTGCGCAGCGCCCGCCATTTCTCGGCCAAGGCGTCGTCGCGCCAGGATGACGGCACGGAAGGAAAGGATTCAACGTGCACGGACACTGCGGCGGGATCGCGGGCGAGCCACGCCTCCTCGGCGGTGAAGCAGAGCATGGGTGCCAGCCACGTCACCGTGCAGCGGAACAGGTGGTCGAGCACGGTGAGGCAGGCCCGGCGCTTGATCGACGAATAGGGATCGCAATAGAGCGCGTCCTTGCGGATATCGAAATAGAACGCCGAGAGGTCGACCGTCATGAACGCATTGAGCGCGGCGAAGATGCGCTTGCAGTCGAAATCGGCGTAAGCGGCGCGAATGAGCGCATCGAGCTCGGCGAGCCGATGCAGCATCAGCCGCTCGAGGTCCGGCAAGTCCGAGAACCCCACGCGTTCCTCGCCGTGCAAATGCGCGAGATTGCCCAGCATCCAGCGCAGCGTGTTGCGCAGCTTGCGGTAGGTCTCGACGGTGGTTTTCAGGATTTCCGGCCCAATGCGCAAATCGTCGGCATAGTCGGCGGCGCACACCCACATGCGCAGGATGTCGGCGCCCGCTTTTTTGATCACGTCCTGCGGCGCGGTGACGTTGCCGAACGACTTCGACATTTTGCGGCCGTGCTCGTCGAGCACGAAGCCATGGGTGAGCACGATGTCGAAGGGCGCAATGCCGCGCGTGCCGCAGGACTCGAGCAGCGAGGACTGAAACCAGCCGCGGTGCTGGTCGGAGCCTTCGAGGTACATCACCGCCTCGTCTCCGCCGTCGTTCTTGCGCCGGATGCCGGCAAGCGCCGGGAAGTGTTTTGGGTCCTCCAGCACGAACGCATGCGTCGATCCGGAATCGAACCAGACGTCGAGAATGTCGTCGACCTTCTCCCAGCCTTGGTTGGCGAGCTTACCGAGGAAGCGCTCGCGCGCGCCGGGCTTGTACCAGGCATCCGCACCCTCTTCTTCGAACGCCTCGACGATGCGGACATTCACCTCGGGATCGTTGAGGATATCGACCGAGCCGTCCGGCTTTTCTTTGATGAACACCGTGATCGGCACGCCCCAGGCGCGCTGGCGCGAGATCACCCAGTCGGGCCTTGATTCGATCATGCCGGTGATGCGCTTTTCGCCCTGCTCCGGCACCCAGCGCGTCGCCTTGATCGCCTCCTGCGCAAGTTGCCGAAGCGTCAAGCCGTGTGTGCCACTGCGGCTCAACAGCGTGATGGGAGTATCCATCGCGATAAACCATTGCGGCGTATTTCGAAAAATCACCGGCTTCTTCGACCGCCAAGAATGCGGGTACTGATGCTTGAGCCGCCCGCGCGCGATCAGCATGCCGGCGTCGATCAAAGCCTTGATCACCGCCTCGTTGGCATCGCCCTTCTCGCCTTTATCAGTAATGACGCGCTTGCCGGTAAAGCCTGGGGCCCATGCCGTAAACGCGCCATTCTCGTCGACAGTGTAAGGAATAGTTGAGTCGATACGACGCGCCTCCAATTCTGATTTGTGTGCAATCCATACGTCGAAGTCCTCACGGCCGTGGCCCGGCGCGGTGTGCACAAAACCCGTGCCTACATCGTCAGTGACGTGGTCACCTTCTAAAAGTGGAACAGGAAATTCGTAGTTGAGCCCCGTGCGCAATCCGTGCCGCGTTTCAGGATCGAGGCTATCCGTCCAGTTAGGTCCCGGGGGTTGATGTAGCGGATGCCAGCACGTAATCGTCGAAAGGTCGTGTGCCGATACTTTCTTAATCTGCCGATAGGCCAAAACTCTCGCTTGCCTCATTACGTCGATGGCAAGCTTTTCTGCCAAAATAAACCTATCGCCCTTTTTCGCCCAATTGCCATTGGGCGCGTCCGTTACCTCAAAGACGCCGTAGCTAATCTTTGGGGAAAAACTAATCGCCCGATTTCCAGGTAACGTCCAAGGAGTCGTTGTCCAAATAACAACGCTTGTTCCGAGAAGCCCATACGGATCGGCAATTTCGTTTTTGGAGTGAACTGCTTCGCGAGCAACCCAAGACTTTCCAGTTAATTGGCCAAAGAAATATGGAGCAACTGGAAACTTCACCCACACCTGATCCGAGACATAATCCTCGTACTCGACCTCGGCCTCGGCGAGCGCGGTCTTCTCCACCACCGACCACATCACCGGCTTGGAGCCGCGATAGAGCGTGCCGTTGGCGGAAAACTTCATCAGCTCGCGCGCGATCTGCGCCTCGGCGAAAAAGTCCATCGTGGTGTAGGGATGCGCCCAGTCGCCGACAACGCCGAGACGCTCGAACTCCTGGCGCTGCACTTCGATCCAGTGCTCGGCGAATTGGCGGCACTCGCGGCGAAACTCGATCACCGGCACCTTGTCCTTGTCGCGGCCCTTGGCGCGGTACTCCTCCTCGATCTTCCATTCGATCGGCAGGCCGTGGCAGTCCCAGCCCGGCACGTAATTCGAATCGAAGCCGAGCATCCCTTGGCTGCGCGTCACCACGTCCTTGAGGATCTTGTTGAGCGCGTGGCCGATATGGATGTTGCCGTTGGCATAGGGTGGGCCGTCGTGGACGATGAATCGCGGCCGGCCTTTCGCGGCCGCGCGCAGGCGGCCGTAAAGGTCGAGGCTCTGCCAGCGCGCCAGCAGCTCCGGCTCCTTCTGCGGCAGACCGGCGCGCATCGGGAAATCGGTCTTGGGCAGGAACAGCGTTTCGCTGTAATCGCGCGCTTTCGTCGGCGGGTCGCTCATGACGCGCCTTCTAACAAGGGCTTCCCGCAGCGCAAAGAGTTTCGTCGCCCCTCAGCTGACTGGACGACACCGAACGTAAATGCCATATTGTGGGGATACTGTGGCAAATGGCATTTCAATGGAGCATAAGCCGCTCGCGAAAATTGCGGTGATCAAGTCGACCGACGAATTGCCGCTCGCCCCGGCTGCTCGTGCTCGGACGGACATCATCCATGAGCTTGCCCGCCATGGATACTCTGACAAAGAGCTATCGGACCTCGTTGTGCCCAAGCGCACCCTCGCCCGTCGGCGCTCTGACAATGAGTTGCTCACGGTCGAGGAGACCGACAAGGCGCTGCGGCTCAAACGCATTGCCACGCTGGCCGAGCAGGTGTTCGGCGATCCCGCCAAGGCGCACCGCTGGATGCGCAAGCCCAAGCGCGGCCTTGCAGGCGAAACGCCGCTTGCGTATCTCGCGAGCGAAACCGGCGCCCGCGTCGTCGAGGAAATGTTGCGCCGTATCGAGCACGGCATTTTCGCCTGATCGGCCAAAAAATGCGGCTCTGGCGCATTTCCACGCACGCCGATTTGTCCGGCGAGGGTGGATTGCTCGCAGCCGGGCGCTGGCACACGCGTGGCAGCAGAATCGTCTACCTGACGGATCACCCGGCCTCAGCGCTTGTGGAAGTCCTTGTCCATCTGGAGGTCGATCCAGTGGACCTTCCCGATTCCTATCAACTTCTGGCCGTCGACTTTCCCGACAACGTCCCCATTCAATCTATCCTGGAGAAAGAGCTTGCGGCCGGATGGCGCGATCATCCGGGCCTGACACGGAACTTGGGTGATCTGTGGCTGCGGGAGAATCGAACCGCGCTGCTGCGCGTGCCGTCGGCGATCGTGCCGTTCGCATTGAACTGGCTTCTGAACCCGGCACATAGAGACACCGCGAAGGCAAGCATCGCCGAAATCATCCAAGCACCCTTCGATCGGAGACTCTTCGGTGTGGACCAAGCAACACGCTGAACGGGGCGTCGGCTCGGTATTCAACCATTTGTTCCCCACCGATGACGTTAAACTCCCTGATTGAATGGAACTTTTCGCTGCCTATATGATTGTCGGGTTGGGCTTATCCAATGCACGGAGAATAGGCATGAACACCGCGTCAACGGCTTCACAAAACACTGGGGCGACGGGCAAAGACGCGCGCGAAGGCGGAACCAGCAAGGCGGCATTCGAATCCTCTGGCGACATCGAGCGCGACCTGAAGGCGTTGCGCGAGGAGTTCGCACACCTCGCGGAGCAGGTCGCAAACATCGTCACCAACACGGGTAACGCGGCATGGCGTCGGGCAAAGGCCCGCATGGATGGCGCCGTTTCCGATGCCGAGAACAAAGGCCGCGAGGCGGCCGGCGCCGTGCGCGAAGTATCCGACAAATTTGTCGACGCGATCGACGACTCGATCAAGACGCGGCCCTACACCACGCTCGCGCTTGTTGCCGGTCTGGCATTCCTCTTCGGAGCGACCTGGCGCCGATGAGGACTTTGTACCGCTAACGCGGCGCCGAGCGCATCGCGAGGGTCCCATGCTCAAGAGCTGGATGCGCGACATCATGCTGGCGATCCAAGCGAGGAGCGGCGTGAGCCCCGCCCTCTTCGTTTCGGCCGCGGTCATCATGGTCGCATCGCTGACGGCATTCGTCTTCCTCTGTATCGCTGCCTACGACTGGCTGGCGGTGCAATGGGGCGATATGGTCGCCGGCTTGGCGATGGCGGGCATCTTTGTGCTGATCGCGGCGATCGGCGCCATCGTTTGCGCCGTGGCGCGCCGCCGCGCCAAGCAACGCGCGATCAATGAACTTGCTGCGCGGGCGCAGGCGCCGTCGTGGTGGCTCGATCCGAAGTTTCTCAGCATCGCCATGCAGGCCGGCCGCGCGCTCGGCTGGGAACGCATCGTGCCGATCGCCGTGCTTGGTCTCATGGCGGCGCAATGGGTGCACGATTACCGTGCGCGCCAGCCCGAGGGCGGGGATTAGTTCCACCGCTAAATTGGCGGAAAAGCATCCCCGGCCCGCAGCAGCGCGGCGCGCGCGACGCGGCTGTCCTCCTTCATCCTGCGCACAAGTTCGTCGACTGAACCGAAGACTTCTTCCTCGCGGATCCAGCCGATGAAGGCGACGTCGATGCTCTGGCCATAAAGGTCGCCGGCAAAATCGAACAGAAAGACTTCAAGCAGCACGGCGCCGGTATCGAACATCGGCCGCCGGCCGAAGTTCGCCACGCCATCGTACCGACGCCCGCCGAAAGCGGCGCGCACCGCATAGACGCCGTGGCGCAGCCCGCACGCGGCGTCGAGACGCAGGTTCGCAGTCGGGAAGCCGAGCTGGCGCCCGCGCTTGTCACCGTGGATGACCGCACCGGACACGAACCATGGAAAGCCGAGAAACGCCGCCGCTTCGTCGAGGCGCCCGGCGGCGAGCGCATCCCGGATCGGGCCGGAGGAGACCGGACGCCCATCGAGCTCGAAGGGGGGAACCACGTCGACGGCGAAGCCGTACTTGCTGCCTTCGGCCGCGAGAAAATCCGGCGAGCCCGCACGGTTCATGCCGAAGTGGAAGTTGAAGCCGATGACGGCTCCGCTTATGGCGAACCGCCCGACCAGGATGCGGGCGACGAAGTCCTCCGCGGTCACGCTCGCCAGAGCGGCATCGAAGGTCAGCACAATCACCCCGTCGAGCCCGGTCGAAGCGAGAAGCCGCAATTTGGTGGCCTCGTCGGTCAGCCGGAACAGCGGTTCGCCGGGATTGAAGAAAGCGCGCGGATGCGGCTCGAATGTGAGCACCGCCGCGGCCTTTCCGAGCCTCTTGGCGTGATCGCGCGCCGCCGCGATCACGGCCCTATGGCCGCGGTGCACCCCGTCGAAATTGCCCACAGCGAGGACGGCGCCGCGGAGCGCGCCATCGGGCGCAGTATCGCGCACGACGAGGAAGCGTTTCGGCGCCATCGGGCTTTAATGGTTTAAAAACGTGCGGGCCGTAGGTGCCGTCGCGGCAGGGCCAAGTCAAGCACCCAAGTCAAGCATCCGTCAAGCATCAGAGAGGATGCGCCGCAGTCACAGCCGATTGCCGCGATTAACCCGATGTTCAAACCCCTAATGATACATCACCGCATATCGGGGAGAGAGCCTTAGGGCAGTTCCCCCTCGGAACGAGCCGACCAAGCTCGACTCCGCGCAATTACCCGCGCCAAGGAGAGCAGAGAGCCATGGCTCTCGATCCCACAATGCCCGTGCTCGTGGTCGACGACTACAGCACCATGGTTCGCATCATCCGTAATCTGTTGCGGCAACTCGGCTTCGCCGATGTCGACGATGCCCGCGACGGCGCCGCGGCGCTCGCCAGGATGCACGGCAAGCGCTACGGCTTGGTGATTTCGGATTGGAATATGGAGCCGATGACCGGCTTCGACCTGCTCCGCCAGGTGCGCGCCGATCCGGACCTGGGTGAGACGCCCTTCATCATGGTGACGGCCGAATCGAAGACTAAGAACGTGATCGCGGCGAGGAAGGCGGGCGTAAACAATTATATCGTCAAGCCGTTCAACGCGCAGACGCTGAAAGCCAAGATCGAGGCGGTGTTTGCCGAGAGCGAAGAGACCGTTTCGGCGTAGCGGCTTATACTGTTTGCGGCTGATCACTTCGGACATTCTCCGCTCATTCCCGCGAAAGCGGGAATCCAGTGTCCCGCGCGACGCGCAAAGAACTGGGTCCCCGCTTGCGCGGGGACGAGCGGAAGACTGAATCGAGCGATGACTCCCCGCTGAAGAGCACTTCTCACCACACGAGCTTGCGAGCGACCGCTTTGGGTGCCACGCCGGCGGCGGTGAACATCGCGTTTAGACCGGACAGATCCGGTGCCTCGCGCCCGCCGAATTCCTCGGCGTGGATGCCGGAGATGACGAACAGGCAATCCACGCCGAAAGAAGCCGCGCCCTTGAGATCGGTTCTGACCGAATCGCCGACCGCGAGCACCCGCTCAAGCGGCGGCACCTCGCCGCCGCGAAACGCGGCGGCCTTGCCGAGCGCCGCCGCATAAATCGGCGCGTGCGGCTTGCCGCAATAAAGCACCTCGCCGCCAAGCTCCAGATAGGCATCGGCCAGCGCGCCGGCGCAGTAGACGAGCGCGTCACCGCGCTCGACGACGATGTCGGGATTGGCGCAGACCATGAACAGCGAGCGTGCGCGCATCGCCGCGAGCAGCTCGCGATAGGTCTCCGGCGTCTCCGTGGCATCGTCGAACAGGCCGGAGCACACCGCGTAGTCGGCGGTCTCGGACGGCGCGAAGGTAACATCGAGGCCGGTGAAGATGGAAAGGTCCCGCGGCGGTCCGAGATGGAACACGCGTTCGCTCAGCCTGCTCTCGACGATGCTGCGGGTGACGTCGCCGGAGCTCGTGATCGCGTCGTAAGCTTCGCGCGACACGCCGAGCCGGTCGAGAATCCTCTGCACCGCGGCGCCCGGCCGCGGTGCATTGGTGATGAGGATCACAGTGCCGCCGCCGGCACGAAAGCGCATGAGCGCGTCGCAGGCCGCCGCAAAAGCGGCGATCCCGTTATGTACCACCCCCCAGACGTCGCAAAGAAGCACGTCATAGTCGCGCGCGAGCGGTGCAAATCGTTCGATGAGGTCAGGCAAGAGGCGCGCGCCGCATCAAGCGCATGATCCGGGAAAAGCCTGCCCCGGACTTGATCCGGGGTGGAAACCGGTTTTCCGAAAAGATCATGCGCAGCTCTAACTGCGACCGCTGCCGGTGCGGGCGAGCTGGGCGAGGCCGCTGCGCGCACCGGAACCAGCATCGCTCGCCGCGGGCGGCTGGGCTGGAGAGAGCGCGGCATTGCGCCGATCCTGCTCGGCGGAATCGCTGTTCGCGGTCTCGCTCTTTACGGCAACGTTCTCCGCGGGATCGCTCTTGGCAGTCTCCATCTTGGCAGCGCCGGTCTTCGCGGCATCACCGGCGACGCCCTGCAGCGCTTCCGCGCGCACCGGTCGTGGCGGTGAAAAGAGGAAGCCCTGCCCGAAGCGGACATCGTAATCCAGAAGATCGACCACGGTTGATTCGCTTTCGATCCGTTCGGCGATGAGATCGATGCCGAAGCGGCCGAGCAGGTCGGAAAAATCGGCGGGATGGATGTTTGTCGTGGTGCTGCCGACCCGGTTGAGCAATAGCGCCGCCGGCGCCTTGATGAAGCGGAAGCCGCGCTCGGTCAATTCGCGCGGCTCGACGCGAAGATCGGAGAGGTTATCCATGGAGAAGCGAAACCCCCGCTCGGCGAGCGCCGCAAGCGCCTCGTGCTCGATCGGTCCCATGGCGCGGACCGCGCTCTGGGTGAACTCGAAGACCAGCGAAGGTGCGATCGCGCGGTTGGCTTCGATGAATTCGAGCAATTGCGGGAACCCCGCATCGGTCAGCGTCGCGCCGGAAAGATTGCAGAACAAGCCGATGTCACGGTTCTTGAGCAACAGACGCCGCACGACCTGCACGCATCGCAGCACCGAAAGGCTGTCGAGCTTCGCAACCAGCGAGCCCGCTTCGGCATAGGACAAAAAATCCCCGGCGGCGACGATCTCGCCGTTCCCGGCCTTGAGCCGTGACATCGCCTCGTAATAGCGCACCTTGCGCTGCGGCAAGGTCACGATGGGCTGCAGGTAGAGATCGATTCTGTGGGCCTCGATGGCGCTGCCGATCACGGCGATGATGGCGTCCCTGTCGAGCCCGCTGAAGGCGGCGACCTTGCGCGTGCTCGGCGCGGCTGCAGAAGCCTGATCGGCCGCCCTGGCCGAGCCGGGCGGAGCCACGCCGGCAAGCGGCGCCCCGCGTTCGTTGCCGCGCTCGCGGCCGAGCGCGGCGTCGTGCAGGGCTACCGAATCGGCGAGTTGCTTGACCAGCCGCGACAGCTCTTCGATCTCAGTGGCGAGCGGCTGCGCCATCGATAGCGCCTTGTCGAGGACGGTTTCGACCTTGCTCTCCATGGCTCCCAGCCGGCGGCCGAATTCCGCGAGCTGGCGGGCGAGATCGCCCGAGCCGCGGGCGAGGTTGGAGACCTGATCGCTCACTTCTGCGCGGTCGTGCTTACGAGCGGCGACGGCATTGTAGATCGCGAGCGCGGTCAGCACGCCGAGCGCTACCAGGCCTGAATCGGCGCCGGAGAAGCCAAAGCGAAGATAGAGCACAAAGCCGAGCGAGGCGGCGATGAGCACCATGCAGACGGCGATGAAGATGGCGCTGATGCGCACCATGCGGACCCCGTTATCGCTTACCCGAGACCATTCCCGAAGCCGAACAGCAGTCTTTCAAGGAACTCTCGGACCCCCCGACCCCCCGACCCCCGAGACCCGGAATAACGATTCGCTTCCGGACGGTATCAATGTCCACAA
>JBEKNW010000015.1:0-38745 GCA_049522435.1 Xanthobacteraceae bacterium
ACACGCGGATGGTGTTGTCAGCGCCGCCCGAGACGACGGCGTCCTTGCCGCCGACATGGGCCACCGCGACGCTCGTGACCCAATTCTGATGCCCTTCGAGCACGGCGAGCGGCTTGCCGCTGCCGAGATCGAACACGCGGATGGTGCCGTCATCGCCGCCCGAGACGACGACATCCTTGCCGCCGACATGGGCCACCGCGACGCTATTGACCTCACCCCGATGCCCTTCGAGCACGGCGAGCGGCTGGCGGCTGCCGAGATCGAACACGCGGATGGTGCCGTCATCGCCGCCCGAGACGACGGCGTCCTTGCCGCCGACATGGGCCACCGCGATAGCGTTGCTGGAGACGGAGTTTGTAAGGAGTCGCCAGCTCAGTGCACCCGTAACAATATCGGGCTGTGGACGCCAAGCTATCCCCGAGCGACAGCAGTTGATTGCGCGCGTTCCGAGCAATTCGGCTCGATCCAGTGCGCCGTCGGGAATGTCGCAGTCGCGCCAGATCGACCCGCTCAGATTCGACGCTCCGAACGCAGCACCATTCAGTTGACAATCGATCCACCGGCTCATCGGCGCCTCCACGCCAGCAAAATCCGCGTCCGTCAAATCGACATGGCGAAATTCGGCTTGGTGGAGCTGGGCGCCGCGCCAGACACTGTGCTGGAGCGGCAGCAACCGGCCCGGTGCGCCGGCGAGCACCTCGCGGCGAAGCTCAAATCCCGACAGATCAATCCGATCGGGACGCGGCAGCGATTCTCCGGCCCGATTTGCGGCGAGCCACAGTGCAAAGGCAAGCTGACGCACCGTCAATGCCCGGCCAGGCTCCATGAGCCTTATGAAATACGTTTCAAATTCCCGCCGTTCGGGCTTCTCCTCGATGGCGTGACGCTGGAGAAGAAAAGTGAGCGTCTCCGGCGACGGAAGCGAAACCTCCCAAGCAGCCTCTGCGCCACCCTCCCGCGCCGCAGCATAAAGGGCAGACGCCAGGAAATATTCGCGGATCGAGGTGTGCGCAAAACGAAACGATTTGTCACCCGGACGCACAAGCAGGCTCGCATTGCGCAGATCCTGAGCAAAGATTTCCGAAAGCTTCAAGACATCCACGCCCTGCAAGGCAGCCGCCAGCCGCGGCATGGTCGCAATGTGTCTCTGGAACCACTCATCGAGCTTGTCGTTGCCAATCTCGGATTGCCGGCGCTTATGCAGATGCAGCGCCAGCGATTGAAGCAGCAACCGCTTTTCCCTGGGCGGGATGATGTGCTTGGGATTGTCCCGCTCGAACACCTGATCGACGAAAATGTCATAAAGGCGCGTGAGATTGATGGCCCTTCCAGCGAGTTTTTCCTGCTCGATCCGCTCGAAGGTCTCCCGGATAAACCGCAACAGGATGGGGCGCTCGGCGAGTTCGCGCAAATTGTAGGTCTCGCCGATCAGCGCGAGCGCACGTTTTGCCTGCTCGTCGCCAAGATGAAGCTTGAGATAGGCTTCGATCTGCTTTTCGTTGAACGGCAACATGAAATACGCGGCAACGTCGGCATCAGCTTCCAGGCGCGAACGTTCCATTCCCGTGAGAAAGGCGCGCTGTGCTGCGACATCGCGGAAATAATGAGTGCGGCATGATACGATCAAGCGCGGACCGGTCATCTTGTCGTGCTTGGCTTTGCCATGACGAGCTTTGCGGCGACGCTCGTTGTCCGCGACCCAAAATTTACTGGGGACGATAGCGAGAAGCTCCCGATAGAGCCTGATGGCTGTGTCATGCGAAAGCTTGTTGGTGATCTCGTCCAAGCCATCGAAGACAACAATTGCTCCACGCTCGCGGATGAACCCGATGACCTCCTTCGCGCTCGGCGCCTCATCGCCGGCCTTGCGCAGCATCTGCTCCACGAGCGTCTCAAGATCGGCACGCCTGTCGTCCGGAAAGCGATCAACATCCCTTAAATCGAAATAGATCGGTAATGGAAGGTCCGGATTATCGATCCGCAGCTCAAGCAGCTTCTGCGTGAAAAGCTGGCAGGCGACCGTCTTCCCCATGCCGAATTCGCCGAGCAAGGCGATGAGCCGTGGTGTATTTCGGCCGCTTCCCGATGCCCAATCGACGAGATGAGAAACGATCGGCACACCGTCCTTCGGCTCTCTTCCGGACGTCGACGACCCGACTTCTGGCGAAACGCGGCCGGGGCGCGCGAGAGATTCCACCATGTCGTGCGGGTCGGTGCCAAGCTTGAGCGTCTTGAAGAATTGTTCGGCGTCTTTCTTGCTGCGGCGAGTAGCGACGAAATTCCGCGCCGCAACAAAAATCTGATTGGCGACTTGATCAACGAAGTCGCTGTGGTCGCCGGCATGGCCCGATGACCATAGGGATACCAAGTGTTTGCCAACCGGGCCGAATTGCACGACGCGTGTTCCGGCGGTGAACCGCTTCGGCACCTGATTGAGCCGGACGTTCACGCCGACGACGACGCAGCACTTGCCCTCTTGATTCTCGCCGTCTTTGGTCAAAAAAAAGTTCGCCTCACGCTTGCATGCGGCGCTGTAGGGATATTTGTGCGACAGCATCAGCAGGCCAAGGAAGGACCGCGCGCATCCGGCATCCATCTGAGCGTCGCCCTGCTCGCTTGCTTTCAAGTTGCGAACGTCCTGCCACATTACAATCTTGGGCAGCCCCTCGAATTCGGCCGGCGGGTAGCTGAGCCTCTCCTTCAATCGCTCAAAAAACTCGTTCTGAATCTGTTGCTCTTCTGCGTTGATCCAAGCGTATGAAAAGAAGACCGAGAGAACCTCGCTCTCCGGCGCCGCGCGCGGCTCGACCATTCCGCCGGTATCGAGGCGCGCAAGTTCATTCGACATTCCGGTCAGCGCATCCTGGACGCGCTCCTGGTGACGCTTCTCGTCCAGCGCGCCGGTCGGCTGCACGACGACGTCGCCGCCGCTGCTCTTTAACTCGAAGGTGGCTTTGGCGTTCGACAGTGCATCGTTGAGACGCTTGATTCGCTGGCGGAGACCGGCCGCGTCCGGTGTCTTGCCCTGGCGGCGCCCCAGTTCTTCGCGCAACGGCCCGGCCTGCACGCGCGTCGTTGCCGCGGGACCAGCGAGGTGGAGAAAGGCCTCCAGCAGCCGCCGCGTACCGGCCGACAGGCCGGTCTTATTCGCCTTCAGGAAGATTCGGATTTCATCAAGGATCAGCGACGGCATGCGCGCGCCTCCGGCGAATTGCCCGAAGTGTCCGCCTCCTTCTGCCAGATGTCAATAGTGCTATGTCACAAACGTAACGTTACGTGACGTGATGATCCGACCCTCCCACGAAGCCTCCTACCCCGCCTCCAACAGCGCGCGTAAACCCCCGCGATAGGCGGGATAGAGGAGATTGACACCCGGTTCGCGCTTGAGCTTGTCGTTGCGCACGCGGCGGCACGGATGTGGCGGCGCTGATCTGGGACAAGAGGAAAACCGCACGGGCTAAAATCCGGCGACGGCTTCCAGCGTGTTGCCGGCCTTCTCCTGCGCGCGGCGTACGCCTTCGAGCTCCTCCTTGGAATGACGCGGCAGCTCGATCTCCTTGGCGAATTCGGACCGCGATGAAAGCCGTTCCTTCCAGGCAAAGACGTGCGGATGAAGCCGCTCGAACGGATAGCCGGCAAGCGACAGCCGATGGGCATAAATCAGCCAGGCGATGTCGAGCACGGTCAATGCCTCGCCCATCAGATAAGGCTGCTGCGCCAGGCGCGTGTCCATCGCGGCGAACTCGGCGCGGAATTTCCGTGCCGACGCCCGCGCCCGCTCGTCGGTGAAGCCTTCCTTAGCAGCGCGCTCCCAGAATTCGATCTGCAGCTGTTTATCGCGGTCGATTGCCCCCTGCACGGTGCCGGAGCCATTGGCGGCGTAACTTTTCAGGGCTGCAGCCGGCTTCGGCGGCCCGGGCGGCGCAAACACGAAGCGGAAGCTCAGCGTGCGCAAATCGAGATGCAGATCGTCCTCGTGCTTGAGGAGCGCCGCAACTTCGTTCTCATGTCCGACCGGAATAAGTCTCGGCGTCGGAAATGTCCTTTCGAGATACGTGATGATATCGTTGCTTTCGATGTGCACCGCGCCATCGTGCACCAGCACCGGCACCAGTCCACGCGGATTGATGCCGAGAAACCACGGCTGGAAGTTCTCGTTGCCGGGCAGATCGATGTGGTGCGACTGCCAGGGAATGCCCTTGAGGTTCAGGAAGACCCGCAGCTTCTGCGAGCACGACGAGCCGATGAAGTGCAGAACATGCACGCCCTTCCAATCGAGCACCTCGCGGGTCTTGATGTCGCTGTCTACGAGCTGAACCATGCCACCTCCCGTGCCAAGTGACGGATTGTACCGACTCAAACCTTCCTTCTGGAAGTGGCCGACGCAATTTTCACGACATGCCTGCTATGGGAACGGCCCATAGGGCACTACCGCGCTTCAAACAGCGCCCGCAAACCTTCGCGGTAAGTGGGATAGAGCAGGGACACGCCGAGTTCGCGTTTGAGCTTGCCGTTGCGCACGCGCCGGCATTCTTGCCAAAAGCTTAAGCCCATCGGCGACATCGACGGCGCGGCTTCCGCGAACGCGATTTCCGGCGGCGGCTCGAGCCCCAGGAGTTGCGCCGCGAACACGATTGGATCGCCGGCCGGGCTCGGCTCGTCGTCGGCGACGTTGAAGATGCCGGCGGCGGCGCGCGCGAACGCCGCATCGATCGCCTGCGCGATGTCGCCGACGTGGATGCGGTTGAAGACCTGGCCGGGCTTGACGATACGCCGGGCATCGCCGCGCGCGATCTGCACGAACGCATTGCGTCCAGGCCCGTAGATGCCCGCGAGCCGCAGGATGGCGACGGCGGCGCGCGATCGCTGGCCGAACTTTTGCCACGCGTGTTCCACGGCCAGCCGTTCGCGCCCGCGATCCGAATCTGGCTGCGGTGTCGATTCCTCGTCTACCCACGCGCCGCCGTGGTCGCCATAGACTCCGACAGTTGACAAATAGACGATCGACCGAAGGCGCCTTGCGTGCGCCAACGCTTCGCCGAAAGCTGCAAGCACAGGATCGCCCTTTGCGGTCTGGGGGATCGAAACCAGCGCTACATCGGCTTCGCCGATCGCGCTTTTTACTTCCGGGGTGGCCAAAGTGCCGTCGAAGGCCCAGGCCTTCAGCCGGCCGCCGAAGCGCGCATTGAGGACGGCGGCGCGTTCGGCGCCGCGCACGGTGCCAATAATGCGTTCAAAACCGTCGCCGAACATGCCGACGAAATGTTCCGCCGAATAGCCGAGCCCGAAACAGATGAGCGTGGACATCGGAGCCTCATCCTTAGTAAGCGGCGTCCCACTCGGCGGCAACCTCGGGATCGGTTTCGGCGGCGCGGAGCTCGCCCGCGCGGCGTTCGAGCCACGCAGGGTCGAGCCGGCCGAGCGCCCATACGGCCGCGCCGCGAACGAGCGGCGAGGAATCGTCCAGTAGTCGCTGGGCTTCACCGGCGAGCGCCGCGTCCGCGGAATTGCCGATCGCGATCAGCACATTGCGCAGGAAGCGCGCGCGGCCGATGCGCTTGACCGCACTTTTCGTGAACAGCGCGCGGAAGCCGGAATCGTCGAGCCGGGCAAGCTCGGCAAGGTGCGGCGCGCGCAGCGCGGCACGAGCCGCCAGCTTCGTTTCGTGCCCGGCCTGCGCGAATTTGTTCCACGGGCAAACCGCCAGGCAATCGTCGCAGCCGTAGATGCGATTGCCGATGAGCGGGCGCAGCGCCCGCGGGATCGGCCCCTTGTGCTCGATGGTGAGATAGGAGATGCAGCGCCGCGCATCGAGGCGATACGGCGCCGGGAACGCCGCCGTCGGGCAGATGTCGAGGCAGGCGCGGCAGCTGCCGCAATGGTCGCGCGCCGGGGCGTCGGGCGGCAGATCGAGCGTGGTGAAGATGGCGCCAAGGAACAGCCACGAGCCCAATTCGCGCGAGACCAAATTCGTATGCTTGCCCTGCCAGCCGAGGCCGGCCGCTTCGGCAAGCGGCTTCTCCATCACCGGCGCGGTATCGACGAAGATTTTCACATCGCCGCCGGCTTTTTCGATGAGCCAGCGTCCGAGGTTTTTCAGCCGCGGCTTGATCACCTCGTGATAATCCTCGCCTTGGGCATAGACCGAGATGGCGCCATGCCTGCGCTCCTTCAGGATCGCCAGCGGATCGTCGTTGGGAGCGTAATTGACGCCGAGCATGACGATCGAGCGCACCTCCGCCCACAGCGCGCGGGGATCGCCGCGCCGATCGGCGTTTTGCGCCATCCAATCCATGTCGCCGTGGGCGCCGGCGGCCAGGAAATGCCGCAAATGCTCGGCCGCGCGCGGGATCGAATCCGGCCGCGCGATACCGACCGCGTCGAAGCCCTGGGCGCGGGCGGCCTCGGCGAGCGCCGTCTTCAGCGCGGCTGCCGCGGCTGGCGTCAGAAGTCGAGATTGGCGTAACTCGGCGACGGCGGCAGGCCGGGCAGCGTCTCGCCGAGCAGCGTACGGAACGAGGGTCGCGATTTGATCCTCGCGTACCAGGCCTTGGCGCTCTCGTCTTCGTCCCATGGCACATCGCCCAGATAATCGACGACGGACAAGTGCGCCGCCGCGGTCAGATCGGCATAGGTCAGGCTGTCGCCGGCAAGCCAGTCGCGCTTGCGGATGAGCCAGCCGATATACGTCAGATGGTATCTAATATTGCGCCGTGCCGCCCGCATGGTATCCGTATCGGGCGGGCCGCCCCCGCTCCCGGCCGGGATAAAGCGCTTGTAGACTCGCTCCATCACCAATGCGCCGCTCGCCTCCGCGAAAAATTTGTCGTTGAACCAGCTCATCAGGCGGCGGACCTCGATGCGTTCTCCCGCTTCGCGCGGCATGAGCCGGAGCTGGGCGACCGCCGCCCCATGCGTCTCGTCGAGATATTCGGCGATGATGGCCGCCCCCGGAACCGGCGGCACGCCTTCTTCGACCAGGACCGGCGTCGTTCCCGCGGGATTGAGCGTGAGAAATTCCTGGCGCCGCTCCCAGACCCGCTCCTCGACGAGCCGCGGCGCCAAGCCGAGCTCCTCGAGGATGAGCCGCACGGAACGGGAATGCGGACAGAGGGGATGATGAAACAGCGTCAGCATGCCATCGCGGGCGCGTAGGAGAACGTGGCTGGAAGGATCGCGCGAATCAACCTCGGGACGAGCGGCGCTAATCCGAATCGTTCTCTTATAGGCGAAGCGATCCCGCAAGCAAATTGTGCGGGGTGCGCCGGTGCAGGGCGCGCCCTTTGCCGTTGCCAGTATCCCGGTCCTGCGTCACAAGTCTGACAAACGATCCTGCCAAGTCCATCCCGGACCGGGCGCGTGCCGCGCCTTCCTCCGCCGCGGAGCTCTTCCATGACGTTCGATGTCATCAAGGCGATTATCCTTGGCGTGGTCGAGGGATTGACCGAGTTCGTTCCGGTCTCCTCGACCGGGCATCTCCTGCTGTTGCAGCATTTTTTCGGTTTCAGCGACGAGGATTTCGGCAAGAGCTTCGCGGTCTTGATTCAGTTCGGCGCGATATTGGCTTTGCTGTCGATCTATTCCGTGCGGCTGTGGCAGCTTTTCACCGGCATGTTCAACGATCCTCAAGCCCGGCGTTTCATCATCGGCGTCCTCTTGGCCTTCCTGCCGGCGGCGGTGATCGGGGCCACGGCCTACAAATTCATCAAGGAGGTGCTCTTCAATCCCTGGATCGTGTGCTTGGCGCTGATCGCGGGCGGCGCGGTGCTGCTGTGGGTCGATCGGCTCGATCTCAAGCCACGCTACCATGAAGCGACGACGTTCACGCTGCCCATGTACTTCATCATCGGGGTTGCCCAGTGCCTCTCCATGGTTCCCGGCGTGTCGCGTTCGGGGGCGACCATCGTCGCGGCGATGCTGCTCGGCGCCGATCGCCGCGCCGCGGCGGAATTCTCCTTTTGGCTCGCCATGCCGACCATGGCCGGCGCCTTCGCCTACGATCTCTACAAGGACCACGGCCAGTTGAGCCACAGCAACCTCATGCTGGTCGCCGTCGGCTTCATCGTCTCCTTCATCTGCGCCTGGTTCGTGGTCAAGACCTTTCTCGGCTACGTGTCGCGCCACGGTTTTGCGCTGTTCGTGTGGTGGCGGGTCGCGGTCGGCGCGCTCGGCCTCATCGCGCTGGCGCTGGGAAGGTAAATCAAATGCGGATCATTGCTTGATTTTTTCGTCCTTGGGCGGGCGATCGCGCTGTCGATGATCGCCTATTTCCGCCGCGGCTTGTTACCCTTGCCCGGCTTCAACTGATGAACCGACGCGGATACGCCCGCGCTGCGCCGTAGCGCATCTTTCAGGTCAACGGGACGACCGTGCTTCTTCAAGAGGTCGCGGAATGCCTCGTCGGCCAGCTCTTGAAAGTCCTTCATCTGGTCGCGCCCGAGAAGGTCGAGCTGCCGCCAGGTCGCTTCATCGAACTGCACACGCTTGCCCGGCATCAGTTCGCCCTTTTGTGCCGCGCGCCCGATGGCGCCGCTTTTTTGAGCTTTCATCTTTCGGCCGATGGTGTCCAGCGGTACCTTGATCTAAGCTAAGGTGAACGCGCGGCGAAATTAATCGTCTGAGTTCAGTTTGGCTCGAAAGGATTGATGCAATGGCAAAGAAGCAATCGGATAGCGTCTACCGGGTTATCGATGTTGTCGGCGTCAGCGAAAAATCATGGGAGGACGCTGGGCGCATGGCGGTGGAAAGGGCCGCCGGTTCACTACGTGATCTACGCGTGGCCGAAGTCACCAAGATGGACATGAGGGTGGAGGACGGAAAGGTCACGGCCTTCCGCACCCGCGTCGCGCTCTCGTTCAAGTATGAGGGGTGATCCGACTGCGGCGGCTACGCCGTGCGGCCGCTGAACTGGCCGGTCTTGCGGAAGCGCCAGAGGTAAGAAGGCGCGATGGCGGCGATCGACTCGGGCACGATGCCGAGCGCTTCGAGCGTGCGGCCTTGTTCACGGGCGGCGGCGGAGACGACGTTGTCGCGCTTGAGGAGCTCGACCTGGTCGAGCGTGATCGGCGGCGTCGGCAGGAATTGCACAAACGACGCGTGCAGCTTCATCAGCGCGAACGGCACCGGCACCAGCAACCGCCGGCGTTCGATGGTGGCGAGGATGAATTCCATCAATTGCTTGAACGTGCGCACGTCCGGTCCGCCGAGCTCGTAGATCGTGCCGGGCTTGGCTTCGCCGTCGACGGCCTTGGCGATTGCCTCCGCGACGTCGCCGGCAAACACCGGCTGAAAGCGCGTATGGCCACCGCCAGGGAGTGGCAGCGCCGGCGAGGTGCAGGCGAGGGCGGCGAAGCGGTTGAAGAAGTCGTCCTCGGGACCGAAGACGATCGACGGGCGCATGATGATCGCTTCGCTCTGCGCCGCCAGCACCAGCCGTTCGCCCGCCGCCTTGGAACGCGCATAGTGCGAGGGCGAGTTCTCGTCGGCGCCGATGGCCGAGACGTGGACCAGGCGCGCGCCGACGGCCTTGGCGGCGTGCGCCACCGCTCCCGCCCCCTGTGCCTGAACGGCGTCGAAGCGCTGGCGGCTTTTTTCGAACAGAATGCCGACCAGGTTGACGACGATGTCGGTGTCGCGCAGCGCCGCCGCCACCGATTGCGGAAAGCGCAAATTCGCCTGCACCGCATGGATTTGGCCGACCTGGCCGAGCGGCTGCAAATGGCCGGCCAGCTCCGGGCGGCGCACCGCGACGCGGATGCGATAGTTGCGGTTGGCGAGCGCGCGCACCACGTGGCGGCCGAGGAATCCCGAGCCGCCGAACACGGTGACGAGAGTGTCAAAACCGCTCTTTAAAGTCATCGCCGGTGGAAATACAGGATCAATTCCGTAATGTATAGAGGGCTGGTAAAGCGATCGGGTAAGTTCGCGACGTGCACCCTCTCCATCGTCATTGCCGGCCTTGAGCCGGCAACCCACCCGGACGCACCGCCCGTACTGTCTCGCCGCAATACTCCGCGCGCGAAACGTCGGCATGGACCAATGAAATCGCGCTCGATTGACAACAAGAGGACCGCTCCGTACCTATCCCCGCACAGCCCAGGTGGCGGAATTGGTAGACGCACTAGTTTCAGGTACTAGCGCCGCGAGGCGTGGAGGTTCGAGTCCTCTCCTGGGCACCATCCTAAGAATATGGAAATAGCGCCGCTCCACCTTACATCTTGCGTAAGAGAGGTGCGGCGATGGCAAAACGGAACGCAAAAACAGCACTGGTCACCGGCTCGACCGACGGCGTTGGCCGTGTGGTGGCGAAAAGGCTCGGTGACGGCGGCTGGCGTGTTCTGGTGCACGGGTGCGATCGCGCGCGCGGCGAGCGCGTCGTCGCCGAGATCAAAAACGCCGGCGGGTCCGCGGAATTTTTCGGCGCGGACCTTTCAGCCCTGGCCGAAGTACGGCGCCTTGCCGGCGCGGCGCAGCAGACGACAAAGCGGCTCGATCTGCTCATCAACAATGCCGGCATCGGCAGCGGCGGCTCGCAGGGGACACGGCAGACCAGCGTCGACGGCTACGAATTGCGCTTCGCGGTGAACTATCTGGCCGGCTTCCTGCTCACGCATCTGCTGTTGCCGCTTATCAGGAAAAGCGCGCCCGCGCGTATCGTCAACGTTTCCTCGCTCGGACAGCAGGCGATCGACTTTACCGATGTAATGCTGACGCACGGCTACAGCGGCTCGCGCGCCTATTGCCAGAGCAAGTTCGCCCAAATCATGTTTACCGTCGATCTCGCCCATGAGCTTGAGGGCACGGGCGTCACGGTCAATGCCTTGCATCCGGCGACCTACATGAACACGACCATGGTGCGCCAGTCCGGCGCGACGCCGATGAGCAGCGTCGAGGAAGGCGCCGACGCGATCCTCAATCTGGCGACGTCCGCCGACATGGAGGGGCGGAGCGGGCTATATTTCAACGGACAACGCGAGGCGCGGGCGGACGAGCAGGCCTATGACGCGGAGGCGAGGCAGCATCTGAAGACTCTGAGCCTGGAGCTTGCCGGCTTGTCATCCAAGAAATCCGCATCCGCCGGACGCTCGCGCGGCTAGAGCGCAATCGCTTCAGATTGAATCGATTGGCGCTCTGGCTTCCTGAGTGGAGCATGATCTTTTCGGAAAACCGGCATCCACCCCGGATCGGGTCCGGGGCAGGCTTTTTCCGGATCATGCTCTAAAACGTCGCCCGCACTCCCGCATACGCGGCAAACGGCATGCCCGGCACGAAAGTACGCGGGTCGGTCAGGTTCAAATAGGGAAATGAGGTGACGTCGAAGAACGTGCCGTAGACGTAATAGTGCTGATTGAACAGGTTTCTCACCAGGGCAAACAGCTCGACGTTCTTCGATATTTGGTAGGACGAATGCAGGTTCACCGTCCAATAGGCCGGCGCCTTCGGGTTCTGATTTGATTCATCGCCGACGAGATATTGACTGCCGATGACGTTGAGGTCGGCTCCGAGCTTCCATGGGTCGGTGATCCGGTACTCGGCGCCGGCCTTGAAGCGG
This sequence comes from Xanthobacteraceae bacterium, assembly GCA_049522435.1. Classification (GTDB taxonomy): domain Bacteria; phylum Pseudomonadota; class Alphaproteobacteria; order Rhizobiales; family Xanthobacteraceae; genus BOG-931. The sequence continues at coordinate 11,552 of JBEKNW010000015.1, forward strand.
AAATCCGGAATCCCGGTCAGATGATCGCCGGGAACGACAAAAATGTTGCCGTTGGCGTCGGCATAGGGGTTGAACGGCGACGACAAGGTCAACGCGTTGAGGAAGGTGGCGTCGACGTAGGTGTAATTGGCATAGACGTTCCAGCGGTCCCATTTGTACGACGCGCTGGCCTCGATCCCCTGGCGCAGCGTGTCGCCGCCGTTCTGAAAATATTCATGGCCGGGGATGGGGCTCGCGACATTGATGATGTCGTTGGTATTGAGCGCGTGGTAGCCGCCGGCACTCCAGCTTAGCTGCCCTTTTGCGATGTCGAACCGCCCGCGCAAGCCGGCCTCGAAGGTGTGCGACACGACCTGTTGGAGATCAGGGTCGCCGACCAGCGCGTTGTCGATCAGGCAAGGCCGCAGCGGGTCGGAGCAGCCGAGCTCCAAGGGCGTCGGCGCGCGGTTTGCTTCCGCATAGCCGCCATAGAGAGTGACGTTGGGCGTGAGCTTGTAGGTCGCGCCGACCGTCGGATTGAAGCGGCTGTAATCGTGACTGCCGTTGAGTAGGGGGTCATTGCCCAATTCGTCCTGCAAGTTGATCTGGGCGAAGTTGAAGCGGCCGCCGGCGGTGACCGAAAACCGCGGCGTGACGTCGAACGTGTCGGTGGTGTAAAGCCCGGTATAGAGCGTCTCGGCGCCCAAGCCGACCGGCGCCACGTCCCCGGAAGGCTGGTCGATGAACAGACCGACGCCTTGCACGAACGGAAACTGGTTGGCATTGATCGTTCCCAGCTCGCTCGTGGTTGAGAATTGCACCAGCCCGCGGTCGACGCTCATCCCGACCACGAAATTGTTGTCGTGGCCGAAAACTCTGGCTGAAGAAGCCGTCTGCACCGAGCCGCCGAAGCTGTTGGTCGACGTCCAGGTGCGGTCGATTTCTCCCAATACGCTCGTCCCGAGCAATCCCGTGTTCGGAACCGTCTGTCCGGTCGTCGTGATGAGATTGGACAAAGTACCATCGAGATTCGGGAAGCATAGAACGGTCGGGTCGGGGCATCCGGTGTTCTGGGCGTCGGTGCCGTTGCCGTCGACGTGGCTTTGCTGGAAATTGCGATAATAGACGTTCGCCTGGTACGTCAGCGTGTCGCTCGGCTTCCAGCTGGCGCTCGCGGTCAAGAAGGCGAGCTGATTCTGCGTCGTTTGCGGAATGGTGTAGACGCTCGACCAGTCCTGGTCGAGCATCTGCACCGGTGTCGCGGCCACCGCGCCGAAATTATTGCTGGCGCCAGTGAAGGTGACATGGAATTCGGTCTGATCGCCGCGCGCGCCGAGGTCGGCATAGACGCGTCGCAGCTGCGAGGGCGAATCCTGGCGCCAGCCGGCGTCGTCGATCGCATCGGCCGTGATATAGCCGGAAAGGTTTCCGACCTGGCCGCCCGCCTGCACCGAGGTGCCAACGCGCCCGTACGAGCCGCCGTTCACTTCACCTTCGACGCCCTGGTAGGTAAATCCATTCTTCATTTCGAACGAGAGCGCGCCGCCGATCGCGTTGAGCCCATAGACGGGATTGCTGGGTACGAGCGTCATCCGACTGATGGCGTTCTCGGGGATGAAGTCCCAATTGACGATGTCGCCGAACACTTCGTTGATGCGCACGCCGTTCTGATAGACCGCCAGCCCCTGCGGCGTACCGATCACCGGCGAGGCGATGAAGCCGCGGTAATTGAGGTCGAGCTGGAATTGATTTCCGGTCTGGTCGCTCAGCGCGACGCCGGGGAGTCCCCGCGCCATGGCGTCCAGCAGGCTCGGCGTCGTCGCGTGATCGAAATCGGAGGCGGAAAGCGTCTGGATGTTCCCCGGGACCTTGTCGCGGTCGATCGCGCCAGGTTCGGGGGGCTTGGCGACGGTTTCCGCGGGAGCCGCAGCTGGAGCGGTCGGCGCGGTGGCCGGGCGAGGGGGCGGCAACGGAGTGGTCCCGATCACGCGGATTTCAGGAAGCGTCGCCGCGCTCAAATCTGCGGTCGGGCTCGAAGTTTGCTGCGCGGCTGCGATGCCGGGTGCCATCCCGGCGGCAACAGAGGCTAACCTGAGCAGTGCGCAAAATACCGCCCAAACCGCCGACGCGCTGACGCCACCAATGCTCACAGCCCCCCGCATGGGCGACCCGTCCCCCCCGACCAGGACTTTGAAATTCTGCCATGATCCATGCATTCGGTCATGGACGATTTTTCCGATCTGGGGGAAGGTCCGGCAACGGGTGCGTCCGAAATTGCGCTGGCACGATACGAGTGCGCCGATTTTGACGAGCCATTGCGGTTGCGATATTCAAGGCGGTAGCGCCCACGACCTGCTATGTTGGTCAGCGCCACACCGAGCCCTGCCGCAGCGCATCACCCATGACCATCCGCCTGCATCGCGGCGATCTGCCGGACCTTTCGCGCTACACGGGCGCGGTCGCGATCGATACCGAAACCATGGGGCTTAATCTTGCCCGCGACCGGCTGTGCCTCGTTCAGCTTTCGCCCGGCGATGGTTCCGCGGACGTGGTGCAGGTCCCATCGCACGCCCAAGAGACGTCCAACTTCGCGCCCAATCTGAAGCGGCTCCTCGTCGATCCAGACGTGCTCAAGATTTTTCACTTCGCGCGGTTCGATCTCGCCACGCTCTGCAACGCCCTTGGCGTGATGCCGGCGCCGGTCTACTGCACCAAGATCGCCTCGCGGCTCGCCCGCACCTATACCGACAAGCACGGCCTCAAGGACCTCGTGCGTGAGGTGCTGGGGCATGACCTGTCGAAACAGCAGCAATTGTCGGATTGGGGCGCAGCGGAGCTCAGCGACGCGCAGATTTCCTACGCCGCCGCCGACGTGATTTATCTGCACGCGCTCAAAGATCGGCTCGACGCCATGCTCAGGCGTGAGGGTCGGGAGGAATTGGCCGCGGCCTGTTTTCGTTTCCTGCCGGACCGGGTGCGGCTCGATCTCGCGGGCTTTGCCGCCGAGGACATTTTCGCCCATTCCTAGTGCGGCGGATTTAAGTGCCCCCAGTCCGGCGGCCAACTCGTAGAGGAGCGTCGAATCCAAAAAACCGCGCTAGAATCATAAATTTGCCAGGGTCCCTTCGGTATCGGGACACCGAATGTGTGCTTTCCGAAGGGCCGCCCTGCCCGGGCCAGGCCACATTCGCAGGCGACAATTCGCAAGCGGAACCGTTAAAACGGTCCGCAACCCGAATCGGGGCAACGGTCTGAAGGGAAAACCGCTGACGAGTGTCTATCCTGTCGGCACCGCGAGACGAACCGGGTTTTCGGCGACTTCTCGCGGCGATGCCGAACAGACCTATCGCGTCGCGCTGCGGCACAGCACGCTCGTGCGTTGGCTTCGCGTCAGCGTGCCTGCCGGCATCGCGGCGGCTCTCTTTATGGTCGTGGCGACCAATTACATGCCGATGATCGGGGCCTTTCGGGTGCCGGGGGAACTTGGCAAGCTGGTGATCAAAGGCAGCAAGATCACCATGCAGCAGCCGCGCCTCGCCGGCTTCACCATCGATTCCCGCCCCTATGCGTTCACCGCGGAGACCGCCGCGCAGGAAATCACCAAGCCCGATTTGATGGAGCTACAACAGATTCAGGCCAAAATAGAGATGGAGGACAAGAGCACGGTCAACATCACGTCCAATTCGGGGACCTACGAGATGAAGACCGAAATGCTGACGCTCATCGACAATGTTCATCTCGTCTCTTCGACCGGCTACGAAGTACGCCTGAGCGAGGCGGTGGTCGACGTGCACAAAGGCCACGTGGTATCGGAGAAGCCGGTCTGGGTGAAGCTAAACAACGGCGTGATCAACGCCAAGCGGCTGGAAGTGGTCGACAGTGGCGACGTGATCCGCTTCGGCGGCGGCGTCGCGATGACTGTGCACCCCGACCAGGACTCCACGCAGGCAAGCGATCGATGACGCACCGGCTTCGGCTCTGGGCTGTGATGATGGCATTGGCTGCGCCGGGATCTGCCGCGGCGCAGGATCCGCATGCCGCCGCAGCGGGCCCGAACCAGGGTATCGTTCAAGGCCAGAACCAGGATCTGCCGATCCAGATCGAATCCGCAACGCTCGAAGTGCGCGACAAGAACAAAATGGCGACCTTCTCCGGCGACGTGCAGGTGATCCAGGGCGACACGACGATAAAATGCCAAACGCTCGTGATCTTCTACGGAGCGGAGCATGGTTCCGGCGCAGACCAGCCAGTTGCGACCATCAGTCAGCCGGGGGCGGGCACGCCCCAAGGCACGTCCCAAGGCGCGCACCTTCAGCAGGGGCCGGCTGTGCCTCAAGGAAAGCAGGATATCCGCAGGATAGAAGCGCGCGGCGGCGTCACCGTCCTCACCAAGGACCAGAACGCGAGCGGCGATCTTGGCGTCTACGACTTGAAAAAGAAGACGATCACGCTGACCGGAAATGTCGTTGTCAGCCAGGGCAAGAACGTCGTCCACGGCGACCGCGTCGTGGTCGACACAACCACCGGAAACGCGCACTTTGAGCCGGGTGCGAGCACTCAGAATCGGGTCCGCGCGCTCATTCTGCCAAACAAGGGTGCGAACGGCAGCCCGTCGAACTTCATGTCCATGGGGCCGAACCGGCCGAACTAAGGGTGGCGGCCAGAGCATCGCCGCGGGAAATCGGATAAAGTCCCTCCGCAAAGCCGGGACCATCCGCGATTCGAACCGAACTTTTCGAGACTGGCGTGTTGGACATTTTCTCATACTTTCGCCGGCGCCGTAGTCCGGCGTCGCGTCAGCCGGTTGCCGCCGGGGATGAGGTCATTGACCTCGCGAGCATTGGTGGTGCGATCAACGGCACCTATCTCGATATTGCGAGCCTGCCGGCGACGGCGGAGAAAGCGCGCAGCAAGCGTCCACCGCGGCCGCAGCGCCAACCGCCGCCGGAAAGCGGGCCGCAGCGCCGACCCTCGCCGGGAAACGGGCCGCATCCGCCGGTCCGGCCGCGCCGCCGAGCGGGCGGCAACGGCACCGCGCCAGCCGACCGCAAGGGCGTGCTTGCCGTTCACGGCGTGGAGAAGAGCTTCGTCGGGCGCAAGGTCGTCAAGGACGTGAGTCTTTACGTGCGCAAGGGCGAGGCAGTGGGCCTCCTCGGCCCCAACGGCGCCGGCAAGACAACGGTCTTCTACATGATGATCGGGCTGATCAAGGCCGATAAAGGACGCATCGAACTCGACGGCTATAACGTGACACCGCTGCCGATGTACCAGCGGGCCCGCCTCGGCATCGGTTATTTGCCGCAAGAAGCCTCCATTTTCCGCGGCCTCAACGTCGAGCAGAACATCCGCGCCGTGCTCGAAGTGGTCGAGCCCGACGCCAAGCGGCGCGAGCGCGATCTCAACGGGCTGCTTGAGGAGTTCAACATCGCGCGGCTGCGCAAAACGCCGGCGATCGCGCTCTCGGGCGGTGAGCGCCGGCGCGTCGAGATCGCCCGCTCGCTCGCCACACGGCCGAATTACATGCTGCTCGACGAGCCTTTCGCCGGCATCGATCCGATCGCCGTCGGCGACATCCAGTCGCTGGTGCGCCATCTGACCAATCGCGGCATCGGCGTGCTGATCACCGACCACAATGTGCGCGAGACGCTCGGCCTGACCGATCGCGCCTACATCATCTATTCCGGCGAAGTGCTGATGGAGGGCCGCACCGACGACATCGTCAACAACCCTGACGTGCGTCGGCTCTACCTCGGTGAACAGTTCCAGCTTTAAGCCTGCTAGAAATCGGTTGACGACACCGCGGCCGAATTGCTGTAGAAGAACTACAAGCAAGAATTGGACCATTTCGGCCACCCTTTCGATGGCACTCACGCAAAGACTCCAAATCCGCCAGAGCCAAGCGCTGGTGATGACGCCGCAGCTCATGCAGGCGATCAAGCTCTTACAGCTCTCCAATCTCGATCTGGTCGCCTATGTCGACGCCGAGCTCGAGCGCAATCCGCTCCTCGACCACAGCGCGGACGACGAGCCGGCGGCGGACGAGCCCGATGGCACTCAAACGGCGGACAAGCCGCCCGCGGATGGCGAGGCGTGGAACGCATATGAGAGCGAGCCGAGCGGCAACACAATCGAAGAGCGGCTCGACACCCGCCGCGACGATGTCTTCCCTGACGATGCCGAGACGAGCCGTCCGCGCGCTACCGAGGGCCCGGCAGGATACTCGGAATGGGCGGGCGTCGGCTCCGGCGGCCGCGATGACGGCGAGTACAATCTCGAAGCGTTCGTTTCCGCCGAGACCACGCTTGCCGACTGGTTGCGCGAACAGCTCACGCTCGCCATCGCCGACCCTGCGCGGCGTATGATCGGGCGATACCTCATCGATCTCGTCGACGAGGCCGGATATCTCAGCGGCGATTTGGATGCGGCTGCGGAGAGGCTTGGCACCAGCGTCAAGGAGGTTGAGTCCGTGCTCGGGATCCTGCAGAGCTTGGATCCGCCCGGCGTATGTGCGCGTGATCTGGCCGAATGCCTGGCGCTTCAGCTCAGAGAACGCGACCGCTTCGATCCCGCGATGCAGGCCTTGATCACGCGCCTCGACCTGCTGGCGAAGCGCGATTTCGCCGCTTTGAAAAAAATCTGCGGCGTCGGCGACGAGGACCTCGCCGACATGATCGCGGAAATCCGCCGCCTCAATCCGAAGCCTGGTCTCGCCTTCGGGTCGACGATCGTGCAGCCGATCGTGCCGGATGTTTTCGTGCGGCCGGGTCCCGACGGCGGCTGGATCGTCGAGCTCAATTCCGACACCTTGCCGAAGGTCCTGGTCAATCAGACCTATTACGCCGAAGTCGCGGCGACGGCGCGGCGGGACACCGAGAAGTCGTATCTTGCCGAATGTCTGCAAAGCGCCACTTGGCTCGTGCGCGCGCTCGACCAGCGGGCGCGGACCATCCTCAAGGTCGCGAACGAAATCGTGCGCCAGCAGGACGGCTTCTTTGCGCACGGCGTCGAGCACTTGCGTCCGCTCAACCTCAAGACCGTCGCCGAGGCCATCGGCATGCACGAATCGACCGTTTCCCGCGTCACCGCCAACAAATACATGGCGACCAGCCGCGGCATTTTCGAGCTCAAATATTTCTTCACCTCGGCGATCGCGGCCGCCCACGGCGGTGAGGCGCATTCCGCCGAAGCGGTGCGCCACCGCATCAAGCAGTTGATCGATGCCGAGAGCGCCGCCGACGTGCTGTCCGACGACACGATCGTCGACAAGCTGCGCGAAGCCGGCATCGACATCGCGCGACGAACGGTGGCGAAATATCGCGAAGCCATGCGCATTCCCTCCTCGGTGCAGCGGCGGCGGGAGAAGCAGGCGACGGCGATCACCTGATCTTAACCGGAGGCGGGGCAGGTGCCCGGCACAGCGCCGCGTTGACTCCGCGCTCGCCAATGCCTAGCTCGAATAAGCGGCTGAATGAGTTTTTTGATTGCGCATGATCTTTTCGGAAAACCGGCTTCCACCCCGGATCAAGTCCGGGGCAGGCTTTTTTCGGGATCATGCGCTAGGAGGCTGCCATGCCATTTCGCATTTCAGGGAAAAATCTCGATGTCGGTGATGCCCTGCGAGGGCGCGTCAACGAGCGGATCCGCGAAGCCATGGACAAATATTTCGACGGGGGCTATTCCGGCCACGTCACGATTGCGCGGGAGGGCTTCGGGTTTCGCACCGAATGCGCCATCCATCTCGATTCAAAGATCACGCTGCATGCCGAAGGCAGGGCGGCCGACGCCTATGCCAGCGCCGACCAGGCGGCGTTGCGGGTGGAGAAGCGGCTGCGCCGCTATCATCGCCGGCTTAAGGATCGCCGCCCCGAACGTCTCGATAGTCGGGGCTCGGTTGAGGCGGCAAGCTACGTCATCGCCGCCCCGGAACAGGAGAGCGAGGCGGAACTCGACGGCTTTACGCCGGTCATCATCGCCGAATCCACCACCCGGCTGAAACAATTATCGGTCAGTGATGCGGTGATGGAACTCGATATGACCGGCGCTCCCGTGCTCGTCTTCCGACACGCCGCACATGGCGGCATTAACGTCGTCTATCGCCGCGCCGACGGACATTTCGGCTGGATCAATCCGGCCGAAACTGTTCCGACGGATGCCCATTGACGCGGTTGCCCACGCTCCTTATGGTCCGCCGCCCTTGAGCATGATGCCGAAAAGTGGGTACCGGTTTTCGGAAAAGATCATGCTCAAATAGAAAGTTAGCGTTAGGCTGCGGCCTCGCTCCCCAGGTCCCCACTCATGCCGCTCACCGATCTCGTCGCCCCGAACGCGATCCTCCCGGGACTTAAGGTCAACAACAAGAAGCAGGCGCTGCACGAGCTTGCCGCGCGTGCGGCGGTGCTCACCGGTCTGAACGAGCGTGCGATCTTCGAAATCCTGATGCAGCGGGAGAAGCTCGGCTCGACCGCGGTCGGCAGTGGCATTGCCATTCCCCACGGCAAGATGCCCAGTCTCACCCGGCTGTTCGGATTGTTCGCGCGGCTTGACCGGCCGGTCGATTTCGAGGCGCTCGACGGCCAGCCGGTCGATCTCATTTTTCTACTGCTCGCGCCGGAGGGCGCCGGTGCCGATCACTTGAAGGCGTTGGCGCGCGTGGCGCGGCTGCTGCGCGATTCCGCCGTCGCCCACAAGCTGCGCGCTTCGCAGGACGCGGAGGCGCTGTACGCTGTCTTGGCCATGCCGTCGGCGAGCGCGGCATGACCGGATGTCAGATGACGGATGTCAGAGAACAGACGCGGCTTGATATCTGACCTCTGGCATCCGTCATCCGGCATCCGATCAATGTACGCTCACCGTTTCGAGCTGCTGACTCATGGCGTTGGCGATGGCAGCCTCGCGACTGTCGGTGAGCATGATCGGCGTGCCGTCCGCCGCGTGCAGCGCGAAGAGCTTCAGCCCAGGCTGGATCTCCGGCACCTGCGGGAATAGCGCATGGACGTCCTCGGAACGGATCGTCTTCACGTAGGCAATCTGCCCGTCGCCGAGATGGGCAAGCGCTTCCGGGGAAATTTCGATTTGTTTCATTTCGGTACCGCTCAATTCCGACATGGGCCCTCGATTCCTTCTCCAATAACGCGGTCGAGTCGTATTCGGCTTCCTCACTCCGACTCCTTGATGGAGATCGATTTCACGACGCGCTCCGACTGCGGGCGCACGAGATCGATCGACAATAATCCGTTCTTCAAGTCCGCGCTGAGCACTTCCATTCCTTCCGCCAGCACGAAGCTGCGCTGGAACTGGCGCGCGGCGATGCCGCGGTGAAGATATTGCCGGCTTTTGTCGTCTAGCTGGCGGCCGCGAATGACGAGCTGGCTCTCTTCCAGCGTCACGTCGAGCTGATCGCGGGTGAAGCCCGCCACGGCAAGCGTGATGCGCAGCCGCTCCGGGCTGTATGCGTCACGCGCGATACGCTCGATGTTATAGGGCGGATAGCCGTCGGCGGCCTTCGCAACCCGATCGAGAACGCGTTCGATCTCGTCGAAGCCAAGCAGAAAAGGACTTGAAAGCGACGAAACCCTGGACATGATTTTCAAAGTCCTTTTTAAGCGACTTTGCGGGGCCCTTACGGCACCCCGACAGCATGATCCGGAAAAAGCCTTCCCCGGACTTGATCCGAAGTGGAGTCCGGTTTTCCGATAAGATCATGCTCCACTAGATAGTCTTTTCGGGCGGAAATCGGGTCCGTCCAACCGTTGCTATATGGCGTCGCGGGATGAGGGCTGCAAGGCGCGCCGGGCGCGGCGGGGACCGCGAACAGCGTTAAGGCCACTTCAGCGGGCCCGGCAGCGCGCGTTCGGCTTCCGCCACCAACTGCGCTTCGTGCCGCCCGACGAAATGAGCGCCGATGGCGATGGTGATCAGGGCGGCCAAGCCGATGAGGATAATCATCGGTCCGGCGAAGCGCTCGACCTGGCGCCCCAGCATATAGGCGGCGAAGCCGAAGAAGGACGCCCAGATCACGGCGCCGGCAACGTTGGCGAGCATGAATTGCCGCCACGGCATGCGATTGGCTCCGGCCAGGATGCCGGCAAGCGCGCGCAGAAACGGGACGAAGCGGGCGATGATGATGATCTTGCTACCGTGGCGCAGGAACAGATATTCGCCGAGCTTGATCCGGCTTTCGGTTATTCGCAGATAGGGGCCATAGCGCAGCAACAGCCAATAGCCGAATTCGCGGCCGATGACATAGCCGATCATTTGCCCGACGATCGCCGCGGCCGCCGCGGTGAATACGACCGAGAAAATGTTGAGATCGTGCTTGGTCCCGGCAAAAATCGAAGCCAGGATCAGCACCGTTTCGCCCGGGACCGGAAGACCGAGGCTTTCCAAGCCAATGATTGCGGCGACCACGACAAGGCCGTAGTCGTGAATGAGCTGTGCGATGGCGGGCATCAAGCTGTGCAAGGACTACTAGACGATGGAGGCGCGGCGGCCGCGGGTGGCCGACCCTTATAGGGGATTTTCTATTATGGCTACCCCGTGTGACGCCGCAATGGCGCTCACGGCGATTCGGGATTAAACCCGTGCCGGGACGGCGTAGCGAAGGGGCGCGGCAATCGATGCAAGCGGATGGCGCTCGCTGGCAGCTCGCCAGCCTGATCCTTGGCATGGCGCTGTTCCTCGGCGCCTGCGCGCACGGCCTCCACTCGAGCGATGCGGCCGGGGGCGAAGATGAGGAGATCAATGCCTATCCGACCAACTACAAGCCCGAGATTCTCGGCGCTATGCACGCTTATCTGAACGATCCAACCGGGATTCGCGACGCCGGCATTTCGGACCCGTCATTGAAGCCTGTGGGAAGCGCCAAACGCTACGTGGTCTGTCTGCGGTTCAATGCCAAGAAAAGCGGCAACGACTATGCCGGCGTGAGGGACATCGCGGCCGTCTTCATCGCCGGCCGGTTCGACCACTTCGCGGAGACGGCGCGCGAACCATGCGCGGGCGCGACCTATACGCCGTTCCCCGCGCTCGAAAGGCTCTCTCGATGAGGGTTGGGGGGTTGGGCCACCGCTGGTGACCTTCGCCGGGCGGGTCAGGGACCCGCGCGAGCATCCGTACTACCGCCCGCATGGGTTGTAGCCACGCATTCCCGGCCGGTCGAGCGCCGAGCACCGAGCAGCAATGCGCCAGGGTAACAGGACGACAAGAAAGCCAAACGCCGCCAGCGCGACCAGGATGATCGCGCGTTGCGGCCAGGGCCCCAACGCGGCAACGAACGGCGGGATCTCATTTTCGGCCGACGGATTGCCGAGGTAGCCGTAGTTCGAGCCCAGCCACAGGTTAAACGGCACGATCAACGCGACATAGATGGCGCTGACGGCCAGCGCGTAGCCGAGATCGTGCCAGCCCGGACGGAAGCCCAGCACGCCGATATCGTACACCGCGCAGGCGGCGATGATCGTGTGCGCGGTCCAGAACGCCCAGAACACCGGCGAGGCCGGTCCGGCCGTGAGCGCCGGCTGAATGAACGCCTGCAGCGTCAGCGCGCTGGTCCAGAAGTACAGTGTCGCTCGCGCCCAGCGCTGGCCGGTTAGCAGAGCGAACGGCGCCACCAGACCGTTGAGGTCGCAGATTTGCAGCGGCAGGCCGGTGCGCGGGTCGAGGCCGTGCCGGTTCCACCATATGTTGTAGGCAAGCCAGTAGCAGACCGCGAGCGCGGCGAGAATCCGGCGCAATACCGCCTCGGCGTCCGGACGCAAGGCACGGCCGATCAAGGTGGGCGCGGCGATCAGCAGCGCACAGACGACAAGAACGAGAGCGTGCAGCCCGCCATAAGGCACGAACACGTCCCACTCGCCCGGTGCAACGAGGCCAAGCGGTCGCGCATTCATTGCGGCCCCCCGGACCGGCCCGCCCTTAGCGCCGCGGCTTAAAACCGCCGCGCATGCCAGGCCTTCCGAGCGTCGAGCGCGGGCCTGAACTTCTTTGTGTCCCTGTCGCGCCGGAGTCTGCCCCGGCCGCCGAGCCGGGGGCGCTCCCCGCCTCTTGCTTCGCGGGGACGGATTCAATGCCCGGTCCCATTTCGTCAAGCGTTGGTTTTCGCGGCCCGCCGCGTTTGTTGGTTCCCACACGGTGCGGGACCAGCTCGTGGTAGAGCGCGATGCCCATCTCGTCGAGCGCGGGTTTGTGGATTTTGCTCTCTTCACCTCTCCCCGCGCGCGAGGAGAGGTCGGCCCCCACCCCCCGCACGCGGGGAGAAGGAGAAGAAAGAAACTTCGCCGTCGGGTCGTCGACCACGGCGAGCTCGGTGGAACGTAAACGCTTGATTTCGTCGCGCAGCCGCGCCGCCTCCTCGAAGTCGAGATTGGCCGCGGCGGCGCGCATGCGTGTTTCGAGGTCCGCGATCACCGCCTCGAAATTGTGGCCGATGGTGGCGGCCTCTTCGAACTCGCCGCCCTCGCCAGTGCCAGTGGCGATGAGCACGTGATCGCGCTCGTAGACGCTCTGCAAAATGTCAGCGATGCCCTTGCGCACGCTTTCCGGCGTGATGCCGTTCGCGGAATTGTACGCCGCCTGCTTCTCGCGCCGGCGATTGGTTTCCGCCATGGCGCGCTCCATCGAGCCGGTGATGCTGTCGGCATAGAGGATGACGCGGCCGTCGATGTTGCGCGCGGCGCGGCCGATGGTCTGCACCAGGCTCGTCTCGCTGCGCAGAAAACCCTCCTTGTCGGCGTCGAGGATGGCGACCAGCGCGCATTCGGGAATGTCGAGGCCCTCGCGCAGGAGATTGATGCCGACCAGCGCGTCGAAGGCGCCCAGCCGCAGGTCGCGGATGATCTCGATGCGCTCGATGGTGTCGATGTCCGAATGCATGTAGCGGACGCGGATGCCCTGCTCGTGCAAATATTCGGTCAAATCCTCGGCCATGCGCTTGGTGAGCACGGTGACCAGGCTGCGGTAGCCCTTTTGCGCCACCGCGCGCACCTCGCCGACGAGGTCGTCGACCTGCGTGCGCGCCGGACGAATGTCGACCGGCGGATCGATCAGGCCGGTCGGGCGGATGACCTGCTCGGTGAACACGCCGCCGGATTCGTTGATCTCCCACGGCCCGGGCGTGGCCGACACACACGTGGTCTGCGGCCGCATCGCGTCCCATTCCTCGAACCGCAGCGGCCGGTTGTCCATGCACGAAGGCAGCCGGAAGCCGTATTCGGCGAGCGTCGCCTTGCGGCGGAAATCGCCGCGGTACATGCCGCCGAGCTGCGGCACCGTGACGTGGCTTTCGTCGATGAAAACCAGCGCATTGTCGGGGACGTATTCAAACAAAGTCGGCGGCGGCTCGCCGGGCTTTCGGCCGGTGAGATAGCGCGAATAGTTCTCGATGCCGGCGCAGGCCCCCGTCGCCTCCATCATTTCCAGATCGTAGAGGGTGCGCTGCTCGAGCCGCTGCGCCTCGAGCAGGCGGCCGGCGGCATTGAGCTGGTCGAGGCGCTGCCGCAGCTCGATCTTGATGCCGGCGATCGCCTGCAACAGCGTCGGGCGCGGCGTCACGTAGTGCGAGTTGGCGTAGATTTTGACGAATTCCAGCTCGTCGGTTTTTTGCCCGGTGAGCGGATCGAATTCGTGGATCGATTCCACCTCGTCGCCGAACAGCGATACGCGCCAGGCGCGATCCTCGTAGTGCGCGGGAAAAATCTCGATGACGTCGCCGCGCACGCGAAACGAGCCGCGGTAGAAATCGCCCGCCGCGCGCTTGTATTGCAGCGCGACGAGGTCGGCGAGCAACGCACGCTGGTCGATGCGCTCGCCGCGCTTGAGCGAGAACGTCATCGCCGAATAGGTCTCCACCGAGCCGATGCCGTAGATGCAGGACACCGAGGCGACGATGATCACGTCGTCGCGCTCGAGCAGCGCGCGCGTCGCCGAATGGCGCATGCGATCGATCTGCTCGTTGATCGAGGAATCCTTCTCGATGTAGGTGTCGGTGCGCGGGATGTAGGCTTCCGGCTGGTAATAATCGTAATAGGAAACGAAATATTCGACCGCGTTCTCGGGAAAAAAGCCTTTGAACTCGCCGTAGAGCTGCGCCGCCAGCGTTTTGTTGGGCGCGAGGATGAGCGCCGGGCGCTGCGTCTTCTCGATCACCTTCGCCATGGTGAAGGTCTTGCCGGAGCCGGTGACGCCCAACAAAACCTGCGTGCGGTCATTGCGGCGCACGCCTTCGACGAGTTCGACGATCGCTTGCGGCTGGTCGCCCTTCGGGTCGAAGTCGGATTTGATAACGAAGCGGCGGCCGCCTTCGGTCTTTTCCGGCCGCGGTGGCCGGTGCGGCACCCAAATTTTGTTGCCGCCATCGTACTCGCGAAATTCCGCCCGGCCTTCGCGTAGCAATTTGTCCAGTGATTGCTGACTGGCAAGGCCGGCGACCGTTCCCACCTCCGCAGCAGCCGGTCGCGCGAGTCGCAAGCGGGCAGGGCCCATATCGGGCGTGATCACGCTCCGCACGTCTTCTTCCGCATCGCCTTCTTGTTCATCGATGTCGAGCGCGCGGGCGAGGTCGGGATCGAGTTCGCCCGGAGGCACTCGCGACTTTACCGGCGTTTTGCCGATATAGCCCTGCTGCGGCACCTCGCCAAAACCGCGCGCCACCGAGGCGCGCGCTTTGTGAGCGTTGGCAAAATCGGCGCGGCGATCGAACGAGTTGTCCGGCGGCGGTTTGAGCCCGGAAGCTTTTTGCTGGCCTGCCGCGCCGGTCTGCGATCCAACTCCCGCCCGGCCCTGGCCGATGGCGGGATTGAGCAAATCCGCGAGCGCCGGATCGAGCGGCGAAGAATCTGGACGCGCCGCCTTGGCGCGCGTCGGCTTGGCCGGGTCCTTGGGTTTTTTCGGCTTGCCGGGAGGGTTGGCCATCGTCCGGAATATGGGCCGCGCCGCAGGCCAAGGGAAGGCGCGTCAGGACATGCGCCATGGCGTCAAGCCTAGCCGGACGGCGCGCCGAAGATGCGGTAGAGAACCGGGCCGGCGATGAGGAATGTCAGCAATCCGGCGCGCCAGCGCGGAGTTTCGATCGCGGCGAGGAGCGACAGGCCCGCGAGCGGCACAATCGCGGCGAGCGGCAAGTAGTAGCGCGGATAGGCGTCCCAGGAGCCATCCGGTTGCAAGGTGGCGGCCGTAGCTATAGCCGACATGGAGCGCGAAGGTCGCCGTGAGCGCGAGGGCGCCGGAGAGCACGACCACTTCGAGCGTCGTTTCCGCCCGACACCACAATCTTCGCAGCGACGCGGCGAAGCCCGCCACGGCGCCGGCGAGCGCCGCCACCGGAACAGCGAACATGGTGTAATTGAATGCGCTCCACGTGCCCAGCGCCGGCATCCAGTCGCGAATGAAGGCAACGATGAAATGGGCGAGGTAATCGGGGAAAGACTTGCGCGGAAGGTCAGTCCAGCCGGCGGCGCGCGCGCCGGTCTCGATGAGCGCGATCTGCGCAAGTGTTTCCGGCGTTGGGCTGCCGTATTGCATGACGTAGATGACGTATGGCGCCGCTGCGAGCGCGACCGCGAAGCCGGCGGCTATCGTCCAGGTCCAGCGCATTCGCCCGCGCCACAACAGACAGGTGACGGCGGTACTCACCATCGCGGCCGTCAGCAATAGCCCGGTCAGCTTCGCCTACCCCGCCGCCACGACGCCGACGAGCGCGAAGGCGAGCCAGAAACCGCGACCGGTCGCCACCAGCTGCCACACCCCGCCGGAAGCGGCCGATGTAGCGGTTGTAGACACATGACAGACATGCTCGGTGAGGGTTAAATGTTCGCTAGGCGATGCGCTAGACTGGCATTTATTCCGCAGCAAAGCAGGCTTGTCATGATTGATGTGCATTACTGGACGACGCCGAACGGCCACAAGATCACGATTTTTCTCGAGGAGGCCGGACTGCAGTACAAGCTCATCCCGGTCAATATCGGCAAGGGCGAGCAGTTCAAGGCGGATTTTTTGGCGATCTCGCCGAACAACCGCATCCCCGCCATCGTCGACCATGCGCCGGCTGACGGCGGCGAGCCGATCTCGGTGTTCGAATCCGGCGCCATCCTGCTCTATCTCGCGGACAAGACCGGCAAGTTTATCGGCAAGGATTTACGCGCGCGCACCGAGACGATCGAGTGGCTGTTCTGGCAGATGGGCGGACTTGGGCCCATGGCCGGGCAAAACAATCACTTCAGCATCTACGCGCCGGAGAAAATCCCGTATGCGATCGACCGCTACGTCAAGGAGGTCAACCGGCTCTACGGCGTGATGAACAAGCGGCTCGCCGACCGCCAATATCTCGCCGGCGAATATTCCATCGCCGACATGGCGTGCTATCCCTGGCTCGTCTCCTGGAAGCGGCAAGGGCAGAACATTGCGGATTTCCCGCACCTCAAGCGCTGGCTGGAGGCGATTGCGGCGCGGCCCGCGGTGGTCAAGGCTTACGAATGGACGCCGAAGATCAATCCCAACCAGGGCGGCGTTCGCACCGCCGAGGAACGCGCCATTCTGTTCGGCCAGACCGCGCAGTCCGTCGAAAGCCTGGCGTCGCGATAATTTAATTCTGCCGCACGATGACGCGCGTGCCGATGGAAGAGCGGTCATAGAGGTCGATCACGTCGTCGTTGACGAGGCGGAAGCAGCCCAACGAGAGGATTTGGCCGATCGTCTCCGGCGCGTTGGTGCCGTGGATGCGGTAGACGGTGTTGCCGAGAGACATGGCGCGGGCGCCGAGCGGGTTGCCGGGGCCGCCCGCCATGAAGCGGGGGAGGTACGGCTGGCGCTCGATCACCTCCGGCGGCGGTTGCCAATCGGGCCACTCCGACTTGCGCGTGATCTGTAGCAGGCCGGCCCAGGTGAAGCCGTCGCGGCCGACCCCGATGCCGTAACGCAACGCGCGCGTCTCGCTCTCGATCAAGTAGAGGTGGCGCTCGGCGGTTTCGATGATGATGGTGCCGACGGGGTGTTGCGAGCGATAGAACACTGCCTGGCGCTGAAATTGCTCCGGAAGATCGTCGTCCGCATTGCCGTGATCGACGCCGGGCGCGACATCCTCCATCGTCGGCTGATAAGTGGTGTGCAACTGCGGTCGCGGCTGCGCCGGAACGGGCGTAGCAAGCATGCAGAGCATCGCGGCGCCGATCCACGCCAAATCGCGCACGCGCCTCGCCACGCCCCTCGCCAATCGCGGTCGCATCATGCCGGCATTGTCGTCCGCGGATTAGCCGCGTTCAATAGCTTTGTTCCCCTCACGACAAGGGCAGGGGGTAGGGCTATTGGGCGGCACCGCCGAAATAGCCGGTAATCTTCCAGCCGCCGGCGTCCTTGATGTAGCACATCTGGTCGCCGCCGAGCCCGGAGACCGACTCCATGGGGACGAAGCCGGCTTTGCCGGAGGGCGCCGCTATGTGCAGGAACGGCGGCTGGCTGGGGTCGTCCGGCGGAGCGCTGTCGGGCAGCACGCGCACGAGATTAAGGCCGAGCTTCTCGACAACCGGAGCGTTCGGCTTTGGCGCGCTGCGCATTTCAACCCCGTCCCTGGTCGGATAGCTCCAATCGGACGGCTCGGTCTGCGTTGCCTGGACGAGTGCCTCGAACGCCTTCGGATCGATATTCGGGTCCGCCGGCGCGCAGATCACGCCCTGACGGTCGGTCAATGCATCGCCGGTTGGATCGTCGGCGTAGCCGGCCAATGTCTCCCAGCCGGATCCGTCCTTCGCATCGAGATCGATGGCCATGGCGAGATTGGCGATGCCGGATTTGCTCTTGTCCGCCAGGTCCT
This sequence comes from Xanthobacteraceae bacterium, assembly GCA_049522435.1. Classification (GTDB taxonomy): domain Bacteria; phylum Pseudomonadota; class Alphaproteobacteria; order Rhizobiales; family Xanthobacteraceae; genus BOG-931. The sequence continues at coordinate 29,331 of JBEKNW010000015.1, forward strand.
TGTCCTGCATCCAAAAGAAGCCCTGCGCCACGACCAGCTTGGCGAGCGCGGCGCGGTCCTTGTGCTGGGCGATGTCGGCGAGAAGCTTGCGGAAGGCTACGAAGCTTGGATCGTTGTAGGGTCCCGGTGGCGTGACCGCGACCGCCTGGTAGGGCTTGACCGGCGCCATCGGCAGCGGCTTGAAGCCCGGCAGCATCGGCACCTGCTGCGACTGGCCCTGCGCGCGGCTGCGTTCGGGAATAAGCGTCACCGTCGTGACGGCGGCGAGGAACAGGATCGTGGCGATGAGGGGCTGGCGGGGCTGGCGCATCGCATGGTCTCCGGGTTCGACTTCGGCGCAATGACTTGCGGCAATGGCGCACCCGATGGGGACGAGCCGCCGGATGGCGAAGCATGGCCGGCCACGCGCCGGCCATGCCGTTCATTTCATTGCAGCCTGCGAGGAAGTCTGCGACGCCCTTGCGGGACAATCGCGGGCACGGCGCGCGGCGACCGCCGCAAACGCCGCGCCCTTACTTCATCGCCTCGTAGACCGCGTGCGTCCAGGCGCCCGTCGGCTTCTTGGTGATGACCGGATCGGAACCGCCCGAGAGCAGCTCCGACACCGTACGCTCGTAGTCCTTCGGATCGAGCTTGCCGTTGCCGGGGTCGAGGAGCTTAGCGATTTCGCCCATCATCTGCTCCTGGTGATGCAGCGTCTGCGCGCCGGTCGTGTCCGCGGCAATCACGATTTTGGCGGCTTCTTTGTCGTTCTTTCTGGCCCAATCCCAGCCCTTCTCCGAAGCGCCCACGAACTTGGCCATCTTGGCGACGAAAGCCGGGTCCTTGAGCTTCGGCTCCATCACGTAGAGGCCGTCCTCCAGCGTCGCCACGCCCTCATCGCTGTACTTGAACACGACGAGCTGATCCGGCTTGTAGCCGGCGTCGATCACCTGCCAGTACTCATTGTAGGTCATCGTCGAAATGCAGTCGGCCTGCTTCTGCAACAGCGGATCGACGTTGAAGCCCTGCTTGATCACCGTGATGCCGCCCGGCGAGCCGTCGGTCTTCAGTCCGAGCTTCGCCATCCACGCCAGGAATGGATACTCGTTGCCGCCGAACCAGACGCCGATCGTCTTGCCCTTGAAATCCGCCGGCGTCTTGATGGCGGTGTCTTTACGGCAGGTCAGCTCGAGGCCGGACTTCTTGAAGGTCTGCGAGATATTGACCAGCGGCACGCCTTTCTCACGCGACGCCAGGGCCGAAGGCATCCAATCGATAACAACATCAGCGCCACCGCCGGCGATAACTTGCGGCGGAGCCACGTCGGGACCGCCGGCGTTGATGGTGACGTCGAGATCGGCGTCCTTATAGATGCCTTTCGCCTTGGCGACGTAGTAGCCGGCGAATTGCGCCTGGGTCACCCATTTGAGCTGTATGGTGACCTTGTCGGCGGCATAGGCGCCGCTCGCCAGCGAAACGCCGCAAGCGAGCCCGGTTGCAAACACAAACGTCTTCATCATTTGTCGTCCCTCCACACTTAAAGCTACCGAGTCAGGTTCGATACGACGGGTGCCAAGAGGTTGTCGCACGCTCGGCCAGTGCGACGATCCCGTAGAACGCCATCCCGGCGACGGCGGCGAGAGCTATTTCAGCCCATACCATATCGAGCGACATGCGGGCTACCTCGATCGAGATGCGAAAGCCGATCCCGTGAAGGGGGGTACCAAAGAACTCGGCCACGATCGCTCCGATGAGCGCCAGCGTCGAATTGATTTTCAATGCATTGAAGATGAACGGCATCGCCGCGGGCAGATGCAGCTTGAGCAAAGTCTGTCCGGGTTGGGCGCCGTAGGAGCGCATGAGGTCGCGTTCGATCGGCCCGGCGACGGCAAGTCCTGCCAGGGTGTTCACGAGCATCGGGAAGAAGCACATCACGGCGACGACGGCGGCCTTCGATGGCCAATCGAAGCCAAACCACATGACCATGATGGGAGCGATACCGACGACCGGCAGCGCCGAGACGAAATTCCCCAGCGGCAGCAGGCCTCGTTTCAAAAAATCGAACCGATGGGCGATAACGGCAACGAAAAAGCCCGCGCCGCAGCCGATGGCATAACCCGCCAGCACGCTGCGGAGGAAAGTCTGAACGAAATCCTCCCGCAGGACCGGCAGCGACGCGACAAGCCGCCTGGCCGTCGAGCTCGGCGCCGGCATCAATACCGGCGAAACGCCAAAGCCGCGCACGGCAACTTCCCAAAGATAAATAAGGAAGGCGCCGAACAGCAACGGAATAGCAAGGTCCTGAATCCAATGCATGGCGCCGCCGGCCGTCCGCATTGCGGCGAGGCGGGTCAAGGTGAGCGCCGCGCCGAGCCAGGTCGCGAGCGTGAGCAGCCAAAAGCCCCATTCGGCAAAGCCGGCGATATCGGGATCCGCGAGCAAATTGAGCGTGACGGCGCAACCCAGCACTACACCAAGGAGACCGAACGAAGCCGATAGCGCCGCCCAACGCGGAGCGAGCGCGAACAGAACCGCGGCGGCGAGCGTCGCCGCAAAGAGAGCCGGACGGGAGGCGAGGCCCGGCACGGTTTCGCTCGAAAGCGGCAACGCCAACGCCGCCAGCAAGCCGAATGCAGCCAGCCAAAATCCGATCGCTTGCCCTCGGGAGATCATGCGGCTGCCCCCATCCGCCGCGCCGTCCATCTGCCGACGGCATCGATCATGGCGATCAGAACCGTGGCAATGATCGCCGCGGCGAAAAGCGCGGCCCAGATCTGCACGGTCTGTCCATAATACGAGCCGGTCAGCAACCGCGCGCCGATCCCGGCCTGGGCGCCGGTCGGTAACTCGCCGACGATGGCGCCGACCAGCGAAATCGTAACCGCAACTTTGAGGCTGGCGAAGAGAAACGGTATCGATGACGGCCAGCGCAGCTTCCAAAACACCTGCAGCTTGTTCGCGGACCAGGTCCGCATCATGTCGAGTTGAATCGGATCCGGCGAGGTCAATCCTTTGACCATGCCGATGGTGACCGGAAAAAAGCACAGATAGGCGGAAATGATCGATTTCGGCAGCAGCCCGCGGATGCCGATGGCGCCGAGCACCACGATGACGATGGGGGCGATCGCCAGAATCGGAACCATCTGCGAGCAGATGACCCAGGGGAGCAGACTCTTTTGCATCGTCCGCACATGCACGATTGCTACCGCGAGCAGAATGCCGAATCCGGCGCCGATCGCGAAGCCGACAAAAGTGGCCGAGAGCGTCACCCAGGCGTGGTACACGAGGCTGCGCGGCGAATCGGGCGGATAGTCGAACACCGTGTCGAAGAAATTTACCGCCACCTGGTGCGGCGCCGGCACGACGGGCCGCTCGGCATCCAGCGTTCCGGCGATGAGTTCGGAAACGGTATACTTGGTGTCGTTGCGTTCGAACGCGTCACGCACGAGCGCCGCGTTCATCAGAATGGCGGCGAGATACCAGATCACGATCAGGATCGCGACGATGACGAGAACCGGCGCCCGCTCGGTTATCCAGGCTGGCCGCCAGGCCGCCCGCGGCAGAACAAGGGTGCTACTCGTCATACGAATGACCCGAACGCAGGCCCGAGCGCACGCGCTGCGCGATCTTGATGAACTCCGGCGTTTCGCGAATCTCGAGCGTGCGGTCGCGCGGAAAATCGCAGGCGATAACGTCGATGATCCGTCCCGGCCGCGGCGACATCACCACGATCTTGGTGGACAGGAATACCGCCTCCGGAATCGAATGGGTGACGAAGACCACCGTTTTCCCGGTCTGATCCCAGAGCCGAAGCAGCTGCTCGTTGAGGTGATCGCGCACGATCTCGTCGAGCGCGCCGAACGGCTCGTCCATCAACAGCAGCGCCGGATCGAAGGACAGCGCGCGGGCGATCGACGCGCGCTGCTGCATGCCGCCGGAGAGTTGCCAGGGAAATTTGCGTTCGAAGCCAGAAAGATTCACCAGCTTCAAATATCGTTCCACGCGCTTGCGGCGCTCGTTGGCGTCGAATCCCATGATTTCCAGCGGCAAGGCGACGTTGCGCTCGATGGTTCGCCATGGATAGAGCGCGGGCGCCTGAAAAATATAGCCGTAGTGGCGCTGCAAGCGCGCTTGTTCCGAAGTAATGCCATTGATCAGAATCGTCCCCGCCGTGGGCCGCTCAAGGTCGGCGATGATGCGCAGCAGCGTGGTCTTGCCGCAGCCGGACGGGCCGATAAGCGATACGAAATCGCCGTCGCTGATTTGCAGATCGACGTTGGCGAGCGCTTCGACCTCGCCGTCGTTCGTTTGGAAGGTCAGCGAGACGCCGCGCGCGTCGACCGTCAATGCCGGCGCGGCGGCGGCGCTGGCGGCGCCGGCTGCGCCGGTCGCAGTCTCCGGCGGCGGGACGCGCTCAACCGGACGGATCGTAACTTTCGGCGAAGACCCGAATGCCACGCTTTGCTCCGTCAGGCCCGGCCGCCTTGCCACGCGTTGGTCCATTGCAAAATATTGACAGACTTCCGCGCTGAATCCGCGCCCAAGATTTATTCACGTTGGCAGAATATTGGGCATGCCAACTCACCTCGAATGTCAACAGGTTTCTTGGCTGCCCGCCCTGCGCAGAATATTTTGACTCGCCACCGCGATCTTTTCCATACTTTGCGCCGACCCGCAGAGGCCATTTTCTGCTACCCTCCCCACGATATGAAGCCCGCGCCCTTTCGGTACATTGCCGCCCGGACCCTCGAGCAAGCCTTGCAATTGAAGGCCGAATACGGCGACGAGGCGCGATTTCTGGCTGGGGGTCAAAGCCTTGTTCCGACAATGAACTTTCGGCTGACGCAGCCGGCCGTGCTGATCGATATCAACCCGCTCACGCAGTTTTCAGGCGTACAGAATTGCGCTGCGGACCGGCTCCGCGTCGGAGCGCTCACGCGATTCGGGAACCTCGAGCGCGATCCCGGGATTGCCCGGGACCTGCCCCTTATCGATGAAGCGCTACCGCACATCGCGCACCCGCAAATCCGCAACCGCGGGACCATTGGCGGCAATCTAGCGCATGCCGACCCCGCCTCGGAAATGCCCGCCATCGTCTTGGCGCTCGCCGGCAAGTTGCGCGCGCAATCGGTCAGAGGCGAACGGTGGATCGCCGCGTCGGATTTTTTTGTCGGAGCGCTGTCAACGGCGCTTGAGCCCGATGAGATGCTGATGGAAGTGGAACTGCCGACCGCACAGCCGCGCTCCGGCGCCTGCTTTCTGGAAGTGTCGCGCCGGCGCGGCGACTTCGCCATCATCGGCGTGGCCTGCACGGTGCGCGTTGATGAGGAGGGGCGCTGCAGCGCGGTGCGGATCGGCCTCTGCAATGCGGGCGACAGGCCGATCTTCGCCGCCGACGCCAGCGGCTCGCTTGTTGGCCGGCGCCTCGGCCCGACCGAGATCAATCAGGCGGCCGACCTCGTTCAAGGCGCGATTGATCCGGGCGGCAGCATCCATGCCAGCAAGGAGTTTCAGCGTCATGTCGCCGGCGTGCTGACTGCGCGCGCCGTGGCCGCCGCGAACCAACGGGCCCAGCGTGAGTACTGACACCCACGACATCACGGTCACGGTGAACGGCGCTCCATACCGGCGCAATGTGGAGTCGCGATTGCTGCTGAGCGATTTCCTGCGCCATGATCTGTTGTTGGCGGGGACTCACGTCGGTTGCGAGCACGGCGTATGCGGCGCCTGCACGGTGATCTTCGACGGCGTTTGCGTCCGCTCCTGTCTGATGTTCGCCGCGCAGGCCGACGGCCACGCCATCATGACGGTCGAAGGCCTCGCGCCGGACCGCGAGCATCTACATCCGTTGCAGGAGTCCATGCGCGACTGCCATGGACTGCAATGCGGCTATTGCACGCCCGGCATCCTGATGACGATGAAAGTCTTTCTTGACGAAACTCCGGCGCCGGATGAGGCGCAAATCCGCGAGGCGCTTTCCGGCAATTTGTGCCGCTGCACCGGCTACCAGCACATCGTGGAGGCCGTGCAGCTTGCCGCCGAACGGCTGCGGAGGTGATCGCCGTGGCCACGCGAAATTTCGGCGCTCCGATCAGACGCAACGAGGACGCGCGGCTGCTGAGCGGCCAGGCGCTGTTCGTCGACGATGTCGAACTTCCCGGCATGCTGCACGCGGCCTTCCTGCGCAGCAATGTCGCGCACGCGCGCATCAGTTCGATCGACGTTACGGCGGCTCGCGCGCGTGCCGGCGTCGTCGCGGTCTATACCGCCGCCGACCTCGGCGAATACTGGGCTCCCGGCCCGCTCCTGGTCCCGCCGCCGCCGATCCCCGGCATTATCTTCAACCAGCGCACCCAGGTGCCGCTCGCCAAGGACAAAGTGCGTCACGTCGGCGAGCCATTGGCCGTGGTCTTGGCGCAAAGCCGCTATCTGGCCGAGGATGCGCTCGCTGACATCGCCGTCGAGCTCGATGCGCTGCCCGCAATCGTCGATCTGGAGAAGGCGCTGGCGGACACATCCGCCCGCGTGCACGACGACGTGCGCGGCAACATCGCCGCTCATGTCCGGCAAATCCGCGGCAACTATGCCGCCGCGCGCTTGCGCGCCGATCACGTCATCGGCCGCCGCTTTCTCTACGATCACGGCGCGTCGTCGCCGATGGAGACCCGCGGCATCGTCGCCAATTGGGACGGCCGCGCCAATCAGCTCACGATCTGGGATACGACACAGGGGCCGGTGTTCCTGCGCAACGGCCTCGCCGGCATGCTCGGCTTGAGCGAGCGGCAGGTGCGGGTGATCGCGCCGTTCGTCGGCGGCGGTTTTGGGCCGAAGATCATGCTGTTCTATCCCGAAGAGGTGGTGATCCCGTGGGCGGCAATAAAGCTCAACCGCCCGGTCAAATGGATCGAAGACCGGCTCGAGCATTTCTTTGCCACGACGCAAGAGCGCGGCCAGACCCACGATGCCGAAATTGCGCTCGCCCGCGACGGCCGCATCCTCGGCATCAGGGACGTGTTTCTGCACGATACCGGCGCCTACAATCCCTATGGCTTGACGGTGCCGATCAACAGCCAGTGCACCCTGCTCGGACCCTACGTGATACCCAGCTACGACAGCACCTTTACTGCGATCTTCACCAACAAGCCGATCGTCACGCCCTACCGCGGCGCCGGCCGGCAACATGGTGTTTTCGTCATCGAGCGACTGCTCGACATCGCGGCGCATGAACTTAAGCTCGACCGCGCCGAGATCCGCCGCCGCAACCTCATCCCGCCCGATGCATTCCCCTACAACAACGAGATCATCTATCAGGACTTTGCGCCGCTTTCATACGACAGCGGCAATTACGAGCCGATCCTCGACAAAGCGCTGGAGATGATCGGCTATGATCGCTTCCTCGCCGAAGAGCAGCCGCGTCTGCGCGCGCAAGGCCGTCACGTCGGCATCGGCATCGCCTGCTATGTCGAGGGCACCGGCATCGGGCCTTACGAAGGCGCCAAGGTGCAGGTGCAGGCCAACGGCAAGGTGAGCGTGGCGACCGGGATCGGCACCCAAGGGCAGGGGCATTTCACCAGTTTCGCCCAGATCGCCGCCGATCAGCTCGGCGTCGAGGTGCGCGACGTCGATGTCGTGACCGGCGATACCGATCAGTTTTACTGGGGCGCCGGCACCTTCGCCAGCCGCGGCGCGGTGGTGGCCGGCAATGCCGTCAACGAGGCGGCAAAGGCGGTGCGGCAGAAAATCTTGCGGCACGCCGCCGAACATTTCGAATGCGCCGAGGAAGACCTTGAAATCGCCAACGGCGAGGTTTCGGTCGTCGGCGTTCCCGGCCAGGCGGTCAAGCTCGGCACGCTGGCGCTCAAAGCCAATCCGATGCGCGGCGCCGTCCGTCCCGGAACGGAGCCGGGACTCGAATCGACGCAATATTTCGGCCCGCCCGGCGGCGCCACCGCAAGCGGCATGCACGCCATGATCGTCGAAGTCGATCCGCAGACCTTCATGCTGGAAGTGCTCAAGTATGTGGTGGTGCACGATTGCGGCACCATCATCAATCCATTGATCCTGGCCGGCCAGATCCACGGCGGCGTCGCGCAGGGAATCGGCAATGCCTTTTACGAGCAGCTCGTCTTCGACGACGACGGGCAGTTGCTCAACGCCTCGCTCGCCGACTACCTATTGCCCACCGCGCTCGAAGTGCCGCGCATGGAAGTCGCCCATACGGTGACGGTTTCGCCGCTCAATCCGCTCGGCATCAAAGGCGCCGGCGAGGCCGGCGCCATTCCCGTCGGGCCGCTGTTCGCGCAGGCCATCGAGGATGCGCTTGGACTCTTGGCGCAAAAAATCGAGCTCAACGAAATTCCGCTCAGCCCCAACCGTTTGTTCGAGCTGACGGCCAAGCCCGCAAAGTCGCGATGATTCTGGTCACCGGCGCCGCGGGCAAGACCGGCAAAGCCGTGGTCAAGGCGCTGGCGGCCAAGGGTGTGCGCGTGCGCGCTTTGGTGCGCAATCCCGAACATGCCGGCGCGCTCATGACGCTGGGCGCTGCCGAGGTCAGTATCGGCAGCTTTGAAGACGCTCATGCGCTCGCGCTCGCTGCAGCCGGAACGCGGGCGATCTATCACATCTGCCCCAATGTCAGTCGTGACGAAGTCGCCTATGCACGGGCCGTCGCGGCCGCGGCGCAGGCGCAAAATGTCGAGCGCTTTGTCTATCACTCGGTCCTGCATCCGCAGATCGAGGCGATGCCGCATCACTGGGAGAAGATGCGGGTCGAGGAGATGCTGGTTGCTGTCGGCTTCGAGCTGACCATCCTGCAACCGACGGCCTATATGCAAAATATCCTCGGCGCCTGGCGCGGCATCGTCGCGGACGGCGTGTTCCGCGTTCCCTATCCGGTCGCGACGCGGTTGAGCCTGGTGGACTTAAATGATGTCGCCGAGGCCGCCGCGCTGGTGCTCACGGAAAACGGCCATAGTGGCGCGACCTACGAACTGGTCGGCATCGGACCCATCAGCCAAGCCGAGATCGCTGCCGCGATCAGCGCGGCGTTGGGGCGCGACGTGCGCGCCGTAGCAGAAACCGTCGAGGCGTGGGAAGCACGTGCCCGCGCCGCCGGCATGGGCGACCATGAACGGGTCACGCTCGCCGCGATGTTCCGCTACTACGCAAATCACAGCCTTATCGGCAATCGCAACACGATGCGCTGGCTGCTCGGCCGCGCGCCGAATGGCCTCGCCGGTTTTCTGAAACGAGCGGCTGCCGCAGGGTGACGAAATGGGGTTCGCACGCGCCGACACAGAGCGCCGCGGCCTGCTAGTACCCACTTTCATAGAAACGTGATTCGCGCGGGCAGTGAATTCGAGAGTCGGATGAGACACTTGTTCGCATCGTTGCCTGCGCGGATTGGTGATTCCGGGTACTAGTCGCCCGCGTC
>JBEKNW010000016.1:0-37634 GCA_049522435.1 Xanthobacteraceae bacterium
TTCAGCTCGGCGTGCGACAGACCGTCAAGATCTCCGGGCGGCGACATTCCCAGAATGAATCTGACTCGCGTCCTCCTGAGAATCGTAAAATCATACCGCCTCTGGTTTTGCCCCTCTTACCCCTATGATTCCGAAGTTCGCCGCAGAGTGTGCCGCAAGCGCTTGCGAACTTCGGAATCGGGACACTGGACGCTATTCACTAATGCGTGGATTTGCACGAGATTGCGGCGGCAGCACCGCCCCCGCGCGTCAGTCGAGCGGGACCAGTGTTGGGACAGCGCCAGGATCAGTCAGGTTTTGCGCCATGTATCGTGCCGTCACCCGCAACATCGAGGTCGTGGTGACCCCGCGCTTCGTCGCCGACTGCTCGTCGCCGGAGAACAATTATTTCTTCTGGGCCTATACGATCGCCATCACCAATCACGGCACCGGCCCGGTGCAGTTGAAGACCCGCCACTGGCGCATCACCGACGCCAGCGGCCGCCGCCAGGAGGTGCGCGGCGCCGGCGTCGTCGGCGAGGAGCCGGTGCTCAAGGCCGGCGAAACGTTCGAATATACCAGCGGGGTGCCGCTGCAGACGCCGTCGGGCTTCATGGTCGGCACCTACGGCATGGTGAGCGCCGGCGGCGAGTCTTTCGAAATCGAGATTCCCGCCTTCTCGCTCGACTCAGGCGATAGCAAGCCGACGATCAATTGAGCGCGTGGTTGGAGATTTCGACGAAAGCTTCTACGGGTTTAAGCTTCTACGGGTCAGACACGTTACAATGAACTGCGGCGATCACAGCTTCTGCGAAATGCCGGCGAAGAAGCCGCGCCGGGCGCCGTATTGCGGAGCAAAGACGCCGATGCCGGTGCCGTTGCGAAGCTCGTAAACCTGATCGAACAGGTTGACGACGTCGAAACGCAACGTGACCGGCTTGGCGTCCGGCGACCATTTGAAATCGTACGCCACGCCGACATTGACTACGGCGTAGGGCGTGGTGTGCAGGGAATTGGGCGCGACGCCATCAGATAAATCGCCTGCGCGCAGACCACTGCCGGAGATCAGGTTTGTGGTGAACAAAGTATCGTACCAGCGATACGATACGCCGGCCGAGCCGGTCATGAGCTGCATGTCGTCGGTGTAGTGCCAATTGGTGAGGAGATAGTTGTAGGTCGCGGCATCGAGAACATACTGGTTCGACTCTGGGCCTATCGCTCTTGTGATGTTGTAGGCGAAATTGCCATAGGCGGTGAAGTTGCCGTTTTTATATTTGAGCTTGAATTCGCCGCCTTCGCTGTAGCCCCGCGCCCAGTTGAACTGCGTCAACACCACGGCCTGGCCGAACTGGCCGTCATCGATCTGATCCCGCGCGTCTTTGTAATAGGCGTCGACCCCGACATCGAGGCCCGGAAGCACCGTCTGGTCGACGCCGACATCGTAGTAGCTCGAGCGTTCGGGTTTCACCGGATCGTCCAACGGGACCTCCGGCTGATTGGTGGTGTTGGTGAACAAAGCGAGGTTGGCTTGGGCGGCCTGCGCCTGATAGGGCGGCGTGAAATAGCGTGCAAAACCAGCGTGGATGCTGGTGCCCGTAAACGGCTTATAAACCAGCGCGAGTCGCGGACTGAGCTGGTTGGCGTCGACGTACTGATACAACTGGTCGAACCGCAGGCCCGCGTTCAGGGTGAGCTCTCTGGTCAGTCTCCATTCGTCCTGAATGTAGGTTCCGATGTTCCAGCCAAGCTTCGAATTGTCGTCAGTGATGGTGAAAGGTGTTGAGCCCGGCGGAACCAAGCCGGAAGTAGGGTCCACAGGCAGGACCGTCGAAACATTGCCGACGTTGGTCTGCTCTTCGCTCAGCGCAAAACCGGTCCGCAAGGTGTGCCGGTCGTTCACGATGTAGGACGTGTCGAACTGGGTGCCGTTGAGGAGGCTTTCCCGGGTCACGTTCGAGGCCACGTCGTTGAACACCAGGTCGCCGAAAACATCGGGAACGAAGTTGATTTTGGCGTAGCGCGAAAAAACCGCGAATTGCGCATCGCCGTCGGTGCCCTTCTTTTGCAACGCCGCGATATTGACGAAGTACGAGTCGTATTCGTTCTCATTGAGAGACGAGGAATTGTAATTTGCCGGCCCAAAGTCGCCGAGCGGCATCTGATTGGGATTGTTCGGTATCTGGAACGCGCTGTAGGAGGCGGCGGAGATCAGGCTCAACCGCGTCGATTCGTCGAGCAGGGTCGATGAATAGCCGAAGAACTTGCCTTGTTCGGTGTGATCGTGGATGGCGTCCAGGCTCGAGGTCGGATTTTCAAGCCCGAGAGCGTTCCAATTGCCGCGCGCGCTGACAAAATACTCGGTATTGCCGACGCTGCCGCCGTAGTCGAAGCTCGGCGTAAACGTATCCCGGCTGCCGCCGTAGAGACTGACCTCCCCGCCCGGCGCGGCAAAGCTTCTGCTCGTAATATCGAGGACGCCTGCGGTGCGCAGGCCGTATTGCGCCGGCAGCGTGCCGGTAAGGAGCGACATGCTGCCGACGAAATTGGTGTCGATGACCGGGCCGAGGGCCGAAACCCCCTCGGGAACGACGACGCCGTTGATCCGGTATTGGACGTTGGCGTACTCGTTTCTGACGTGGAAATCGGGATTGGAGACGGCCGAATCGTAGGATACGCCCGGCATTTGCAGGATGACTTTGTCGATCGGCGTGTTGTCGCCCTGCGGCATGTCGACGATCGCCTCGCGACTGATGGTGTAGGTCGAGGCGCCGATCTTCGGCAGCAGATTGTTGTCGCGCGCCTGATCGAACCCCTTCATCTTGGCGTCCAACGCCGCCTGCGCGGCTGTTGGCGCGCCGGTTTGCTGGGCAATGCGTTGTGGAGCGCCCGCGCCGGGCTTTGACTTGGGTTTCGATTTTGGTTTTGGCGCATTCACGACGATTTGCGGAAGCTCCGTTTGGCCCGCCGCCGGGGCGGCGGCTGGAGCTTGCTCCGCGGGCCACTGCGGTTCTGCGGGCGCCGGCGCCGGAGGAATTTGTTGTTGCTCCGCCGGAGCCTGTTGTTGCTGCGGTGCGGACGGCTGTTGCGCGCTGGCGCCGAGCGCGGCTCCCAGAACGGAAAGTGCGATGCCGCTCGGCAGCCGGACGCGACCAACGAACCAGCGTGCAGGCCCTGATACCGATCGCCGCGACATCGCGCACCAAGTACTTTAGAACTATTTGGAAGTATAGTTTTACTGTTCACTTCCGTATATGTTCGGCGCGATCGACTAACAATCACAATTATGCAACACGGAAGAATATTTGTACTTTGCCAGATTTGAATTAGTAGAATTCAAATCTGCACAGGCGGCCGCAATCCCGCATCCAGGGGCCGTTCTTCAGATGTCGATGCAAGCCTATCGGCGAACCTCGCCCCCGCGAGGACCTTGAAAATGGCAATATTGGATCGCTTTACGAATTCAGTGCCGCGTTCTTGGCGGCTATTTCATCCGGCTCGAATTCGTAGATCGAGCTGCAGAACTCGCAGGTCACGGTGATCTTGCCGTTTTCGACCATGTCGTCGCGCTCGTCCTGAGAAAAGCTCTTCAGCATGGTCTCGACGCTTGGGCGCGAGCATGAGCACTGCGCGTTGACCGGCGCGGCGCGAAAGACGCGTACCCCGTGTTCGTGGAACAAGCTGTAGGCCAGGCGTTCGCTCGACAGCGCCGGATCGATCAGTTCGACGTCATCGACGGTGGCGACGAGGGAGCGGCCTTCGACCCATGCTTCGTCCTCGGGCAGCGTATGGGGCTCGGTGCCCGGGGGCGCGTCGCCGGGATCGAGGTCCGCTTGGCGCGCGCGTTCGCCCGACTTGGGCAGGAACTGCAGCAAAATTCCGCCGGCGCGCCAGCGCCGGCGCGCGCCGTTTTCGCCGCCGCGGAACTCCTCGGCGACGGCGAGCCGCACGCGGGTCGGAATCTGCTCCGAGCGCGAAAAGTACTCGTGCGCGGCGTGTTCGAGATCGTTTCCTTCGAGCGGAACGAGCCCCTGGTAACGGCTCATGTCGGGGCCCTGGTCGATGGTCATTGCCAGATGTCCGCGGCCGAGCAATTGACCCGGCTCGGCGGCGTCGGCGGCGATGGCGGCGGCGATGCGTTCAGCGTCGAAGCGCGCGCAGGCACGTACTTTGTCAGGCGTAGTGAAGTCGACCACAAGCATGCGTACCGGACCGTCGCTCTGCGTCTGCAGGATGAACCGGCCCTCGAATTTGAGGGCAGAGCCCAGCATGACGGCGAGCACGATCGCCTCGCCCAGGAGCTTGGCCACCGGCAGCGGGTAATCGTGGCTGGTCAGGATGGCATCGACCGCCGGCCCGAGCCGCACGATGCGGCCGCGCAGATCGAGCGCCTTGACTTCAAACGGCAGGATGGTGTCGTCGAGGCCGGCTTGTGCCGGCTCGCGAACCGGAATGCCCACATTGGGATTATTCATGGCAAGGGAATATAGGGGCCGACGGTTGGATTGTGAGACCTCTGTGGCCGGCCCGCCCTTCTTGGGTCACCGGCCGTTGGCGTGCAGGCACCAGGTCAAGATTCCCTTCTGCGCATGCAGCCGGTTCTCGGCCTCGTCGAACACCACGGAATGCGGGCCGTCCATGACCTCGTCGGTCACCTCTTCGCCGCGATGCGCGGGCAGGCAATGCATGAAGATGGCGTCCGGCTTGGCTCGCGCCATGAGCCGCGCATTGACCTGATAGCGCCTGAGCAGATTGTGGCGGCGGGCGCCGTTGCGGTCGCCCATGGAGATCCAGGTATCGGTGACGACGCAGTCGGCGCCTTTCACCGCCTCTTCCGGATCGGTGCCGATGCGGATCGCGGCACCGGAGGATTTGATCCAGTCGAGGAGCGGCTTCTTCGGCGCCAGCTCCGGCGGGGTGGCGACGCGCAGGCGGAACGCAAACCGTTCGGCGGCCTGCATCCATGAGGTGAGCACGTTGTTGGCATCGCCGGTCCAGGCCACGGTGCGGCCACGAATCGGACCGCGATGCTCCTCGAACGTCATCACGTCGGCGAGCACCTGGCAGGGATGCGAGCGCCGCGTCAGGCCGTTGATCACCGGCACCGTGGCGTAGCGCGCAAGCTCGGCCACGTTTTCGGGATCGAGCGTCCGGATCATGATGGCGTCGATATAGCGCGAGAGCACGCGGGCGGTATCGCCGAGCGTCTCGCCGCGGCCGAGCTGCATTTCCTCCGCCGTCAGCGTGATGGCGTAGCCGCCGAGCTGGCGCATGGCGACCTCGAACGAAACGCGGGTGCGCGTGGAAGGCCGCTCGAAGATCATCGCCAGCGTCTTGCCGGCGAGCGGCCGATCGGCGCGCGGGCCTTTGTCCTTCATCGCGCGCGCGACATCGATCATCTTGCGCAGGTCCGCGGCCGGAACATCGATGAGGTCGAGGAAGTGACGGACCGGGCTCATCTGGCCGCCTCCTGCTTGCCCGCACCCTTCCCTCCCCTGCTTGCCGGGGAGGGAAGGGAGGGGGCCGCATGATCGAGCCGCGCACAGGCGCGGTCGAGGCGCGCGACCGCCTCGGCGATTTCCGCTTCGCCGACAATGAGCGGCGGCAGCAATCTCACGACGTTGTCGCCGGCGGCCACGGTGATCATCTTCTCGGCGCGCAGCGCGTCGACAAGTTGGCCGGCCGGGACGAGAGCACGCAAGCCGATCAATAGCCCTTCGCCGCGCACTTCGGCGATCAGGGAGGGGTAGCGATCTTTGATTTCCGCCAGCCGCTGCTTGAAGAGAAGAGCGGTCCGCCGCACATGGTCGAGGAATCCCGGCGCGAGCATCACGTCGAGCACCGCATTGGCCACACTCATGGCCAGCGGATTGCCGCCGAAGGTCGAGCCGTGGGTGCCGATGGTCATTCCCTTCGCCGCTTCGCTCGTCGCCAGGCAGGCGCCGACCGGGAAGCCGCCGCCAAGCGCTTTGGCGAGCGCCATGACGTCGGGTTCGACGCCGACGCGCTGGTAAGCGAACAACTCGCCGGTGCGCCCCATGCCGGTCTGCACCTCGTCGAAGACCAGCAGCAGGCCGTGCCGGTCACAGAGTTCGCGCAAAGCCCGCAGGAACGACGGCTCGACGATGCGCACGCCGCCCTCGCCCATGATCGGTTCGATCAGGATCGCCGCGGTCTCGCCGGTAATCGCCAGCTTGGTCGCGGCGAGATCAGCGAACGGCACTTGATCGAAGCCGTCGACGACGGGGCCGAAACCTTCGAGATATTTTTTCTGTCCGCCGGCGGCGAGCGTCGCCAGCGTGCGGCCATGGAAAGCGCCCTCGAAGGTGATGGCGCGGTAGCGTTCCGGCGCCCCGTTCGCCGACTGGTATTTGCGAACCGTCTTGATTGCGCATTCCATCGCCTCGGCGCCGGAATTGCAGAAGAACACCACGTCCGCGAAGCTCGCCTCGCACAGGCGCCGCGCCACGCGCTCGGCCTCGGGAATTTCGTACAGGTTGGAGACGTGCCACAGCTTCTGCGCCTGGTCGGTGAGAGCAGCGACGAGCCGTGGATGCGCGTGCCCCAGCGCATTGACGGCAACGCCGGAGGTAAAATCGAGATAGCGATCGCCGTTGGTCGCGATAAGCCACGCGCCCTCGCCCCGCTCGAAAGCAAGGTTGATGCGCGCATAGGTCGGCAACAGATGCGATGTCACGGTTGAACCCGCGCCCGCTGCGCAGCAACATCTGCGCGGCGAAAACAAAATGTGCCGCCTCTGTGGGCGGCACCATGACGTATTTTATTTCCGTGTGCCGGTCTGTCAACACGGTAAAAACGAGCGCTGCAGGTCGATTGTCCCACATTCATCCACATGGTGGCAGGGAATGTGTGGATGCACGTTGCACGAGTCTTGCGCCCGACTCCCGCCATATTGTAGCTTTTTGATTGTCAAGTACGACATCTCGTGCGGCGGACAGTCTTCTCCAGCGTTGGTAATGCGTGCGTGTTGGGCAGCAAGCGCTGCCTGGGGCCCGATGGGGGATTCCATCGAGGCCGTGCCCGTACCTTTGAGGAGGACTGAGTATGTCGTGGACTGACGAGCGGGTCGAGCTGTTGAAGAAGCTGTGGTCCGACGGTCTTTCGGCGAGTCAAATTGCCGCAGAGCTCGGCGGCATTACCCGCAACGCGGTGATCGGCAAGGTGCACCGGCTGGGCCTGTCCGGACGCGCCAAAAGCGCGTCGAGTGCCTCGCCGCGGCCGCGCAAGGCACGTTCGTCCTCGCATATGCTGCGCATGGCGCGGGCGTCGATCCGCGGCAATACCGCGCTCGCGCATGCCTACGAGATCGAAGCGGAGGCTGCGCCGGAGCTGATCGAGAACGTCATCCCGATCGGCCAGCGCCGCACCATTCTTGAGCTGAACGAGCAGACCTGCCACTGGCCGATCGGCGACCCCGGCAGTGCCGATTTCTTCTTTTGCGGCGGCAATACGGTCGGCGGCCTGCCCTATTGCGCTTATCACTCCCGGATCGCCTATCAGCCGGCCGGCGATCGTCGCAGGGACCGGCGCCCGCTGCGGTGAATTCAGCAGATTATTTTCCGCTCATTGCCGCGCAAGCGGGAATCCAGTGCTGAATGCGGGGAAGAAACTGGGTCCCCGCTTTCGCGGGGACGAGCGGGTCGTCGCTCAGCTCGCCTTGCCGAAGCGATCGTCGAGCGAATAGCCGGCGCCGCGCACGGTGCGGATCGGATCGGCGCCATGGCCGCGGTTGAGTGCCTTGCGCAGGCGGCCCACATGCACGTCGACCGTGCGCTCGTCGATGTACACGTCGCTGCCCCATACGCCGTCGAGCAATTGCTCGCGGGAAAAAACCCGCCCCGGGCGTTCCATCAGGAATTCGAGCAAGCGGAATTCCGTCGGCCCAAGATCGACCGGACGGCTCGAGCGCGAGACGCGCTTTTTCTCGCGATCGAGCTCGAGATCGCCGATGGTCAGCACCAAGGCGACGCGTTCGGGACTGGCCCGGCGCAGCAATGCACGAATGCGCGCTAACAGCTCCGGCACCGAGAACGGCTTGACGATGTAATCGTCGGCGCCGGTCGCCAGCCCGCGCACGCGCTCGCTCTCCTCGCCGCGCGCCGTGAGCATGATGATCGGCAACGACTGCGTCTGCGGCCGCGCCCGCAGCCGGCGGCACAGTTCGATGCCCGAAAGGCCGGGCAACATCCAGTCGAGCACGACGAGATCGGGGGCAGTCTCCCGCAAACGCGTATCGGCCTCATCGCCGCGGGCGACAGCATCGACCTCGTAGCCTTCCGCTTCGAGGTTGTAGCGCAACAACGTGGTCAGCGGTTCCTCGTCTTCTACGATCAGGATGTTGGCACCCATCCCGCCCTCCTATCATTTCTTCGACGGCGTTGCTCCAAAACTGGTGAAATCGCCCTTCGGCCGCTGGTCGGCGATGGGGCGACCTTCAATCATGTAATAGACGGTTTCCGCGATATTCGTCGCATGATCGCCGATGCGCTCAAGGTCCTTGGCGCAGAACATGAGATGCATGCAGAGCGTAATGTTGCGCGGGTCCTCAATCATATAGGTAAGGAGCTCGCGGAACAGCGACGTACAGAGGGCGTCGACTTCTTCATCGCCATTCCAGACGACGAGGGCGGTTGCGAGATCGCGGCTGGCATAGGCATCGAGCACCTGTTTGAGCAGGCCGGATACAAGCACGGCCATGTGCTCGATGCCGTGGATCAGCTTATGCGCGTGGAAGTCACCCTCGAGCGCAAGCACCCGCTTGCCGATATGCTTGGCGTGGTCGCCGATCCGCTCGAGGTCGTTGCACACCCGCATGGCGCCCACGATCTCGCGCAGATCGACCGCCATCGGCTGCCGACGCGCAATCGTCAGGATCGCTTTCTCCTCGATCTCATGTTGCATCGCGTCGATGGTCGGATCCGTCGCGATCACGTGTTCCGCGAGGTCGGTATCGCGTTCGACCAAGGCACGGGCGGCATCCGCGATCTGCCGCTCCGCAAGTCCGCCCATTTCGGCGACCTTGCGCTTGATCTCCTGCAGATCGGTGTCGAATGCCTTGGCGGTATGGTCGATTCTGGCGGTGTAATCGGTCATGGCAATTATCCGAAGCGGCCGGTGATGTAGTCCTGGGTCCGCTGATCGTGCGGCGCCGTGAACATCTTGCTCGTCGAATCGAATTCGATCAGCTCACCAAGATACATGAAGGCGGTGAAGTCGGACACGCGTGCGGCCTGCTGCATGTTGTGGGTGACAATCACGATCGTGTAGTCGTCCGTCAACTCGTCCATCAATTCCTCGATCTTGGCGGTCGACATCGGATCGAGCGCCGAGCACGGCTCGTCGAACAGGATGACCTCCGGCCGTACGGCGACCGTGCGCGCGATGCACAGCCGCTGCTGCTGACCGCCGGAAAGGCTCAGTCCATTGGTCCCGAGCTTATCCTTGACTTCCTCCCAGAGCGCCGCGCGCCGCAGCGACGTCTCCACGCGCCCGTCGAGCTCGGATTTGGGCAGACGCTCATAAAGCCTGATGCCGAAGGCAATGTTCTCGTAGATCGTCATCGGGAATGGCGTCGGTTTCTGGAACACCATGCCGATGCGCGCGCGCAGGAGATTGAGGTCCTGTTTCGGCGAAAGGATATTGACGCCGTCAAACATGACTTCGCCGGTGGCGCGCTGGTTCGGATAGAGGTCGTACATGCGGTTGAGGACGCGCAATAACGTCGATTTGCCGCAGCCTGACGGGCCGATGATGGCGGTGACCTTGTTCTCGTACAAAGCGAGGCTGATCGCCTTCAGCGCACTGACATCGCCATAGTAGAAATCGAGATCGCGGATCGTGAGTTTCTCGGCGAGGCCGGACTGGTCGGTGGGAGCATTGGCGACGGTGGGAACGGCAACGGATACGACGCTCATGGCTGTCTACTCGATGCGACGAGGCTGCGCGCGGTGATGCTCAAGGCGAGCACCGCGAGGGTGATGATGAGGGCGCCGGTCCAGGCGAGCGACTGCCAATCCTTGTAGGGGCTGAGCGCGAACTGGAAGATCACGACCGGGAGACTCGCGATCGGCGCGTTGAGGTCCGTGCTCCAAAACTGATTGTTGAGCGAGGTGAAGAGCAGCGGCGCGGTCTCGCCGCTGATGCGGGCGACCGCCAGCAGCACGCCGGTCACCATACCGGCGCGCGCGGCGCGGTAGCAAATGCGGATGATCGTCAGCGAGCGGGGCAGGCCGATCGAGGCGGCGGCCTCACGCAGCGCGCTCGGAACCAGCGTCAGCATGTCCTCGGTCGTGCGCACGACCACCGGTATGACGAGCATGGCGAGCGCGACGCCGCCCGCCCAGCCGGAGAAATGTCCCATCGGCGCGACCATGACTTCGTAGATGAACAGCCCGACGACGATGGACGGCGCGCTGAGCAGGATATCGTTGATGAAGCGCACCACGTTGGTCAGGGGGTCGTAACGGCCGTACTCGGCCATATAGGTGCCGGCGAGGATGCCGATCGGGGTGCCGATTGCGACCGCGATGACGGTAAGAATGAGACTGCCGATGATAGGATTGAGCAGACCGCCGCTGGCACCGGGCGGTGGCGTCATTTGCGTGAAAACCCCGAGCGATAATCCGCCAAAGCCCCGCCACAACAGTGACGCCAGGATCAGCGCCAGCCAACCCAGTCCGACCGCAGTGGCGGCCAGTGCCAGCACCGTCGCGACGACGTTTCTGCGACGGCGGGCGGCGTAGCGAGCGGCCATGGGTTTGCCCAACATGGCGTCACCCGATCCGGCGCTCGATGCGCATCAGCATGTAACGCGCCGCGGCGAGCACAATGAAGGTAATGACGAACAGGATCAGTCCGAGCTCGATCAGCGCGGAGGTGTAGAGATCGCCCACCGCTTCGGTGAACTCGTTGGCGATGGTGGCGGAGATGGTGGTGCCGGGTGCGAGCAACGACGCGGAGATCCGGTGCGCGTTACCGATGACGAAGGTCACTGCCATGGTCTCGCCCAGCGCGCGGCCGAGGCCCAGCATCACGCCGCCGATGACTCCGACCCTGGCATAAGGCAGCACCACGTAGCGCACCACCTCCCAGGTCGTGCAGCCGATGCCGTAGGCCGCCTCCTTGAGCACCCCGGGCACCGCCTCGAACACATCGCGCGAGATCGACGTCACGAACGGCAGCACCATGATGGCGAGGATCAGTCCGGAGGTCAGCATGCCGATGCCGTAGGGCGGCCCGGCGAACAGCGGCGCGATGAGCGGCACGTTGCCGAGCGTATCGATCAGAAAGGGCTGCAGCGTCTGCTGCAGGAATGGGGAGAAGACGAAAAGTCCCCAAATCCCGTAAATGATGCTGGGGACGCCGGCGAGCAGCTCGATGGCGATGCCGATCGGCCGCCGCAGCCATGGCGGGCACAGCTCGGTGAGGAAGAAGGCAATCATCAGGCCCACCGGAACCGCAATCAGCATCGCAATGGCTGAGGTGAGGACCGTGCCGTAGATTGCCGGAAGCGCCCCGAAATTGTCCGTGACCGGATTCCAGTGCTCGCTCACCAGGAAGCCAAGGCCGAAAGTCCTGATCGCCGGCAGCGAGCCGGCGATCAGTGAAATGATGACGCCGCTCAACAGCAACAGCACGCCGAAGGCCGCGGCGTGCGTGACATGGCGGAACGCGGCATCGCCGAGGCGCAACCGATCGAGCACTTTGGCGCGCGCCGCCGCCTCGATGGACACGACCGCTCCCTCCTGCAGCGCTACGTCAACCACGGATCGCCTCCGGCCCGGGTCCATCGCGGCGTTTCTCCCCCTCCCTACCCTCCCCCGCAAGCGGGGGAGGGTAGGGAGGGGGCAGCGCCCACTCAAACGATTTACCGGCCGCCGCACAAGTGTGACCCGTGCAGCAGACCGGTCGACAAAAGGGGCGAGGCACCCCCCGAAAACGGCGGCAGCGCCTCGCCAATTTTGCCTTCAACCTAATGCGCCATCGAGCTGGTAGTGTGGAGCGGCTTGCCGCCGGCGTCCTTGATTTCACTGGCCCACATCTTCTCGATCTCGCCTACGACCTTCTTGGGCATCGGCACGTAGGCGAGTTCCTCGGCCATCTTGTCGCCCTTGGCATAGGCCCAGGCAAAGAAATTGAGCGCCTCACTGGCGGCAGCGGGGTCCTGCGGCTGCTTATACATCAGGATAAACGTCGCGCCCGCGATCGGCCACGAGGCGTCGCCCGGCTGATCGGTCAGGATGACATAAAAGCCCTCTGCTTTTTCCCAGTCTGCGTTAGCGCCAGCAGCCTGAAATGCAGCCGCGTTGGGGGTAACGGTTTTTCCGTCCTTGTTGATCATGCTGACCGTGATCAGATTGTTCTGCAGAGCGTAGGCGTACTCGACATAGCCGATCGAGCCCTTGGTCTGGCTCACATTGTTGGAAACGCCTTCGTTGCCTTTGGCGCCGATGCCGACCGGCCATTCGACCGCGGTATTCGAGCCGACCTGCGATTTCCACTCCGCGTTCACCCTCGACAGATAGTCGGTCCAGATAAACGTGGTGCCTGAACCGTCCGACCGGTGCACGATAACAATGGCCTGCGAGGGAAGCGTGGCACTGGGATTGAGCTTCTTGATCGCCGGATCGTCCCATTTGGTGATCTGGCCGAGAAAGATCTTCGCGAGCGTGTCGCCGTCCAGCTTGAGTTCGCCGGACTTAATACCTTCGAGGTTGACGACCGGTACGTCTCCGCCGATGACCGTGGGGAACTGGATCATGTTCCACTTGTTCAATTCGGCGGGCTGCAGCGGCATGTCAGAGGCACCAAAGGTCACGGTCTTGTTTTGAATCTGTTTGATCCCTCCGCCCGAACCGATCGATTGATAATTTAGTCCGTTGCCGGTCTCCTTCTTATAGGCGTCCGCCCACTTGGCGTAGATCGGATAGGGGAAGGTCGCGCCGGCGCCGGAGATGTCGACGGCGGCCGCGGGAAGAACCGTCGCCGCCAGGAAGCCGGCAACGGCAATCGTTTTCAAGTGGTTCACGGGTCTCTCCTGTACGGAATTTCTGGCGACGCAGGTTGCCGACCCACGTCGACTTTCGTCCCCATTGGGACATTGCGCTCTGTTCGACGTTTTCATGCAACGCACTACGGTGTGGACTGCTCCGATCGGGGCAGAACCGCAGTCACGGAATGCTTACCTGGGGCACGTCAAGTTTCTATGAGCGTGGCATGACAATTTGATGACAACATAACCAATTGATGTATCAAGCGATTTGTTCGCCAGGCTGTGGACCGGCGGCCGGCAAATGAACGATGAAAGTGGCGCCCGCGCCGGGCGTGCTTTCGATCGATAACCGGCCGCGGTGCCGGTTGAGGATATGTTTGACGAGGGCGAGGCCGAGCCCGGTACCGCCCTGGGCGCGGCTCTCGCTGACATCCACACGATAAAAGCGCTCGGTCAGCCGCGGCAGATGCTCGGGCGCGATGCCCGGACCGTAATCGCGCACGCCGACCCGCGCTTCCGGCTCGCCCTCTGCGGATATGGCCTGCCTCAGCGTAATGTCGACGCGCTTGCCGGCAGCGCCGTATTTGAGCGCGTTTTCGACCAGGTTCTCGAACACGCGGACCAGCTCATCGCGGTCGCCGGGGACCGTCAGCGCATTCACTGCCTCGACGTGGACGATCACGCCGCGGCCGCGCGCCAATGTTTCGAGACCGTCCGCCACCTGGCGGACGATCGGCACCAGGTCGACCAGCGTATCGGGACGGCGATGCGCATTAAGTTCGATGCGCGACAACGACAAGAGGTCGTCGATGAGCCGCGCCATGCGCTGCGCCTGCTCCCGCATGATGGCGAGGAAGCGCTCCCGCGCCTTGGCATCCTCGCGGGCCGAGCCTTGCAAGGTCTCGATGAAGCCGGAAAGGGCCGCCAGCGGCGTGCGCAGCTCGTGGCTGGCATTGGCGACGAAGTCCGCGCGCATCTCTTCGGCGCGGCGCAGCGGCGTGAGGTCGTGAAAGACCATCAGCACCAGATCTGGTTTGCTCAAATTCGGCTCGCGCTTGACCGGCGTCACGATCGTCTCGAACCAGCGGTCGAGCGGCACCCGCTCGGAATATTCGACCCGCTGCTCTTCGCCGCGCGCATAGGCGCGGCCGATCGCCTCGATCAGCTCGGGCATCCGCAGCGCGAGCGAGACCGGCTCGCCTTGGCGCAGCGCCGGCGCCAAGGAACGTGCGCGCTCGTTGAGCGCGAGCACGCGCCCGCTCCGGTCGAGCGCGATCACCGGATCCGGTAAACCGGCGACAACGGCCTCGAGCGAATCGCCCGCACGCTCGGAGACGGGAACCGGCCGCGCCGAGCGGCCGACCTTCTCACCGGCGCGCCTGGCGAGGAAAGCGGCCGCCGCTACGATTGCAAAGCCCGCGACCGCATAGCCGATCGCAAGGGCGTTGAGGATCACCAATCCCGCGAACACGATCGCCGCTGTCACGGTCACGAACCGCATGCTGCGTCACCCGCTCCTTCGCGGCGCTACGCGATCTTCATTCAGGCGCATCGGATCCGTCCCCGCGCCGCCGCCCGCTCGACCTCCGGATCAAATCACGTCCGATTTTTCCCGAACTAGCCCGGTCACGGTGCTCATCGGCGCCGCAACCGGCTGGGCGAGGCGCCGCGCGGCACGACCGAGCAGAGCTTCACGCGTTCCGAGGATCACCAGCGAGAGCGCGAACGGAATGACGTAATAGAGGAAACGGAACAGCAGCAGACCAGCCAGCAAGTCTTCCTTGTCGAACTGCCACAGCGCAATCATCATAGCGGCGTCGAACACGCCGAGGCCGCCGGGGGCGTGACTGGCAAAGCCGAGCAGCGTGGCGGCCACGAAAATCACGGCTACCGTGACGAAACCGAGATTAGGCTCGTCGGGCACCAGCATATACATGGCGAGCGCGCAGCACGACAGATCAAGAATGCCGATCACGATCTGAACAAGCGTCAACGGGCCGCCGGGCAAAGCCACCTGCCAGCCCTCGCGGCCGATGACGCGCGGCTTTACCCAGACCCACGCCACGTAGGCGCCGAGCATGGCAAGAATGCCGAGTGCAAAAACGCGATTGAGCCAGAGCGGCAGTTGGTCGATGACCCGCGCCGCCTGCGGTGCATCGAGGACGCCGAGGCCGAGCACGGTGGCGTTGCCGAGCCAGAAGGTGAGCCCGGCGACGAAGCAGATCTTGGTAACCTCGACGACGCTGAGGCCCCAGGCGGAATAGATGCGGTAGCGCACCGCGCCGCCGGAAAAGACGCTGGCGCCGACATTGTGCCCGATCGAATAGCTGGTGAACCCCGCCAGCGCCGCGACGCGATACGGCACCTCGGAGCGGCCGATCGTGCGCAGCGCGAACAGATCGTAGAAGGTGAGTGTCAGATAGCCGGCGGCGACAAAGAAGCCGGCAATACCAAGTGTCCGCCAGTCGGTCGCCTCGAGCGCGTCGACGAGCGCGTCGGGATCGATATCGCGCAGGATGTGATAGAGCACGAAAACGGCGACGGCGAAGATGGTGAGGCTGAGCGCCACGCCTAGTCGACTGAAGCCGATCTTTCGGTCAAAGAAGTGCGCGGACGCGCGCAGTGTCGTCAGCATCCCGCGCTCCAGACCGGCTGTTCGTGCATCAATCGACCGTCTCGTCCCGCCACCTCGTGCGGTGGATTTGAAGTTTCTACGATCAAGCCGCCAACTCGCATAGGAACTTCAAATCCAAAACCCGCACGAGAATCATAAATTTGCTAGTATCCCTTGGATTCCGAGGTTGACAGTGTGCCGCAAGCGCTTGCGAACTTCGGAATCAGGACACCAGCGCGAACCGGCCCCCAACTAGCAGATGTCGTGTCCGGGCGCGAGTGCAGTGCGAATGGGCCCTGGGCGCGCTGTTTGGCCACACCCCCGCCGGCAAAGGGTTATTCGCCATTCGCTATGCCGGCAACGGCTTGCCTTTGGTCTCCGGCAGGAACGGCGCAACGCAGAAACCGAGTATGTAGATGAGCGAGAAGATCATGGCGGTGCGGCTGTAACCGCCAAACGCAACGATCAACGTTCCGGCGAAAAGCGGGCCGAGGAAGGCGATTAACCGCGGCGCGTTGAAGGCGAACGCGATACCGGTTCCGCGCGAGCGCGTCGGAAAGAGTTCCGGCAGCCACACCGGCATCCAGCAATATTGGCCGAGCGTGAAGAATCCGTTGGCGGCGGCGGCCACGAGCAGCAGGTTCAAATCCTGCGTCCACAGGAACAGCGCCGGCGTGAGTAGCAAAGCCGCCGCATAGTAGAACATCGTGATCGGCTTGCGCCCGAAGGAATCGGCGAGAAAACCGAAACTGACGTAACCGAGGATGGCGCCGACATTATAAGCCATCCCGGCATAGCTCGCCCATTGCTGCGCCGGCAGCTGGGCCTTGGCGGCGATCGAGCCGATATAGGGCGGCACCCAGGACGAGATGCCCCACCAGGCGAGCGTCGTCGAGAGCGACATCAGAAATACGAGAATCGTGCGGCGGCGCGTTTCCGGTTCGGCGAAGAGGTCGGCGATCGTGAAGCGGATGAGCGCGCGGTCGTCCGCCGCGAGCGCCGCCCCGCTCCGCTGGCGCCCGCGGGCTTGCCGCCGCCGCGCATCGACCTCTTGCCATGCCTGCGACTCCTCGATCGATGATCTGATCCACAGCGTGAACAAGGCCGGAAGAATGCCGACGAGGAACATGTATCGCCAAGCGCTCGGTCCGAGACTGCCGACGAAGAGCCACACGAACGAGGCGAGGAAGAAGCCCAGGCCGAGACCGCACTGCATCAAGCCGGCGCCCTTGCCGCGCGCATTCTGCGGCCACAACTCGGCCATCATGGACGATCCGGTCGCCCATTCCGAGCCGATCGCCATGCCAACGAGAAAGCGCAGCAGTGCAAACGAAATCCAGTCGAACGACAGCGCGGTCAGCCCGGTCAGGATCGAGTAGGCGAGGATGGCATAGATCATCGTTCGCTTGCGGCCGATGTAATCGGCCAATATGCCGCCGCAGAGGCCGCCGATGCCCCAGCCGAGCAACGTGATCGCCACCACCGTGCCGGCATAGGCGGGAATTTGCGAAAACTGCGACGGGTCGAGCAGCGTGCGCATGGCCGGGCCGACGGTGAGGAACAGCGCGTAGACTTCGAACCCGTCGAACAGCCAGCCGAGATTGGTCGCGATGAGCGTGCGCCACTGGCTGGGAGTGAGTGTCCGGTACCAAGGCGCCGCACCGGCGGCGGTATCCGCCATGACATCCTCCCTCGGCCCGACGCTCGGCAGGCGGCTCCTGCTCGGCGCAGCCAAAACCACGCCGTCGTCGGTGCACTTCTCGTTTCGAGCCTAGCCGAAAGATCACGCCCGGTCACGGCGCGCCTTGGGATTTGGCCCACCAGGCGGGCCGGCGGCATCGTTTTGCGGTTGACGAAACACGCGGTTCCCGCTTGGTACTGCCAACGATTTTTCAGGAGGATTCTTAGGGGGAGGACCGGGAAAGCGGCTCCTCTCGTCGGCGAAAATCTCCGCGTGTACCGTCTACTCTATGAAATTTGGGGAACTTGATCCGCCGGATCGTCCTGGACTAAGAAAGTTCAATCATTATTGGAGAGGAAAATGCCCGAAAAAAATCTGGAAGAAATGCTGAAGACGCGCAACCCGGTTGAGATGCTGCGCAATTCGCAGCTCGGCGCCTATGTCTATCCGGTGGTGCCGGCGGAATTCACCAACTGGCGCGACGAGGAGGTCGCCTGGCGCAAGACCGCGGTGCTATTCGACCAATCGCATCACATGGCCGAGATCATGGTCACCGGGCCGGATGCGCTCAAATTCATGAACTATCTGACCATCAACAGCTTCGCCAATTTTCCCGTCAACCGCGCCAAGCAGTTCGTGCCGTGCTCCTATGACGGCTATGTCATCGGCGACGGCATTCTGTTCCATCTCGCCGAGAACCAGCTCAATTTCGTCGGCCGCGCGCCCACCGTCGATTGGATTCAGTTCCATGGCGAGACCGGCAAGTTCAACATCAAGATGGAGCGCGACGACCGTTCGCCCTCGCGCCCCGGCGGCAAGCCCGTGACGCGCCGCCATTACCGCTATCAGATCCAAGGCCCGAACGCCTGGAAGATTCTCGAAAAGCTCAATGGCGGCCCGATCCCTGAGGTGAAATTCTTCACCATGGACGCGATCAATATCGCGGGCCGCAAGGTACGCTGCCTGCGCCACGGCATGGCGGGCGAGCCGGGCCTCGAAGTGTGGGGTCCCTATGCCGAGGGGGAGGAAATCCGCGCCGTCATTCTCGAAGCCGGCAAGGAATTCGGCATCGTCCCGGTCGGGTCGCGCGCTTACGCGACGAACACCCTGGAGTCAGGCTGGATTCCGTCGCCGCTGCCCGCCATCTATACCGGCGAGAAGCAGAAGGCGTTCCGCGAATGGTCGAAGCCGGATTCCTACGCGGCGACCGGTTCGATCGCCGGCAGCTTCGTCTCCAAAAACATCCAGGACTATTATTCGACTCCCTATGAGCTGGGCTACGGCTCCTTCATAAAATTCGACCACGAATTCATCGGCCGCGAGGCGCTGGAGAAGATGAAGGACAAGCCGCATCGCCGCAAAGTGACCTTCGCTTGGAACGCGGACGATGTGGCGAAGGTCTTCCGCTCCTTCTTCGAGCCGGGGATCGAGAATTACAAATATATCGACCTGCCGCTCTCGAATTACGGTTCGGCCTCGTTCGATGCGGTGAAGAGCGGCGGCAAGATCGTCGGCCTCTCGATGTTCAGCGGCACGACCTGGAACGAGCGCCAGATGTTGTCGCTCGGCATCGTCGATCCCGATATCAAGCAGGAGGATGTACTGACGCTGGTCTGGGGCGAGGAAAACGGCGGCACCAAGAAAACGACGGTCGAGCGCCATAAGCAGACCGAAATCCGCGTCAAGGTCTCGCCGGTGCCTTACTCGCGCGACGCCCGCGAGGCCTATGGCGGCGGCTGGCGCCAGCGCCAGACGGCTTAAAAGACATTCGTCATCGCCTGAATCATCCCTCCCCCTTGGCGCCAATGTCGAGAAACAAGCCCCCGTTTCGGGCCGATGTTGTCGGCAGCCTATTGCGCACCGCCGCCTTGAAGGAAGCGCGCGCACAGCGGGAGAAGGGCGACATCAGCGCGGCTCAACTTAACGAGGTCGAAAACCGCGAGATCGAGAAAATCATCGAAAAACAGGAGGAGGTCGGGCTCAAGCTCGCGACCGACGGCGAGTTCCGCCGCTCGTGGTGGCATTACGATTTTTTCGGCATGCTTGATGGAGTGGAAATTCACGAGCTTGACCAGGGTATTCAGTTCCAAGGCGTGCAGACCAAGCCGCGTAGCATCCGCATCAAGGGAAAGCTTGGCTTCTCCGGCCACCCAATGCTGGAGCACTTCAAGTTCCTCAAGGCGCATACGCGCGCTGTGCCGAAGATAACCATCCCAAGCCCGGCGGTGCTGCATTTCCGCTTGGAGCCGAACGCCGTCAATACGCAAGTCTATGCCGATTGCGAGGCCATCTTCGACGACCTGGCGCAGACCTACCGGCAGGCCGTGCGCGCGTTCTACGACGCCGGCTGCCGCTATCTGCAGTTCGACGATACGGCCTGGGCCTATTTGTGCTCGCCGGCGGAGCTGAAGAAGGCGCGCGACCGCGGCCTCGACGCGGAGCGCCTGGCGCAGGACTATGCCCGCGTGATCAACCAGGCGATCGAGGGCAAGCCGGCCGACATGGTGATCACGACGCATGTATGCCGCGGCAATTTCCGCTCGACCTGGATTTCCGAAGGCGGCTATGAGCCCGTCGCCGAGGTTTTACTCGCAAAAGTGAACTATGACGGCTATTTCCTCGAATATGACACGGCGCGCGCCGGCGGCTTCGAGCCGCTGCGCTTTTTGCCCAAAGGAAACAACACCAGCAACAAGATCGTCGTGCTCGGTCTCGTCACCACCAAAAGCGGCACGCTCGAAAGCAAGGACGACGTCAAGCGGCGTATCGAGGAGGCGACCAAATATGCCGCGCTGGACCAGCTGTGCCTCTCGCCGCAGTGCGGCTTCGCCTCGACCGAGGAAGGCAACGTGCTCGCCGAAGACGAACAATGGGCGAAGCTCAGAATGATCGTCGAACTCGCGGATGAGGTGTGGCGCTGATAGCAAAAGGTCCACGAACATGGTGGATTTGAAGTTCCCACAGCCGAGCGGGCAGCCGAGGGGGCTCTTTAGGAATTAAAGCCCCGACCCGACAGCGGGTTAACCGTAATTGGTAACCTGAAATTAACGCCGCTGGACAGGCGGTGAATGTGATCGTAAAACTTCACCGAGGCGGCCTGTGGAAAGTTGCGGAGAGTAAAGGGGCAGCAAATGTCGTCGACAGAACATTCTATGCCAGATGCGAACCGGCTCTACATCGGAGAAGGAGTCACCATCAAAGGGGAAATCTCGGTGCCTGATACCTTGGTGGTGTGTGGCGTGCTCGAGGGTGACGTATCGGTCGGCAATTTGGTGGTTGGCGAAACGGGCGCGATCAAGGGCAGAATTACTGTCGCAGAGAACGCCGAGATTTCCGGAAAAGTCTTTGAAAAGCTCGACGTCAAGTGTCTTTTGATCCTGCGCTCGACCGGCCGCGTCGATGGCAATATAAGTTACGGCTTGCTGCAAATCGAACAGGGCGCGAGTATCGCCGGCGGACTTTCTTCGACCGATTACCGAGCGGAACAAAAACCACCAAAGATTGATCTGCCCTCCAGAAAGGATCAGAAGCCCCTGAAGCTGGATAGTTCTTCAGGCGACGGGGGCCGAAGTTCGAAGCAGCCTGGCCTGTCGGCCGTGGAACCGTTGCCCACCCCCGCTACACCACCCGTGCGCTGAGTTGGCTCCGACATTCGGACCTGCGTCGGAGCAACGTTCTGTCATGATCGCCGCGGCCGACAAGGTCGTAAAGGCGACCGTCGCCCGCACCTTCCTTGATTATTTTCTCGCCCGGTGCGCGGTCAACTTCGTTCCGCCGATCCGTTTGTGCACGTGCACCATGAACGCCATGGCGAAGAGCGGTGTCGCCAGGTTGACGATCGGGATCGAGACGAACGCGGCGATGACCAATCCGCCGGCGTAGACCGTCGCGGCATTGCGCTTGCGCAGAGCCTGCGCCTCATTCGGCGGTCGAAAGCGCATGGCGGCGAGCTCGAAATATTCGCGCCCGAGCAGCCAGGCAGTAGCCAGAAAGAAGATCACGGCGCCGAAACCCGCGAGCAGCAGGAACGGCGCCGCGCCAACGTAAATCGCGACCGCGAGCAGCGCCGTCTTGCCGCCTTCGAGAATCGCACGCCACAGCGGCAGGGCGACGCCGGGCGGGTCGGCCGGATAGTGCACGCGCTCGACCTCGTCCGCGATCTGGTCGGCGAAAAAGCCGGCGACAAACGCGGTCACCGCCGGCATGAGCAAGATGCCGCCGACGAGGATGCCGAGGCTCGCGGCAACCGAGAGCACCCAGGCGAACGCGCTCACCGGCAGGTGCGCGG
The DNA here is from genome assembly GCA_049522435.1 of Xanthobacteraceae bacterium. Taxonomy (GTDB): domain Bacteria; phylum Pseudomonadota; class Alphaproteobacteria; order Rhizobiales; family Xanthobacteraceae; genus BOG-931. The sequence goes on from JBEKNW010000016.1 coordinate 21,572, forward strand.
GCGGTCCGAATGTCGTCTCCAGCGACGCGCCGCCGGCCCCGGCCAGCCAAATGATCAGCCGGTCGAGCGCGATGGCGGCGACGATGACGAGCAGGAGCGCCAGCCCGATCGATTTCCACAGCACCGCGCGCAGCGGCGGCGACAGCATCTGGGTGAAGGCCTTGACCGCATCGTCGAGCATGTCGTTCTCTTGCTCCTTTCGTCATTCCGGCCGAGTGAGCGCAGCGAGCGAGTGCCGGAATCCATAACCACCGTCACTCGAAGATGGCACTTCAGTGCAGCTATTTTTGGGTTCGGGGATTATGGATTCCGGGCGCGCGCGGAGCCTGTCATCGGGCCGGCCATTTCGGGCCGGACCCGTTGGCGCGCCCCGGAATGACCGCTTGTGCAAAATCCTCGCAACAGGTGCAGAGGTAACGACGCTGAAGTGCAAGCACAAGTGGCCGTCAGGCGGCGATCACTCCGGCGCCTTCGTTCGCCGCCGGGGCCTGGGGAGCGAGCGGAATGCGTTTGCGCTCCGCTTCGTCTTTGGGCGCATGGGGCAGATCGGCCCAGTGCAGCATCTTGTAGTCGAAGCCCTTCGCGATGGTCGGCTTCACGACGTTGAAATAGGGCGAGATGTCGAAGTCGCGCGGACAGTACAGCGAGGAATGGCGAATCTCCAAGATCTGCTCGAGCGCCTGCCGGCTGCGCGTCAGCGTGATCTTGGGCAAGATCGGATAGTGCACGGCGCGGAATGCTTCCGCGATCAGCGCCGAGCAGATGAGCCGCGACGGATCACCCGAGCCAAGCGCAATCAGCCGCCGGCGCCAGCGTTGCGGCACCGGCAGCGGTGACAAATAGCGCATCAGGTCGATAATGTTCTTAAGGTCGTAGGCGAAGCCGATGCGCGCGACGGCGTAGGCGCACACCGTCGCGCAATCCGCCGCCGTCAATCCGACCGGCCGGCAGATGCGGGTGTGAAACCGGAAATACTTCGACAGCGGCGCCGACACCACGCCCTCGCCGACATTGGCCTCGATGAGCGCGTGCGGCTCGCCGTCTTGCGTTGCGCGTCCGGCGATCGGCCCGACATACAGCGCCGAATGCGACCATGTCGATTGGGTCAGATATTTGATGACGCCGGCGATGTGGTTGTTGCCTTCGACCAGAAGCACGTCGCCCGGCTCGAGCGAATGACGCAACGCGTCGGGATCGCTCGGCGTGAACGGCTCGTAGCCGTGCACGGGCTGCTGCAGATAGCGGGCGATGAGCCGCCCGACGCCATCGAGTATCCTGCTCATGGGAGCCTCCCCAATGGGCTGCGCGATTTCGCCGCGTCTTTGTTAGTCTTCATTTTAGTCGAAGACCCTTGCAATTTGGTTCACGTCATCGCCTGCGTTATTGACTGAAATTCAACCATGCGGTTTGCGTGCCGCGCATCGTTCGGGCAATCTGCGATAAACCGCAAACATTTGGAAAACCATGCCGCGACTGAGCCGTCGCTCGTTCCTCGCCGCCTCCGCCGCACTTATGGCACGTCCGGCCCTCGCCGCGACTGCGCCGAGTTCGGCCGGGGTCGATGTCGTGATCGTCGGGGCCGGTGCGGCCGGCATCGCCGCTGCGCGCCGGATCGCTGCCGCTGGCCGAAAGTTCGTGCTGCTCGAAGCGACCGACCATATCGGCGGGCGCTGCACCACGGAGATGCGCACTTTCGGCGTGCCGTACGATCGCGGCGCCCACTGGATCCATACGCCCGACCTCAATCCAGTGACCAAGCTGGCGCCGCGCCGCGGGATCGAAGTCTATCCGGCGCCGGCGAGCCAGAAGGTGCGTATCGGCCGGCGCTACGCGCGCGAGGGTGAGCTCGAGGATTTTTTGACCTCGCAAGTGCGCGCCAATCGCGCCATCGCCGACGCCGCGCGCAAAGGCGACGTGGCGTGCGCGCAGGCGCTGCCCAACGACCTCGGCGACTGGCGGCCGGCGGTCGAGTTCGTGCTCGGCCCGTTCGGCTGCGGCAAGGAGCTGGCGCAAGTATCGGCCGTGGATTTTGCGAAATCCGCCGAGCGCAACGCGGACGCTTTCTGCCGCCAGGGTTTCGGCGCGCTCATCGCCGCTCTCGCCGAGGGGATCGCGGTCAAGCTGTCGACGCCGGCAACTGCGATCGACACCAGGCGCAATCTCACAGTGGAAACGCCGAAGGGCACGATCGCCGCCCGCGCCGCCATCGTCACCGTGTCGACCAATGTGATCGCGTCCGGCAGCATCAAATTCACGCCCGAACTTGCCAAGCGGCAACTCGACGCCTTTGCCAAGCTCTCGCTCGGCAGTTACGACCACATTGCGCTCGAACTTAAGGGCAATCCGCTCGGCTTCGAGAGCGACGATCTGGTGTTCGAGAAATCGGCCGACTCGCGCACCGCCGCGATCCTCGCCAACGTCTCCGGCACGCCGCTTTGCCTGATCGAAGTCGCCGGCACGTTCGGCCGCGATCTCACGGCGCACGGCGAAGCGGCGATGGTCGATTTCGCCGCCGATTGGCTGGCCGGCCTCTACGGTGCGGACGTGAAGAAGGCGATCAAGCGCTCGCACGCCACGCGCTGGAACTATGAGCCTTTGGCGCTCGGCGCCTTTTCGGCCGCGGCGCCGGGCTGGCAGGGCGCTCGCCGTATCCTCATGGAGCCGGCGCAGGACGCGGTTTGGTTCGCCGGCGAAGCCGTGCACGAGACCTTGTGGGGCACGGTCGGCGGCGCCTGGGAATCGGGCGAGCGCGCCGCCGACGCGGTCTTGCGCCGGCTCGGCGGGCAGAAGGAACCGGCGCCGGCGGAAACCGAAACAATGCTCAAGCGCAAGTCGAAACGGGGGCGCGCCGAGCCGCGCCAGCGACGACGATTTGAGACCACGCCGAACATCATGCGCGAGGAACCACGCTGACGCTCACGCCCGCAGCGCGCCGCCGGTGCGCTTGCCGACCTCGGCGACGATTTTGGCCGCCAGCGCCTCGATCTCCGCATCGGTCATGGTCCGCTCGCGCGGCTGGATCGTGACGGCGATGGCAATCGACTTCTTGCCCGGCTCAATGCCTGGGCCCTCGTAAATGTCGAACACGCTGACGCCGGCGATGAGTTTGCGGTCGGCCGACTGCGCTGCGCGCAAGAGGTCGGCGGCCTTCACATTGCGCTCGACCACGAAAGCGAAGTCGCGCTCGACCGGCTGGAAAGGCGAAAGCTCGAGCGCGGGCTTGGCGCGCGTCGCTCTCGTCTTCGGTTCTGGAATGCGCTCCAGGATGACCTCGAAGGCGACGAGCGGGCCTTCGGCATCGAGCGCTTCGAGCGCGCTCGGATGCAGCTCGCCGAAATGGCCGAGCAGGTTCTGCGGGCCGATCTGGATCGTCCCCGAGCGGCCGGGATGAAACCAGGCCGGGCCGCGCGGCATGATTTGCAGCGCCTGCGCCGGCGCGCCGGCCGCCGCCAGCACGGCGAGCGCATCGGCCTTGGCGTCGAAGGCGTCGACCTCGCCGTCGCGCTTGGTCCAATGGCGGCCGATGCCGGACGGTTTGGCAAGCGCGCGCCGCACGCCGGCGGCGGCCGTAAGCTGGTCCTGCGGCGCATCGCCGCGAAACACCTGGCCGACTTCGAACAGGCCGACGTCCGGGAAACCGCGGTCGGCATTCCTCTGCGCGGCAGCGACGAGGCCGGGAATGAGACTGGGGCGCATGTCGGAGAGCTCCGCCGCGATCGGATTGGCGAGCGAAAGTTCCGGCTTGCCGCCGCCGAATAACTCGGCGTGCGTTTTGGCGATGAAGGACCAGGTCACCGCCTCGACCAGATTGCGCGCGGCGAGCGCGCGTTTGGCTTTACGCACGCGGAGTTGAATGGGCGTCAGCACCGGCTTGCGCGGCGCCTCGCCGCGGTCGAACGGCGTTGACGGCACGCGGTCGACGCCGAGGATGCGCACGACCTCTTCGACGATGTCAGCCTTGTTTTGTACGTCAGCCCGCCAAGACGGCACGGCAACCTTCACGCGCTCGCCCTGGCCGGCCACGAAAAACCCGAGACGCTCGAGGACACGGCGCATTTCGGGCAGCGGCACCGTTATGCCCGCGAGCCGTTGCAACTCGGACACTGGAAAGTCGATGACGCGTTCCGGTACCTCCCAACTATTTGGGATTGTGTTTCGCGAATGCGCCCCATCGATCCACTCATCAAACAACGCCGATGGAAGTTCTCTCCACCGGCCGAGCATCAAAAGGCGGAAGACTCGTCGAATCTTTGATTTTAGTGTCGCCCAGGCGGAAAGTTTGAGCTTCGACGGTGGAACATTTACCGCACTTTCAGCAACCTGTGAGTTACTTGCTACCGCGACCTCCGAGGGCGTGCCGCCGCAGAGATCGAGCACCATGCGGGTCGCGAGATCGAGCCCGGGCAGCATGAAGGCCGGATCGACGCCGCGCTCGAAGCGGTAGCGGGCGTCGGAATTGACGCCGAGCTTGCGGCCGGTCTGGGAGATGTTGATCGGCTCCCACAGCGCCGACTCGATGAGCACGTCGGTGGTCGCTGTGGAGCAGCCGGTTTTTTCGCCGCCCATAATGCCGGAGAGAGATTCCACGCCGTCCTCGTCGGCGATGACGCACATCGTTTCGTCGAGCGTGTAGGTCTTGCCGTCGAGCGCGAGCAGCGTCTCGCCGGTGCGCGCGCGGCGCACCACCAGATGGCCGCGAACCTTCGCGGCATCGAAGACATGCAGCGGCCGGCCGCGGTCATAGGTGATGAAGTTGGTGATGTCGACGAGGGCGTTGATGGGGCGCAGCCCGATCGCGGCGAGCCGCTTCTGCAGCCAGTCCGGCGATGGGCCGTTGTTCACGCCGCGCACGAGGCGCAGCGCAAAAGCCGGACAGAGCGAGGGAGTGGCGCCGAAATCGATGGTCACGGTCACGGGGCACGGAAACTCGCCCTTGACCGGCTTGACGGCCGGATCCTTGAATTTGCCCATGTCGGCGGCGGCGAGGTCACGGGCGATGCCATGCACGCCGGTGCAGTCGGCGCGGTTCGGCGTCAGGTTGATCTCGATCAGCGGATCGTCGAGCCCCGCCCATTGCGCGTAGTTCGCCCCGACCGGCGCATCGTCGGGCAATTCGATGATGCCTTCGTGATTATCGGAGATTTGCAATTCGAATTCGGAGACCAGCATGCCACGGCTCTCGACGCCGCGGATGGTGCCGACCTGCAGCGTCATGTTCTTGCCGGGGATGAAAGCGCCCGGCGGCACGAACACGCCCTTCATTCCGGCGCGCGCATTCGGCGCGCCGCAGACGACCTGGATCGGATCGCCTGTGCCGGTATCCACCATGCACACGCGCAGCCGGTCGGCGTTGGGATGCTGCTTGGCCTCGACGACGCGCGCAATGGTGAACGGCGCGAAGAGCTTCGCCTTGTCCTCGATCCGCTCCACCTCGAGCCCGATCATGGTGAGTTTGTCCGCGATCTCGCCGAGCGGATGATCGGTGTCGAGATGCTCCTTGAGCCAGGCGAGAGTGAATTTCATCGTGTTGCTACTGAGAGACCGCTATCGCTGCCGGCCGATCAAGTGCACGGCGAGGAGGAGTTGCTTATCTGCATTCAAAGTGAGCGTCGCCTCCACGGCTTGGCGTGCCAGCCGAATCAAATCCACCGTCTCCTGACGGCTGGAGGAAAACTCCGGGTCATAATCCGCACTGTGTCGCTCCTGCTGGAGCACAATAAATATCCTGCCAATTTCGGCTACATCTTCTCCATAGGTGTCTCGATTGCGCTCGAATAATTTTTTTGCAGTGGAATGGTCAAGGGCCCGGTAGATCGGTGTGACGAACTTCCACTCTTTCGTCCAACCAACTAGCTCCTTTGCGCACAAATAGGCTAAGGCGTGAAAGACGGCATAGTAGGCCGTGGAAATCGCACGTCGAAGAGAAGCCTGCTTTGGGCGACCGGCCTCCTCCCGTCGGGCCAAATCGTCGGCGATCTCCAAAAGGTCGTCGTGAATCATGATGGCGCGGTCTCTCTTGGCGGCCAAGGAGATTCCGCAGGCTCATCATCGGGATGACGAAGCATCAAATACGGAAACCGGCGGTCTCTACGCTCCAGCAGAGCGTTGCTTAGCGCGCCAAGAGCAGCGCTATATATCTTGCCTTCAACGTCCGAGTTAGGCTTGAGGATCGCATCAATAAACAGCGCCTCCTCGCCGTCGTGATCATAGTCCGCCCTCACATCGGAGTGATCGAAGCCATACGGGCCTAGTGTTTCCCTCAGGACGGCGTCAATGAGGTCTTTCGGAACTTCGGTCATTTCCGTCTCCAGCACGGTTCGACATGGAGTGTAAGGCCACAGCCGCGCGATCGCGAGTTGCTCATCCGCTCAATCCCCCCGCCAGCGTCGGTAGATCGAGCGGGCGGAAGCCGTAATGGGTGAGCCAGCGGACATCGGCCTCGAAGAAGGCGCGCAGATCCGGCATGCCGTATTTGAGCATGGCGATGCGGTCGATGCCCATGCCCCAGGCGAAGCCTTGGAATTCGTCGGGATCGAGCCCGCAATTCCTCATCACGTTCGGATGCACCATGCCGCAGCCGAGAATCTCCATCCAATCGTCGCCCTCGCCGAAGCGGATTTCGCCTTTGTCGCGCCGGCACTGGATGTCGACTTCGAGCGACGGCTCGGTGAACGGGAAAAAGGACGGCCGGAAGCGCATCTTGACGTGATCGACCTCGAAGAACGCCTTGCAGAATTCCTCAAGAATCCACTTCAGGTGGCCGAGATGCGAAGCCCGATCGATGACCAGGCCTTCGACCTGATGGAACATCGGCGTGTGCGTCTGGTCGCTATCGCTGCGATAGGTGCGGCCGGGGATGATGACGCGGATCGGCGGCTTTTGGCTGAGCATCGTGCGCACCTGCACCGGCGAAGTGTGCGTGCGCAGAAGGAGCCGCGAGCCGTCCGGCCTCGGATTGAAGAAGAACGTGTCCTGCATGTCGCGCGCCGGATGGTCTTCCGGGAAATTGAGTTTGGTGAAGTTGTAATCGTCGGTCTCGATGTCCGGCCCCTCGGCGACGGAGAAGCCCATATCGGCGAAGATCGCGGTCAATTCGTCGATGACTTGCGTGATCGGATGCACGCGGCCGATCTCCGCCGGCGCCTCGCGCACGGGCAACGTGACGTCGACGCTCTCGGTGTTGAGGCGAGCCTCGAGCGCCAAGCTCTTGAACGCCTTGCGGCGCGCGGTGATCGCCGCATTGACGCGGTCTTTGAGGCCGTTGATCATTGGCCCCTGAATTTTGCGGTCCTCCGCTGGCAGGGTGCCAAGAGACTTCAATAAAGCCGTGATGGAGCCATTCTTGCCGAGCGCCGCCACGCGCACCGCTTCGAGCGCCGCTTCGTCGCTTGCCGCGGCGACGTCAGCGAGGATTTGCTGTTCAAGTTGCGCGGTATCGGGCATGGAACGGTTCCTATAACCGTCATGGCCGGCCAGGCATGACGAAGGAAATGTTTCCGGCCGACTAGGCCGGCAGTGCGGCCTTGGCTTGGCCGACGATCGCTTCGAAGGCCGCCGGCTCGGTGATCGCGAGGTCGGAAAGCACCTTGCGGTCGACCACGATGCCGGCCCTGCTCAAGCCGGCGATAAAGCGGCTGTAGTTCAGGCCGAACGGGCGCACCGCCGCATTGAGGCGCTGAATCCAAAGCGCGCGGAACGTGCGCTTGCGCCGCTTGCGGTCGCGGTAGGCGTATTGGTTCGCCTTCTCCACCGCCTGCTTGGCGACGCGGATCGTGTTCTTGCGCCTTCCGTAATAGCCCTTGGCGGCTTTGAGCACTTTCTTGTGCTTGGCATGGGCGGTGACTCCGCGCTTGACGCGAGCCATGGCTGATCTCCTCTGAAGAACGGGGCGGCGGATTTCGGCCGCCGCGGGCGGGGCCGGTCGAGCCGTCAGCCGTTCGGCAAGAAATATTTCTTGATGTTGTCGCCGTCGGTCTTGAACAGCACATTGGTGCCGCGCAGCTGGCGGATCTGCTTTTTCGTGCGCTTGATCATGCCGTGGCGCTTGCCTGACTGCTGGTAGAGGACCTTCCCCCCAGCCGTCACCTTGAAGCGCTTCTTGGCGCCCGACTTGGTCTTGATCTTGGGCATTTGGCTCTCCTTGGCCGCAGGCCCCCTCCCTACCATCTCCCGCTTGCGGGGGGAGGGTAGGGTGGGGGTGGCCGAAAATGCTCGTCAACGAGCGTTGTGTGTGCTTGGAGCACTTCGCCGCCGCCACGGCAGCCCTGATCAGCCGGGCGACGAGAGGGCGCGGTTATGGCAGAGGCGGCCGAAATTGGCAAATCCCCGGCGGGCCCGGCGAGGTCCGCCGGGCGCAGTCAGGCAACCCAGGCTCCAGTGCGATCCGAGATCAAGGAAGCTCGGATATCAGCTTGGCGTATTCGGCCTCGGGCCAGGCGCGCACCGTGCACGAGCGCAAACTACCCTGGGAGCCGAGCGCCAAAGTCAGCTTGGCGACATTATCGCCATTGGGCGCCTCAAGAACCGCCAAAAGGTCGAACTCTCCGGTCGTGAGAAATACCTGCTTGATCTCGACACCGAGCTTCTTGGCCGCTTCCCTCGCGGCGGCTAAGCGCTTCGGCGAGTCCTTGACCGAGCGGATGCCCTGATCGGTCAAGCTCATCATTGAGATGAATGTCGGCATGGTCGTACCCTCCCTGAGTTTCCCCGGTAAACGGGGCAAGCATCATTCCGGAAGTGATCGCCGCGTTCTAGGCGCCGACGGCATCACCGCGGCGCCAGCACCATCACCACTGGCGCCGCTTAACGCGGCGCCAAAACCATAACGACTTGGCGGCCCTCGAAGCGCGGCTCCTGCTCGATCTTGGCGATCTTGGCGGTGTCGCCCTTGACGCGGTCGAGCAGCTTGTAGCCAAGCTCCTGATGCGCCATTTCGCGGCCGCGAAAACGCAGCGTCACCTTGACCTTGTCGCCTTCCTCGAAAAAGCGCTCCATGGAGCGCATCTTCACGTCGTAATCGTGATCGTCGATCATCGGCCGCAGCTTGATTTCCTTGATCTCGACGATCTTCTGCTTTTTGCGCGCCTCGGCGGCCTTCTTCTGCGCCTGGTATTTGTATTTGCCGTAATCGAGGATCTTGCAGACCGGCGGGACCGAATTCGGTGCGATCTCCACGAGATCGAGCCCGGCCTCCTGCGCCATAGCGATAGCGGTGGTGATTTCAGTGACGCCCTTGTTGGCGCCGTCTTTGTCGATGAGTTGGACCTCGCGGACGCGGATCTCCTCGTTGATGCGCGGCCCCTCCTTGGGAGCGGGCTGCGTGGATCTGATCGGGCGACGAATGGGTCTTATCTCCTATGTCGTTGAAACGGGCGGTCCGGCATCGCGCGATACGACGAAGACTTATCGGCGGTGCTCAGCAGCAAACGCAGAAGATCGGGAGTTTTTGCGTCCAAGTCAACGACAATGCGTCGGCGCGGGTCCCTTGCGCTGGAGCGCCGTTTGCGGCGAAACAGGATGTGGCAATCGCTTTACCTCACCCCCCAATTGGCCCCGCCGAGACCGCGCGCATGGATGATAAGAGCCTGAGATTCTTGGAAATTGGCGCGGGGAGCGAGCGCCGCGCCGTCGCGCTACGCGAGCACTTGGGCGCCATCCCCGGCCTCTTCTGGCTGTCCGGCTACAAGTCCGACATGAAAGGCACCAAAGCCGAGGCGCTCGCGCGTTGGGCTGAGCTTGCCGGGCGCGCTATCGTCCGCTTCGACTATTCCGGCCACGGGGAATCGAGCGGCGTGTTCACCGACGGCACGATCGGCCGCTGGCTCGCCGACAGCCTCGCTGTGTTCGACGCCTGCTGCCGCGGTCCGCAGATTCTGATCGGGTCGTCGATGGGAGGCTGGCTCGCATTGCTCATGGTCCGCGCCCTGCGGCAGCGGCCCCCTCCCTTCCCTCCCCCGCTTGCGGGGGAGGGAAGGGAGGGGGCACCCGCTTCGGTCGCCGGCTTGGTCCTGGTCGCGCCTGCGGTCGACTTCACCGAGGAACTGATGTGGAAACGATTCACTCCGGCGATCAAGCGCGAGCTTGAGGAGAAGGGCGTCTGGGCGCGGCCGTCCGAATATTCGCCGGAGCCCTATCTCGTCACCCGGCATTTGATCGAGGAGGGACGCAACCACCTTCTCCTTGGCGGCATGATCGAAACCGGATGCCCGGTGCGCATCCTGCAGGGCGTCGAGGATCCCGATGTGCCGTGGCGGCACGCGGTGGAGCTGGTCTCGCGCCTCGCCAGCGACGACGTGGTTCTCACCCTGGTCAAGGACGGCGATCACCGCCTGTCACGGCCCGAGGATATCGAGCGGCTTATCCGCGCGGTGGCGGAGTTTTAACTTTCCGTCGGCTCCTTGTTCTCGAACATCACGCCGAGCTTGTCGTCGGTGCGCCAGACCACGCGGCAGGAGCGGCGCGTGCGGCCATGTTCGAAGGTCAGATCGAAGGTCTCCGGCACGCCGTATGTATTCGCCAGCTTCAGGCAGGCGCCGCCGCCGGTGATGTTCTGAACGGTGCATGAAATGACCGGCGAGCGGCGCGGCACGATGATCTTGGCGCAGCGCAATATACGCGTACGCCGCATGGCTCTGCGGTTGTCGACCATGACACGCCTGCGCGGCATCCGGGCGCTCGGGTTCGAGTGCCCACAGACGGTGTTATACGGGTCAAGTCTTACGGATCGTCGAACGGTGGGATGTGCGGGAGGTTAACGAGGCGGAAGGATTCGCCTCGTTCCCGATGACTGCCAAACTGGCTTGAATGTTCGCGCTTCTACGCGGCCGGGCCGTCGATGCTGATGGCGCCGGCGCCGTAGGCGACCACATAGAAGAAGCCGCCCGCCATCACCAGGTTCTTGTAGAAAGCGGTCATATTGGCCAGGTCTCCGGCCGGCAGGTGCACCCCAAGCGCGGTGATCAGGCAGAATATGGCGAGCAAGGCCGCAGCCCATCGGGTCTTGAACCCCACCAGGATCGCTAAGCCGACAACGATCTCGAAGATGACGACGACCCAAACCGCCACCTCGGGAGCCGGCACGTGTACGCTGGCGAAATACTGCGCCGTGCCGCCCGGATTCATCAGCTTGCCAATTCCTGCCCAAATGAAGAGGCTGGACATCAACAAGCGTCCGAGCGGAGCCAAGACGTATTTCAAACTGTCCATGGTGCATTCCCCCCATCTCTTTCGTCAGCGCTTTACGACGCCGTCATGAAGACTAACAGCCGTCTCGAAGGTCGACAATCACGAAACGCGCGGAACGCCTATCGATTTATCCTCAGCGGCTGAGTCGTATTATCCAACCCGCGTGTCCCAAAAATATTCCAGCGCGACGCTAAAAATGCCATCGCCACAGGAATATCGCCTCGCTTGGCATCGCCGTCATCGTTCAGGTCAATTACACTTTAGGACAAGAACCGCTGCACCGCGTCCACGGCTTCCCGCTTTTCGTCGAGCACGAGGTGGCCCGCGCCCTTGAAGATCGCAACGTCCGCCTTGGGAATGTGCCGGCGCCAGATTTCGGCCTGCTGCACCGGGATGAGCCGGTCGTCTTCGCCCCACACCAGCAGCGTCGGCATGGTCAGGCGGTGCAGGTAGCGCGGCAATTTCGTGTCCCACGGGTGCTCCCACCAGAGCCGCGCCAGCATTCCCCCTTCGCGATAGCGGTCCCCCATGAAATCGAGGTCGGGCTTTTCCGGCAGATAGGGTTTGATGACGTCGAAATTCGTGACCAGCATCGAAGGGATCTGCTCGGGCGGCAGCTTGAACAGGTCGGGGGCGGGATGCGCCTTGTCGCGCAGGCCGGCTGGCCCCACGAGCACGAGCCGGTCGATGCGGTGGCCATGCTCGACGGCGAATTTCGCGGCCAGTAAACCGCCGAGCGAGAAGCCGACCAGGCGAAGCCGGTCGATGCCGAGCGCGTCGAAGAGATCGAGATAGTGCATGACGTAGTCGTGGGTGTCGGTGATTGCCGGATCGTCGCCGGATTCGCCGAAGCCCGGATGGAAGGGAATGATGACCCGGAATTTCTCCGTCCAGGGAACGGCGAAATTGATCCCGTGCCAGAGTCCGGCGCCGTGCAGGAACACCAGCGGCTCGCCGCTTCCGGCTGTGAGCACGACCGTCTTCACGCCGTTGACGGTGTGAACTTCGCGTTTGAATTGGGCAGGAAAGGCCGCGGGAGCCATAGGCGTCCTCCTTCGCTACTCGGCGGCGACGCGGCGCTCGACCGCCGCGTGGGCGCGCATCCGCGGAAAAACGTCCTGCGCCAGGAAGCTCAGGTTCTTCACCACTTTCCAATGGGGCATGTTGCCGATCGCACCGAGAATGTTGAAATGGTTGGTGCCCATCGTCTCGCCCCATTCTTCGAGCTGCTCGACGACCCGGTCGGCGGTCCCGACGGCGACGAAGAACGATTCGTTGATGTTCTGGAAATTGAACGCGCCGTGCAGCTTATCGGCGAGCGCCGCGCGCTTCTTCAACTGATCGACCGAGAGGTAACCGGGCGGAGCGAGGAATGTCGGCGTGGTGCGGAGCGCATCCTCGAAAAAATACCGCATGTGCTCGATGGCCTCTTCCTCGGCTTTTTCCTTCGTCTCCGCGACGTAGGCGATCACCCCGAGCGGAAGCTGCTCCGGCCGGATCTGGTGCCCGTGTTCGGCTCCGCGCTGGCGTAGTTGCTGATTGAGCTCGAGCGCCCGCTGTTTGGTGACGAACACCGAGGAATAGCCGAAGCCGAGCTGGGCCGCGAGCTCGATGGTCTCCGGGCTTCCCGTTCCCACGATATAGCAGGGCGGATGCGGCTTCTGATAAGGCCGCGGCCAGGGATTGAGATAACGGTAGGTGTAGAAATCACCGTAATAGCTGGTCGGGCCGTCCTGCGTCCAAGCTTGCAGGATGATGTCGATGGATTCCCGGTAGCGCTCGCGCGCGGTGGCCGGGTTGATCGGATTGGCCCAGTATTCCATGCCGGTGCCGAGCGGAAACGCTACTTCCAGCCGGCCGTTCGATAGCACGTCGAGCATGGCGTATTCTTCCGCCAGGCGGTTCGGATATTCGAGATTGGGCGGCGTGCCCCAGACGCAGATTTTGGCGTTCTTGATTTGCGGGATGACCGCCGCGGCGATCAGGTTCGGCGCCGCCATCATGCTGTACGCCGTATTGTGATGCTCGTTGACGACGATGGCGTCGAAGCCGAGCGTGTCCGCGAGCACCAGCTCCGCAAGGTAGCGCTGGTAGAGCGCGTGCCCGCGTTCTGGATCGTAATATTTGTTGGGGAAGTCGACCCACAGCGACCGGAATTCCTTTTGGTTTTCCGGCAGGTACACGTAGGGCATGAAATGCATGAAGTCGAAACGCACGTTGCCGACCATCGAGGCCTCCCCTTTCGTGGTCAGCCGACCCTGCGCGTTTCCGCGAACGGGGCAAGCGCTGACCATCGCCGTCAGGTGCTGGAATCTCGAATGGCGGCGGCGTCGCTTCGCGGCCGCGCCGGACGAGTCCCTCCCTGTTTTGGTTGCACAGGTTAGGGGGTCATGGATCAGTGTCAAGTCGAACCGCGAGACAAGCCCGCATCCCCGTGCTAACTTCAGCGCCTCGAACCAAGGGAGGAAACGATGCACAAAGTAGCATTAGGGGCAGTGGTTATGGCCTTCAGCATGTTGGCGGCGCCGGTGGCCTACGCGCAGATGAAAGTGACCAGCGATGACATAAGCGAAGGCGCCGTTAGCAAGAAGGACATGGAGGCGAACGTCTTTGGCTGCAAGGGCGACAATATTTCTCCGTCGTTGAAATGGACCGGAGCGCCGGACGGCACCAAGAGCTTCGCCATCAATCTCTATGACCCGGACGCGCCGACCGGCAGCGGTTTCTGGCATTGGGTGGTGTTCAACATTCCGGTATCGACGACATCGCTCCCGAAGGACGCCGGCGACGTGAAGAAGAAGCTCATGCCCAAGGGCGCCATCCAAGCCCGCAACGATTACGGCTTCTGGGGCTACGGCGGCATGTGCCCGCCGGAGGACAAGAGCACGCATCACTACAAATTGACGGTCTACGCCGTCGATGAAGACAAGCTGCAATTCGCCAAGGATAAAACGGTACCGGCGCCGGTCGTCGGTTTCGAGCTCCATTTCCATTCAAAAGCCAAAGCCGAGCTGAACTGGACCTTTAGTCGTCCTTAGTAGAGCGCGGTCCCCGACGCAGCGCGCCACGCGCGCGCTGCGTGACGGGCTTTATTCGTCGTTGCAGTTGACGCGCCCGATAGACTGGCGCGCCCGAAGGGATTCGAACCCCTGACCTCTGCCTTCGGAGGGCAGCGCTCTATCCAGCTGAGCTACGGGCGCAAAATCACGGCGTTGCGGTCTAGATAGCGGAAGCCCGGCAGAGCAGCAATGACTCCCCGGCGCTTGCCGCTTGCACCAGCGCCTCCTACAGTCGGCGGCCAACCGCGGAGCGGCGCCAGCCAAGGGGACACATGATGGCCCCAAGAGTTGCGGAAAAACATCTCTGTCCCACTTTCTATCCCCCCTTTCTAGCTGACTCACCAGGAGCTCCAGATGGACTTCGGATTAACTGAAGAGCAACGGATGATGCAGGAAATGGGCAAGGATTTCGCGCATAAGGAAATTCTTCCCACCCTCAAGGAAGACGAGGCCAATCATAGGTTCCGCCCCGAACTGGTGAGGAAGATGGGCGCGCTTGGTTTCTTCGGCTGCGCCTTGCCCGAAGAATACGGCGGCAATCACTTTGGCTTTCTCGAATCGGTCATCATTGCCGAGCAGATCGCCAAGGTCAGCGCATCCTGGCGTCTGCCGTTCAACATGCAGAACATCGGCCCGGCCGTAACGGTCAACAAATTCGGCACCGAAGAGCAGAAGCGGCGCTTCATAGCCAAATGGGTCAGCGGCGATGCCATCGGTTTTTTCGCGATAACCGAGCCCAATTCCGGCTCCGATGTCGCCAGCATGCGCACCACCGCTACCGATCGCGGCGATCACTGGGAACTCAATGGCCAGAAAATGTGGATCTCCAACGCACCCGTCGGCGATTGGGGCCTGGTTTATGCGTTCACCGACCGCAGCAAAAAATACAAGGGAATGACCTGCTTCATTGTCAACCTGAAAGAAAACGAGGGGATTGTTACCGCTCCGATCGAGACCAAACTCGGGCTGCACTGCTCCCCGACCGGCGAGATTGCTTTTAACTCGGCAAAAATTCCCAAGGATTCGGTGCTCGGTGAAGTCGGCATGGGCTTCCAGATCTGCATGTGGCAGCTCAACAACACCCGGATCAGTTCCGCGGCTGGTGCAATTGGTATCGCCGGCGGCGCCATCGAGGCCGCCATCGGCTATGCCAATGAGCGGACCCAGTTCGGCCAAAAGATCGGCTCGTATCAGATGATTCAGGCACAGATCGCCGACATGGTGGCCGAGCATGAGGCAGCCAAGCTGCTGGTCTACAGGGCCGCCTGGCTCAAGGATCAGGGGCTGCCCAACCAGCAGCAGACGTCAATAGCGAAGTTGTTCGCCTCTGAAGCCGCCGTCCATGCCGCCAGCGAGACGATGAAAATTTTTGGCAGCTATGGGTTTTCCACCGAGTATCCGGCGGAACGCTTCCTGCGCGACGCCCAGTCGCTCCGGGTCGTAGAAGGCACCAGCAATATCCAGAAGACGATTATCGCGGGCATCTCCTTGGGGAATGCCGAGAACCGTTGATTTCGGCCACAAATCAACACAACTTTCCCGCCCGTTATCGCGGAGCTGAATTCAACTCGCAAAGGCACCAACTCTAGGTAAGAGACATGAGCGACGAAAAACAAAACAAATCCAAAAAAACACCACTGGGGATCACCGAACTCGTCCTACGGGATGCGCACCAGTCTCTTTTGGCCACGCGCATGCGCCTGGAGGACATGCTTCCGATCGCGGCAAAGCTGGACCAGGTTGGTTACTGGTCTCTCGAAACATGGGGCGGGGCGACCTTCGATTCATGTATCCGCTTTCTCGGCGAGGATCCGTGGGAA
>JBEKNW010000017.1:0-37315 GCA_049522435.1 Xanthobacteraceae bacterium
TCTGGGATTACCTCGGCTCAAGACTGGCTGTCCCGGGCAGCCCGGCCATCCCATACCTGCCGGAATTGGTCGCCACCCAACCCCGACCGCCCTGACCGCCGCGAGTTTTGCCCCTATTACCTCTGCGGAGGATAAGGTGCTCAAGAAGCTGATGTATGCAAGCCTGGCGACGGCTGCGCTGGGGGTCTAATGCCACCAACCGCGCAAGCTGCCGATCCCGGATTCTGCCATGCTTACGCGGAAGCCGCGGTTAATCAGGTTCGCGGCGCGCTGGCGAACCCGCACTGCGCGCGCCGCATCGAGGGCACGCGCTGGGCGCCGGAAGCCCGGGTGCATTTCGACTGGTGTCTCACCCAGCCGATTCCCGCGGTGGAGGCCGAACGCGCCGCGCGCACCGAGTTCCTGCGCGGGTGCCGGGGCTAAGCGGCAGCGCCCACGCGGCTGAGGCCACTACTGATAACGGACTCTACGCCGCCCTCTGCTTGGCGGTGATCAGCTTGCGGTTGATCAGGCATTCGGCGATCTGGATGGCGTTGAGCGCCGCGCCCTTGCGCAGATTGTCGGAGACGATCCACATCGCGAGCCCGTTCTCCACCGTCGCATCCTCGCGGATGCGGCTGATATAGGTGGCGTCTTCGCCCGCCGCCTCGTAGGGGGTCACGTAGCCGCCCGGCTTGTGCGCGTCGATGACGATGCAGCCGGGCGCATTGCGCAGCACCTCGCGCGCCTCCTCGGCCGTGATCGGGTTCTCGAACTCGATATTGACGGCCTCCGAATGGCCGATGAAGACCGGCACCCGCACGCAGGTCGCGACCAGCCTGATCTTGGGGTCGAGGATTTTCTTGGTCTCGACCACCATCTTCCACTCTTCCTTGGTGTAGCCGTCCTCCATGAACACGTCGATGTGCGGGATGAGGTTGAAGGCGATGCGCTTGGGAAACTTCTTCGGCACGATCTCGTCGACCTGAAAGACCGCCTTGGTCTGCGCGAAAAGTTCGTCCATCGCCTCCTTGCCGGCGCCGGAGACCGACTGATAGGTGGCGACCACGACGCGCTTGATCTTGGCGCGGTCGTGCAGCGGCTTGAGCGCGACGACAAGCTGCGCGGTCGAGCAGTTGGGATTGGCGATGATGCGGCGCTTGCGAAAGCCGACGATGGCGTCGGCATTGACTTCCGGCACGATCAACGGGACGTCCGAATTGTAACGCCAGCACGAGGAATTATCGATCACCACCGCGCCGGCGGCGGCGATCTTCGGGGCCCATTCCTTGGCCACGGCGGAGCCCGCCGACATCAGGCAGATATCTACGCCTGAGAAGTCATAATGTTCGAGCGCTTTGACCTTCAGCGTCCGCTCGCCATAGGAGATTTCGACGCCCATGCTGCGGCGCGAGGCGAGCGCAACCACCTCATCGGCGGGAAACGAGCGCTCGGCGAGAATGTCGAGCATTTTGCGGCCCACATTCCCGGTCGCGCCGACTACGGCGACGTTGTAACCCATCGTCAACTCTCCATCGAAATTTCGCCCCCTCCACGCGGAGCGCGGGGCTGTCCGGGGAAAATCAGGCATAGCAGAACTCCAATTGATCGGGAAAGAATCTTGGTTGGGCTGTGCTTGGATTGACCGGCGGAGGCTTGTCGATTTTGGCGATCGGCCGTCGCGCAAAGAGGAATTGGCAGATCAGTTCGGCGAGGCGGAGCGCCGGCAGGCGCAGAGAGTTCAGGCGCGCCGCGATGCGCAGCAACAGATAAGCGATCATGGCAGCCAGGATTTGCAGGCGGATGGCATTGTCGTTGGTGCCAAGAAATTTGCGGATGCGCAGATGTTGCTTGTTCCAACGGAACAGCAGCTCGATCTGCCAGCGGCGCTTGTAGAGCGCGGCGATCTCGATTGCGCCGCGGGTCAGATCGTTGGTGATGAGCGTCATGATGCCGCCCTTCTCACGCCGGACGCGGATGCGCCGCAGCGGTATCGCCAGCCGCGGCCGGGCATGGCTTTTGCTGACGAGCACGACCTCGCGGTCGTCGAGGATGCGGAAGCCGTCAGCCTTGCGTTTGCGCAGCGGCCGGCGCCTGGTCGACCGCAAGCGGCAGTTCACTTTTGCCCGCGTGACGAAGAAAGCCCCATTATCATTGATCTTCTGCCACCAGCCGAAATGGCAATAGCCTTTGTCGAAAACGTAGGTCGCGCCCGCCTCGACCGCCAGCTTTTGGCCGATCTCGACATCGTTGACGGTGGCGGGCGTGACCTCGACGCCATACGGACGATCGGCATCCGGATCATAGGCGACGTGCATCTTCATACCGCGGATCCGCCCGTTCCATTTTGCCCACCCGCACAGCTTGCCCAAAGGCACGGGGCTGGCATCGATCAGCCTGATCATCTGCGCCCCTTCGCGCCGGATCGCCCGGTCAGCCGTCTGCGACAGCATCGTGAAGGTGTCGGCAAACACACCGACCGGGCGGCGCTTGTTGGCATCCGACAGCGTCGTGCGGGCGAGCTTATCGACGTTGAGATGATAATGATGCTGGGCGTTGACGTTGAAGGCCAGTTCGAGCCCGCGCAGCGTGTCGGTGTGGCTCAATTGCGCGAAGATCAGCGTCACCAGATGGTCCCAGCTCTTGAAGCTCTTGTCATAGGCGTCGCCGTCGTGGCGCTGCACAATGGCGCGAAATTGCCGCCGATCGATCGGTTTGAGCAGATTCCCAACGATGCTATCGAGGTAGCGCATGCTCGGCCCTTTCTGAGTCTCGACAACCAGACAAAGACCGGTTTGCACCGGCTTGGCCGAGCAAGCACCGTGACACAGTGAATCATTCCCCGGACAGCCCTGCGCGGAGCGGGAACCGGGCGGAAGCGCTTCT
The DNA here is from genome assembly GCA_049522435.1 of Xanthobacteraceae bacterium. Taxonomy (GTDB): domain Bacteria; phylum Pseudomonadota; class Alphaproteobacteria; order Rhizobiales; family Xanthobacteraceae; genus BOG-931. Next base: position 2,866 of record JBEKNW010000017.1, read on the forward strand.
AAGCGAGAAACACTGCAAACACAATGTCGGTGGGAGGGGCCGCTCAGGATCGCCCCTCACCTGCCGTAATTCTTCGTCAGATAGTCGGCGATGAGTTTGGCGTCGGCATCGGTGATGGGTGCGCCGAAAGCCTTGATCATCTTCGTCACTTCGGCGTCCCATCCGGCCGCGCTGAGAAACGGGGAGTTCATCTGGATGTAGTCGAGGCTGTGGCAGGCGGCGCAATTGCCCTCGACCTTGTCGAGGCCCGGACCCGGCTTGAGCTCAATCGGCTTCTCCTCGGCTGATGCGGCGGTGGCGCCGGCGAATGCGGCAATCATCGCGAAGACGACAAAGCGCATCGGAGCCTTCCTTAGCCCGCCTTAGCCCGCGTTCAACGTCACGCTCTGCATGACGTTGTTGTGATAGCCGGCCGGGTTGAAGAGCAACGTGGCCGTCTGGGTCTGGCCGATTTTGTTGGTGGCGTTGACCATCACCGTGTTCGTCCCGCGCTTGGCCGTGAGCACGAAGCTCCATGGCCGAAAGGCGTAGCGGCCGAGATCATCGCCAAGCGTCGCCGCCGACCACGTTTGTCCGCCGTCGGTCGAGGCCGCGACGGCGCGGACGCCGTAGCCGCCGTCCCAGGCCAAACCCCTGACGGTGATCTTGCCGACCTTCACCTTGGCGCCGTCGACATGGCTGGTGATCAGCGAGTTGACCACCATCTCCGTGATCGGCGCGGTGGTGGCGTTTTCCTGCGTCATGAAGCGCGCCACCACCGGGAATTCGCCGACCGGGATGCGGTAGGCCGGGTTCATCCAGAACCCGCCCTGCGGTTTGGTCAACGCGTCGATGGTGCTGAGATGTTTCATCCAATAGGTGCCGGTCCAGCCGGGCACGATGAGACGCGCCGGGTAGCCATTGAAATGCGGCAATGGCTCGCCGTTCATCTCATAGGCGATGAGCGTCGACTCATCGACCGCTTTCCATACCGGCAGGCTCTTGATGAAGTCCGGCGTCTTGTCGAATGCCGGACCTTCGGCGCCGTTGAATGCAATCTCGATCGCTTCTTTTTTCAGGCCGACCTTGTCGAGAAGGTCCTTGAGCCGGACGCCCTTCCAGCGCGCGCAGCCCATCGCGCCATAGCCCCATTGCACGCCGGCGACGTGCGGCTTTGACAGGCCGCGCCGGTTTCCCGAGCATTGGTTGACGGCAACGATCTCGTAGGCCGGGAATTTCTTGAGATCATCGAATGTGATCTCGGTCTGAGCGTTGGCGCCGTCCCCGCCGATCGCGATCTTGTAGGTCCTGGCATCGATGCTGGGGATATCCGAGAGATGATAACGGACATAGAACCGGTCATTCGGCGTGATCGGCGTGGCAAAATATGGCAACGGAGATTCATAGTTCGGCGGCCGGTAAGAGAGCTTGATCAGCGGTTGCTTGCCCGGCAGCGCCGCCATGGCGGCAGCGCCGTCGAGGGCCTGCGGGAACCCCCGGCGACAGAGCTACGCCGGCTGAATTCGCCGCAAACAGCGGCCGCAGGCCGAGCCCGCTGCCGGCGAGGACACCCGCGCCGGCGGCCTACAGCAGCCTTCGTCGTGTAAACATGGCGAATGGCCTCGCTGCTCTCTCGATTTGGCCTATGTCGTGCCTGGTACGCCGTGAATACAATAATATCACGGAGGTAGACCGAGGCGCGTTATTGATCCGCCTCATTGGCGCGTGGAATTGCCAAGGCTAGGGCTGGAACCCTGGGACAATGCGGACCGTTACCACGAGGCTATCGCGGTCGGCGCAAACCGGCTACATTGTGATGAGGAAAAGCGAGGAGCCATGCGTGTAATAGTCTTGTTTGTTGCCGTCGCCTTTGCCGTTGTTTCGGCCGTGGCCGGCTCCGCCCAGGCGGCAACGAAGAAAAATCAATCGGTGGTAATCCGGTCTGCGAGTGGCACGGTGATCCAGCCCACGCGCACGATCATTCACAATCCCGACGGCAGCACGACGATTATCACCGTCCCCCGGCGCTCCTATCTCGATGTCGGGACCGAAGTGCCGGTGGGCTACGGCAGCCACATGGACTACGCGTTTCCGCCGAGCGGCGACCCCGGACGTCCCTACTGGTTCATGGGACCGGATGTCCGCGGGGCTGGTCGCTCGCCGCTGCCGGGCGCGTTCGACGTGCCGGGGATCAACCCCTACAACCCGTTCTGACGCCATCCACGGCCGTTCCCGCATTCACTCCGCTGGTGCGGGCTACGCGGTGAGCCGCTCCATCTCGCCGACGATCGCTTCACCCATTTCGGCGGTGCTGACGACCTTGGCGCCCTCGGACTTGATATCGGCAGTGCGCAGGCCCTTGCCGAGCGCTGCGGCGATCGCCTCCTCGAGCAGGTCGGCCTCCTTGCCCATATTGAACGAATAGCGCATCGCCATGCCGAATGAGGCGAGCATGGCGATCGGGTTCGCCATGCCTTTGCCGGCGATATCGGGCGCCGAGCCGTGCACGGGCTCGTACAGGGCCTTGCGCCGCCTGGTCTTGGCATCGAGTTCGCCCAGTGAGGCCGAGGGCAGCATGCCGAGCGAGCCGGTCAGCATCGCCGCGACGTCGGAGAGCATGTCGCCGAACAGATTGTCGGTGACGATGACGTCGAACTGTTTCGGCCAGCGCACCAGCTGCATGCCGCCGGCGTCCGCCAGCATGTGCTCGAGCATAACGTCCTGGTATTCGCGCGCATGCACCTCGGTGACGACCTCGTGCCAGAGCACGCCGGTCTTCATCACGTTGCGCTTATCCATCGAGGTGACCTTGTTGCGCCGCTTGCGGGCCAGCTCGAAGCCGACGCGCGCGATGCGCTCGATCTCGTAGGTGTCGTAGATCTGGGTGTCGATGGCACGCTTCTGGCCGTTGCCGAGATCGGTGATGGTTTTCGGCTCACCAAAATAGACGCCGCCGGTGAGCTCGCGCAGGATGATGATATCGAGCCCTTCCACCACCTCGCGCTTGAGGCTCGAGGATTCCGCGAGCGCCGGATAGCAGATCGCCGGCCGAATGTTGGCAAAAAGCCCGAGGTCCTTGCGCAGGCGAAGAAGGCCCGCTTCCGGCCGCACCTCGTAAGGCACCTTGTCCCATTTCGGACCGCCAACGGCGCCGAAAATGACGGCGTCGGCCGCATGCGCCTTCGCCATGGTCTCATCGGTGATGGCGACCTGATGCGCGTCGTAGCAGCAGCCGCCGACGAGCCCCTCCTCGGTTGCGAAAGTCGCGATGCCCGCCTTGGCGAAAAAGCCGAGCAGCCGCTTCACCTCGGCCATCACTTCCGGGCCGATGCCGTCGCCGGCGAGGAGAAGGAGCATTTTTTCGCTGGGCATGAATGACTGCCTTGAATTTGTGGAGCGCGGGTGCAGTGCTAATGGCCGGGCGGGCAGATGGCAACTGTGTGGGCGATCTGTATCATACCGGTTCGCGAGTGAGCTATAATGCGACCGAGTTCATCAGGGTGATGAGATGAAGACTTCGCCGCCAAGGAAGACCAGGCCCGTTAAGAAAATGCCGGGTCCGCGTCTCACTGACGCCGCAACGCCAACGCTCAAGGACCTTCTGCTAACCGACTTCGGGCGATTTGATTTGCAGATCCCGCCGCGCGGCAAAAAGCGACGGCATGCCCCGCGCGCCGAACGTGAATAACCTTCACAGCCCGCTAAACCAATTATACCCCTGATTCTCCCAATAGCCGCCGGCGTCGTTGTTCTGCACCCACATGGCGGTGACGTATTTCGGGTTTTTGAAGCCGAGCTTTGTAGGAATGCGGATCTTGATCGGAAAGCCGTAGGCGCGCGGCAGGATTTTATGATCGAACTTGAGCGTCAACTGCGTCTGCGGATGCAGCGCGCTCGGCATGTCGATCGTGTTCGAATAGCCTTCCGCGCACTGGAACCAGACATATTTGGCGCTTAGGTCGGCGCCGATAGCTTTAAGGAAATCGGAAAGTTTTACGCCTTGCCAGGAGCCGATGGCGCTCCAGCCCTCGACGCAGACATGGCGGGTGATCTGCGAGACCTCCGGCAGCTGGTAGAGTTCGGGCAGCGTCCACGGCTTCTTGTTGTCGACGAGCCCGCCGATCTCGAGTTGCCATTTGTCGCCGTCGATGTCGGGCGCTTCGTCCTCACTGTAATAGGCGTTGAACGGAAACGGCCGCGTGATCATGCTCTCCGGATAGGTCGGCGCCAGCTTGTTGGGATCAAACAGCCAGGCTTGGACGCGGTCGTTGAACCGCGAGATGACGCGCAGCGCGTTCTCCGCGGTATCGCCGTCGATGATATCGCAGCCGCCGAGCACGGCGAGCGCGCCGAGGCTTGCCGCGCCGCGAAGAAAGAACCGCCGCGAAGGCTCCGGAAGGAGCTTCGCCGCATCCTTGATCAGGAGCTTCGGATCAACGCCGGGGACCGGTTTGCGCAGACGGGACACTGATTTCTCCTCGACTTTCAGCGGCCAAAAATCATCGCGCGCAGGCTCTTCGGCACGAGGGCGGCCAGCGCCACATGCACGACCAGGAAAGCCACGATCGCCGTCATCGCGGCAAAGTGCACGTAACGCGCGGTATTGTAGCCGCCAAAGAAGGACGTCAGCGCTTGAAACTGCACCGGCTTCCAGATCGACAACCCCGAGAACACGATCACGATCGCGGTGAGCAGGATGCCGAGATAAAGGAGCTTCTGCACGGCGTTGTAGACGGCGAGATCCTCGTGGGCGAGGTGGCCGCGCAAGGCGGCGAAGAGATCGCGCAAGACTTCGCGCGGGCGGATCGGGAAGAGCTTGCGGCGGAAGCGGCCGGTCAAAATTCCCAGCGCGAAATAGACGAGGCCGTTGATCACCAAAAGCCACATCGCCGCGAAGTGCCACAACAGCGCGCCGCCAAGCCATTCGCCGAGCGCGATGTGACTGGGAAATTCGAACCCGAAGAGCGGCGCGGCATCGTAGATCTGCCAGCCCGAGCCGATCATCAGCAGCATGGCGAGCGCGTTGATCCAGTGGGTCACGCGCACCCAGAGCGGGTGAATGACAGGCCCCGCTGCGGTATGGGGCACCGGGGGCGGACTCGCTATGGCTTCAATCGTCATGGCATCCGTTTGACGTCGTGGACCTATAACAAAATGCTGGCGGACAGGCGCCTCACATTCGTGTAACGCCGGGCGCAAGACCACAACACGGGGGCGTGAACCGAGACAAAGACCCTCTCCCCGCACGCGGGGAGAGGAAGCAGCATCGAGGCGTCATAAGCCTCACATCGGCAACAGCACGGTGTCGATGACGTGGATTACGCCGTTCGACTGCAGAACGTCGGCGATCGTGACCATGGCGACATCGCCCTTGGCGTCGGTGATGGTGAGTTTGCCGGGGCCGGCCGGCTTGACGATCAGGTCCTCGCCCGCGACGGTCTTGAGGTTGGCTTGGCCCTCGCCGTCCTTGACGGCCTTCATCAGGTTGACCGCGGTCATCCGGCCGGGGACGACGTGATAGGTCAGCACCTTGGTCAATGTCCCCTTGTTCTCGGGCTTGAGCAGGTTGTCGACCGTACCGGCCGGCAGCTTGCCGAATGCTTCGTTGGTCGGCGCGAACACTGTGAACGGCCCGGGCCTTGACAACGTCTCGACGAGGCCGGCGGCCTTCACCACCGCGACCAGCGTCGTGTGGTCCTTCGAATTCACCGCGTTCTGGATGATGTTCTTCGACGGATACATCGGCGCACCGCCGACATTGACCGTCTTCTCCGACATTTCTGCGGAGAGCGGGGCCGCCGCACTGGCGGTCAAGGCGAGAACCGCCGCAGCGGCAAGCAAAGCGAAACGCTTAGACATGAGGAGCTCCATCATTGAGATTTGTCATCGAGATTTGGCGGCGAACCGCCGGCGAGACGCGAACGCTTCGCGCCATCGCATCGAGATACGGTCGCCGCGCAGGCGGGTTTCAACCGCGTCCTCACGGCTGCGTGATGAAGCGATGCCGCACCGCTTTTCGCGGAGCCGGCGGTGGGATATGAAACGCGAACGAAACGCCGGGCTCCGACGGAAAGGTATTGCCAATGTCAAAGACCAGCGCCGGCAATTGCTTTGAAGATTTCCGCGTCGGCCAGGTGATCCGTCACGCCACGCCGCGCACGGTCACCGTCGGCGACGTGGCGCTCTATATCGGCCTGTTCGGGGCGCGGTTCGCGGTGCAGTCGTCCGATGCGTTCGCCAAGGCGATCGGTTATCCGCGCGCGCCGGTCGACGATCTCCTGGTGTTTCACATTGTCTTCGGCAAGACCGTTCCCGACATCTCGCTCAATGCCGTCGCCAATCTCGGCTATGCCGGTTGTTATTTCCGCAGTCCGGTTTTTCCCGGCGATACGCTGAATGCGCTCTCCGAGGTGATCGGGCTGAAGGAGAATTCGAGCCGCAAGACCGGCATCGTCTATGTGCGCACGACCGGATACAAGCAGGACGGCACGCCGGTGCTCGAATATGTCCGCTGGGTGATGGTGCGCAAGCGCGACGAGGCCGCCCCCGCGCCGGGCGACCATGTTCCGCGGCTGCCGACCGTGCTCGATCCCAAAGTTTTGGGCGAGGCCTGCCCCCCGCTAGATTTATCGGCCTACGATACGGCGCTCTCCGGCAGCCTCGATCGCTTCGGCGACTATGAGGTCGGCGAACGGATCGACCATATGGACGGCATGACGGTCGAGGAGGCCGAGGCCCAGATCGCGACCCGGCTCTACCAGAACACGGCGCGCATCCATTTCAACCAATATATTGAAGGCAAAGGCCGCTTCGGCCGCCGGCTGATCTATGGCGGCCACGTGATCTCACTCGCCCGCGCGCTGTCCTTCAACGGGTTCGCCAATGCCTTCCACGTCGCCGCCATCAATGGCGGCCGCCACGTTGCCCCGCTATTCGCGGGCGGGACGTTATTTGCCTGGTCGGAAGTGCTCGGAAAATCCGAGCTGCCGGGGCGAGGCGACGTCGGCGCGTTGCGGCTGCGCACGGTCGCCGCGCGCGATCGGCCTTGCGGGGATTTTCCGCTCAAGTCCGGTGAGGATTACGACCCCGCGGTCCTGCTCGACCTCGACTATTGGGTGCTGATGCCGCGGTGAGCGAAGACGGCCGCGCTTACCATGCGTAGCGCAGCGTGCCGGAGCCGGCGTAGGTCTGCGAGCCGGGCGCAAATTCACCGTCGAACTTGGCGATGAGCGACCAATTCGATGCGAGAAACAGCTCCGCGCCGGCGGAGGTGAGCGCGGAGTTTTGCGGGATCGGCGCACCGTTGACGATAAAGTTCGATCCCGGCAGCGATTGGAACACGGCACCGAGCGAAGGATTGCTGACGAAGTCGTGCGCCCAGGCGACGCGTGCGCGCAGGATGAGCGGCATGCCGGCCACGAGCGTTGGATGATCAAGGCGTGTGCCAAGTTCGGTCCGCACATCGGTCGCGTTCATGGCGGCATAACTCAGTCCGAAGCCGCCACCGTTGAGATCCGTTTCGCTGTAGCCCGGCGTATGAAAGTCTTGCGCCTGCAACGCGGCGTACGGCGTCACGCCGAGCGTCGGCAGCACGGCATAGCGATAACCGCCTTCGAGGCGCGCGCCGTAGCTCTGGCCGTCGAAGTTCGCGGTGAGCTGATCGCCGAGCACGGCATGGTTCGTAGTGAACCAATGATTGGTGAAGGCGAGCGCGCCGGAAAGATAAGCCGGCCCCGCGCGCCTTATCCCGTATACGCCGACCTGGAACGCGTCGCTGCGTCCGTTACCAGTGGACAGGCCCCAACTCGTGCCGCCGCCTGCAAGGGCGAAGCCGAACACCGTGTTCGGCGTGACATGATAATCCATGCCCCCGGCGAAACCGTAAGTGCTCGCGGTAAGATTACTTGATCCAACGGTGGGATCGCCGTTCGTCGTGCTGCTGCCGCCATAGGCTGCGCCCCAGGCCGTCCAGCGCTGATCGAAGGTCGGCTTGGGCGGCGCTTTATTGAGGATCGAGGCGTAAGCGAACGCGACATCGGGCGGCAGGTTCGCTGCTTCTTCCGGCGCAAAGCCGATCGCCTGCCCGTTGGGACCGCCGCTGCCGCGGCCGTCAACAAACGGATCGAGCATTAGAAGCAAAAACTCATCCATCATCTGGAACGCGGCGTGTTCGGCGCCGGTCGCGGCCTCGCCGTCGAGCTGAGTCAATGCACTGCCCAGACTGGCGCCGGTCATTCCAAAGACATTCAGGAAGTTCGGCGGCAGCGCGCCGCCACCATTGAAGAAATCGTTAAGCGCATTCGCGACGTTTTGCTGATTGCCGTTCAGCCCCGCGCCGGCGCCGAGCGTCGCGCTGATGTCCAGCAACACGTCGTCGGCGGTGTAGCCCAAGCCGGCGCTGAAATTGGTGGGCAAATTGGACGTGGCCAGCGACGCGAACGTGGTGCCGTTAAGCCCGGTCGACTGCAGGATGGTATATTGATGCGCCAGAGAGGTCGTGCCGGGCGCAAAAGCCGCCAATACAGTACCGCCGAGCGAGGCGGTGCCGGTAACGTTGGCGAAGGTCGAGGTCGTCGAATTCAGCTGCACCAGATAAAACGCGCCCGATTGGAAGGCGAGATTGCCGACAATCGTCATCGACGTGCCAGGAACGCCGGCCGCGCCGGGTGCGAACGTGCCGCCGGAATTGATGCTGACGACCACGGGATCGACCGTTCCGACGCCGGTCAGGATGCCAGTCGAATTCACCGCGACGCTCGACGTGTTCGAAATCGTACCATCGACTTCAAGCGTGCCGCCGTTGACGGTCGTGCTTCCGGAATAAGTCGCGTCCCCGGTGATCGTAAGGGTTCCCGTCCCGTATTTGATCAACGGACGTGAACCGACCGTTCCGTCAGTCAGCAAAGATGGGTCCGGGTTGGAATTGTTGTTCGCAAGCCCGAATTGCAGCACCGTCGCCTGAGTAAAATTGCTCGTCACGTCGTAGAGCAGCCACACGCCGCGGCCGACCGAGGCAACGCTGAGAACATCGACCGTCGGATTGTAGGCCATCTGATCGACGAGCGCGTTGGGCAAGCCCTGGCCGAAGGCGCGCCAACCGCTCAAATTGCCGTTTGCATCGCTGTCGGCAACCGTGATCGGGCTCTGCTGGCTCGAGATCATGCATCCATTGGGAGCGGAGGTGCATGTAAGCGGCGTGTTCAATCCTCCGACGAGAATGGCATTGACGTCGTTGCTGGAAACAAACTCGGTCGATGTCGGCCTGGTAAAACCCGCCGGAAAGTTCGAGGTCAGCGTCGTAAACGTTGCGGCGCCATCGGCGTTGCGCGTGTAGTAGAGATTGGCGCTATCGGCGACGAAAATACGGGACTGTATGCGCGTGTCGAAGACGATGCTGGTGGGCGTATATCCTGCGTAATCGGTCAATCGCGTGAGCGATCCGGCCGTGTTGTTGGCGCTAAACCAGACTTGACCCCCGGCGCCTCCCGGCCCTGCTCCGACCGCGATCGCTTGCGTATTGGCAACGGTGCCGTAGGTGATGACGCTCGGCCCCGCCGTCGTTCCCAAATCTGTGAGATGGAGATCGACGGAAGTCGCGTTGACGCCATTTGGCCCGCTCAGCGAATCCTGCGTGACGTAGACGTCGGTAGAGCCGCCGATCGCAATCCGCGTCGGGTCGATTTTGTTCAATACAAGTGGGGCACTAAAGGTGTTGTTGGCATGTGTGACTTCTGTGCAATCCTGGCCGCCGTTGCAGGTAATCGGGACTCCCCCCGGATTGTTCACCGGATCCGGGAATGGGCTGACCACTTGGCCCTGCGCGTTGACGATCATGCGGCTCGCGGCTCCAAGGTTGTATATCGTCGAATAGATTGCACTCAGCCCGGACAGCTTTTTATCGTTGATAGCGATGTTGACGCCGTCGCCAAGATTGATGGCGTTAAAGAGCGTGCTACCGGGAGCCGATTGCAGCGATACGCCGGCATCCTGAGCGGCGATCGCAAGGCGCTTGCTGTTGGCATCGTAGGCAACGCCATACGGCTCAAAAACGCTTAGATTGTTGTTCAGGTTTTCCCAGGTGCCGTTTCCTTGCGGATTGGTCCTCAGATAGACGCCGCCGTCGCCCGACAGGATCAAGTTGCCCGACGCGTCGAACGCCATCGCGCGCGAATCCGCGTGAGCGGTATTGGCGTTCAAGAAATTCTGGGCAGCCGTGCCCTCATTGGTGAGGCTGGTTGCGGTCGATGAATTGTTGTTAGGATTGTACACAACGCGGTAGGCTTGGATGCTGCACACCGAAGTCGCGCTCGCGCCGCCGCAGTTCTGATAGGCGTCGCCGGTCAAATAGACGACATTCGCATTCGTCGGGTCGATCGCGACGTGGAGGTTGACGGGCGTCTGGTGTCCGGGAACGACGTCGGGCGCCGCGGTGAGCTGATTCCAGGTTGCGCCAACGTTGGTCGATAGAAAGACTCCGGCAAGCGCGCGCTGGCTCTCCAGATTACTGACCGCGACGGCAACCGACCCGCTGGGTCCGGCTGCCAGCGTAATCGCCGTCTGCGCCCCGCTCGTGATCGTGCCGTTGCTGTTCGCTGCCGTGAATATTGGGGTCCAGGTCGCACCGGTGTTGTTGCTGACGTAAACGCTGGTCGCCGCATTGTTGCCGGACAACTTAACCGCAGCGTAGAACCTTGAAGGGTTGCTCGGATCCGCAACCAGCGAGGTCACTGCCCCAGTCGGAAGGCCCGAACCGCCGGACACAAGCGAAAATGTCGCGCCGCCATTGGTGCTACGATAGAGACCGTACCCTGCCGTGCTCCCGGTGGCTGCCTGCTCCTCAAACGTGGCCGCAAGGATCGTGCTGCCACGTGCTTCGACGCCAATGACGCTTTGGCCTTCAAGCGTCGTCCCGCCAAGCGCGCTCCAAGTCGCGCCGGCATTGGTGCTGTATAATATGCCCGTCTGTGCGCCGCCCCTACCGAGAGGTTCAGCCAGGTTGAAGTGACTGTATTCGCCATTATCGGTAATGCCGACCCCGGCGATGATGGTTTTGCCGGTCGGATCGGTCGGATCGAGCGCAAGGCTCGCGATCGACAGCGATGCTTGCTTATCGGTAAGCGGCGTCCAGCTCGCGCCGTTGTTATAAGTGACCCATATACCCCCGTTAGGCGACCCAGCGAACATCGTCTGCGCCCCCAGCGCCGGGTCGGGCAGTATTGCCTGAATGGCGCCGGCCTCGGTGCCATTGGGCGAAGCATCGGCGCTTTGGACGGCGTAGGCCGGGCCGAAACGCGGTGCGGGCCCTTCAGAGACGAAGGTCTGTGCAGCGGAAACGTCGATCCAGGATAGAAGCAACAAGCACGCAATCGACTGCGCCGCTACGCTGATCAGCCAGCAATTAAGGCCGGGCAATGCAGAGCGGTTTCCCATGGAACGCGCCCCCGACGGTCGTAGTCCGATACCGCCGCCTTCAACAGGCCAACCCTATGCGTCGTATCGGATGCTGCAACGGTGCACACAACTGCAGCTTGGTGACAGTAATAGCGACGCGGAGAGCTGACGAGATGCCAATCGAGCCAAAGTCTGACTATCCACTATTTTCCGTGATGCCTGCTCCCAAGGAGAGGTAGCAGACAACCCACCGGATCGTTGATCGGCATGTTGCGCATGACCGTTTCCGAAATCACGGTTCGGCCCCCGATAAAATCCGGGGACAGGTTCTTGGGATCAGGCTCTAGCCGTGCGCGCGTAAATGCTCGACCAGTTGCCGCGCATAGAGCGGCAGGTCGGCCATGTTGCGGATACAGATGGTCAACTCGCGCACCGCCCAGGAATCGGTCAGCGGCACGACCGCAATCGCCATGGTCGTGGCCACGCGGTGCGCGGTCGTCTCCGGTACGATACCGATGCCGACGTTGCATTCGACCAGCCGGCATACGGCGTCGAAGCTGCGCAACTGCACGCGCAAGCGCAGCGGCCGGCCGATGCGCCCCGCCTTCGAGGCAAGGAAGCGCTGCAAGGCGCTGGCGCGATCCAGCCCGACGAAGTCGTGGGCGAGAACTTCTTCAAAACCAATTTCCGCGCGCGTCGCCAACGGATTTGTGCGCGCGACGACGAGCACGAAGCGGTCGCGGCGGAACGGATAGGTTTCGAGCGCACCCGCATCGACGGTCCCGGCGACGATGCCGAGGTCGGCGACCCCTTCGGCGATCAGGCCGACAATCTCGTCGCTCAAACGCTCTTCCAGATCGACGCTGACGTTCGGATGCGCGGACAAAAATGAGCTGAGCGCTTCCGGCAAAAACTCCGTCAGCGCGTTGGTGTTCGACAACACGCGGATCTGGCCGGCAAGGCCGCCGCCATAAGCACGCAGGTCCTCGTGCAGGCGCTCGGCCTGGCGCAGGATCGCGCGCGCATGCTGCAGCAGTGTGCGGCCGGCCTGCGTCGGGGTGACGCCCTGGCGGCCCCGCGTGAGCAGGGCGACGCCGAGCGCTTCCTCCATGTTGCGGATGCGGGTAGAGGCGGCGGCGAGCGCCAGGTGCGCGCGCTCGGCGCCGTGGGTGATGCTGCCTGCCTCGATCACATGGCGAAACAGGCTGAGATCGGCGAGATCGAATCGCACGGAAGGACCTTTGCCTTCGGATTCCACGAAGCCAGGCTTTAAATAATGCCAATTGTACGGTGGTCTTTCAATGCTAGTCTTTCGCAATTCGCGAACCATCGCCGGAGCGGTGCTTTGCCCGTGTGGTCGCTGGGATTGCGGCACGCGCACGGATTGGATAGGAACGTTCCCTAAGCTTGGCGCCGGCGTCGAGCGAATTCGGATGAGTACAATGGCCGAAACCAAGGCCCCCGCCGCACGGCCGCTGTCGCCGCATCTGCAAATCTACCGGCTAACGCTGACGATGGTGATGTCAGGCTTCCATCGCATCAGCGGATTTTGCCTCTATTTCGGCACGCTGCTGCTGGCATGGTGGCTGATGGCCGCCGCTTCCGGGCCCAGCGGCTACGCGAGATTCGAATGGTTCGCGGGTTCCATCATCGGCCGATTGATCTTGTTCGGCTATACCTGGGCCCTGATCCATCACACGCTCGGCGGCGTCCGCCACCTGATCTGGGATACCGGCCGCGGCTTCGGCGCGACGGAGCGCGAGTGGCTTGCGGCCGCCACCCTCATTGGTTCGATCGTCCTGACCGTGGTCGTGTGGGTGATCGGTTATTTCGCCATGGGAGGATCGCGATGAGCGACATCGCGCCTAAGCATTTCCGCACTCCGCTGGCGCGGGTCCGCGGCCGCGGCACGGCGAGATCGGGGACCCACGAGTTCTGGCTGCAGCGCGTGACCTCAGTCGCCGGTATCCCGCTGACCATCGCCGCTTTTGTCATCATCATCATGTTGCTCGGACGCAATCAGGCCGCGGTAGCGCAAATCCTCGGCGCGCCGCTCGTCGCCATCATCATGCTCCTGTTCATCGCCTGCACCGTCGCCCACATGAAAATCGGCATGCAGGAGATTCTTGAGGATTACGTCCCCGACGAATCCACAAAACTCACGCTGTTGATGAGCAACACGTTCTTCTGCTGGATCGTCGGCCTGATCGCCGCCTACGCTATTCTCAAATTGTCGTTCGGAGTGTGAGCATGGCAGAGAGCGGAGCGAACGGAGGCGGCGCGGCGCCGGCCATCAACGGCCGCGCCTATCCGATCGAAGATCACGCCTACGACGTCGTCGTCATCGGCGCCGGCGGCTCGGGGCTGCGCGCCCTCGTCGGTTGCAGCGAAGCGGGATTGCGGACCGCCTGCATCACCAAGGTATTCCCGACGCGCTCGCATACGGTGGCGGCACAGGGCGGCATCGCCGCGGCGCTCGGCAATATGGGCGAAGACGACTGGCGCTGGCACATGTACGACACCGTGAAGGGCTCCGACTGGCTCGGCGACCAGGACGCGATCGAATATATGTGCCGCAACGCGCCGGAAGCGGTCTACGAGCTGGAACATTGGGGTCTGCCGTTTTCGCGCCGGGAAGACGGCAAGATCTATCAGCGCCCGTTCGGCGGCATGACCACGCATTACGGCAAGGGTACTGCGCAACGCACCTGCGCCGCCGCCGACCGCACCGGCCACGCCATGCTGCACACGATGTACGGCCAGGCGGTGCGCCATTCGGCCGAGTTCTTTATCGAATATTTCGCCATCGATCTGATGATGGACGATGACGGCCGCTGCCGCGGCGTCATCGCGATTAATCTCGACGACGGCTCGATCCACCGCTTCAGCGCGCAGATGACGGTGCTGGCGACCGGCGGCTACGGGCGCATCTATGCCTCCTGCACCGGCGCGCACACGCAGACCGGCGACGGCAACGCCATGGTGCTGCGCGCCGGCCTGCCGCTCCAGGACATGGAATTCGTGCAGTTCCATCCGACCGGCGTTTACGGCGCCGGCGTGCTCATCACCGAGGGCGCCCGCGGCGAAGGCGCCTATCTGGTCAATTCAACAGGCGAGCGCTTCATGGAGCGCTATGCGCCATCCGCCAAGGACCTCGCCTCGCGCGATGTCGTCTCCCGCGCGATGACGATAGAAATCCGTGAGGGCCGCGGCGTCGGGCCGAAGAAGGACCATATCTTCCTGCATCTCGACCATCTCGATCCGCACATCATCGAGGAGCGGCTGCCGGGTATTACCGAGACCTCGCTCATCTTCGCCGGTGTCGACCTCACACGCGAGCCGGTGCCGATCGTACCGACGGCTCATTACAACATGGGCGGCATCGCCACGAATTATCACGGCGAGGCGCTGATCAAGAAAGACGGCAACCCCGACCACATCGTGCCCGGCATGATGGCGCTGGGCGAGGGGGCATGCGTCTCCGTCCACGGCGCCAACCGGCTCGGCTCGAACTCGCTGATCGATCTCGTCGTCTTCGGACGCGCGGCGGCGCTGCGCTGCGCCGAAATCCTCACCCCCGACGACAAGCATCCCGAGCTGCCGAAGGACTCCGCCGAGCGCTCGCTGTCGCGGCTCGACAAGTTCCGCAATGCCGCAGGCGGCACGCCGACGGCGCAACTGCGCGCCAAGATGCAGCAGGTGATGCAGAATAACTGCGCCGTGTTCCGCAGCGGCGAGGTGCTGCAGGAAGGCTCCAAGCTGATCCACGAGGTGCTGTCGGGCATCGCCGACGTCCGCGTCAGCGACCGCTCGCTGATCTGGAACTCCGACCTGATCGAGACGCTGGAATTCGCTAATCTGATCGAGCAGGCCGTCGTGACGATGGACTCCGCAAACAATCGCACGGAAAGCCGCGGCGCGCATGCGCGGGAGGATTATCCCGACCGCGACGACAAGAACTGGATGAAACACACGCTGACGTGGCTCGACACCAATACCGGCAAGGTCACCATCGATTATCGGCCGGTGCACACCTACACGCTGACCAATGACGTAGCTTATGTCGAACCGAAAGCGCGAGTGTATTGAGGTTTTCTGATGGTCCAATTCACGCTGCCGAAAAATTCGAAAATCACCGCGGGCAAGATCTGGCCGCATCCGGCGAAGGCGCGCGCGGAGCGCGAATACCGCATCTATCGCTGGGACCCCGATGAAAGCCGCAATCCGCGCGTCGACACCTATTACGTCGACACCGGCGATTGCGGGCCGATGGTTCTCGACGGGCTCAACTGGATCAAGAACAACGTCGACGCGACGCTGACCTTCCGCCGTTCCTGCCGCGAAGGCATCTGCGGTTCCTGCGCGATGAACATCGACGGCACCAACACGCTCGCCTGCACCAAGGCGATGAGCGACAGCAAGAGTGCCGTGCGCGTCTATCCGCTGCCGCACATGGCGGTGGTGAAGGACCTGGTCCCCGACATGACCCATTTCTACGCCCAGCACGCCTCGATCGAGCCGTGGCTGCACACCGTCTCGCCCACGCCGCAGAAGGAATGGAAGCAGAGCCACGACGACCGGCAAAAGCTCGACGGACTTTACGAGTGCATCCTGTGCGCGTGCTGCTCGACGTCCTGCCCGAGCTATTGGTGGAATCCCGACCGCTACCTCGGGCCGGCCGCGCTGTTGCAGGCGCAGCGCTGGATCGTGGACTCGCGCGACGAGGCGACCGGCGAGCGGCTCGACAATCTGGAAGACCCGTTCCGCATCTATCGCTGCCACACCATCCTGAATTGCTCCAAGGCTTGCCCCAAGCACCTCAACCCGGCGAAGGTCATCGCTGACCTCAAGCGGACACTGGTCGAGCGGCAGGTGTAATGGTCATTCCGGGGCGCGGGCTTTTGCCCGCGAGCCCGGAATCCATAACCACAGGTCAGCGAATATGGATTCCGGACTCGCCACTTCGTGGCGAGTCCGGAATGACGAGTCACAATTTCAACTTCCTCTTTCGCTGCCCGAGCGTGCGCAGCCGCAGCGCGTTGAGGCGGATGAAGCCTTCGGCATCGTGCTGGTCGTAGGCGGCCTTGCCGTCCTCGAACGTCACCAGGTCCTGATCGTACAACGAATATTCGCTCTCGCGCCCGACCACGCCGACATTGCCCTTGTAGAGTTTGAGCCGCACCCGGCCAGAGACGAATTCCTGGCTCCGGTCGATCGCGGCCTGCAACATCTCGCGCTCGGGCGAAAACCAGAAACCGTAATAGATCAGCTCCGCATATTTCGGCATCAGCTCGTCTTTCAGATGCGCGGCGCCGCGGTCGAGCGTGATCTGCTCGATGCCGCGATGGGCGGCGAGGAGGATGGTGCCGCCCGGCGTCTCGTACATGCCGCGCGATTTCATGCCGACGAAGCGGTTTTCGACGAGATCGAGGCGGCCGATGCCGTGGCGGCGGCCGAGCGTGTTGAGCTGCGCGAGCAGTTCGGCCGGAGCCATCGTCTTGCCGTCGACGGCGACCGGATCGCCCCGCTCGAAATCGATCGTCACATAGGCCGGCTCATCCGGCGCATGTTCGGGATCGACGGTACGCGAATAGACGTAGTCCGGCACCTCTTCGGCAGGGTTTTCCAGCACCTTGCCCTCGGAGGACGTATGCAGGAGGTTGGCGTCGGTCGAAAACGGCGCTTCGCCGTGCTTGTCCTTGGCGATCGGAATCTGGTTCTGCTCGGCGAATGCGATGAGCGCCTCGCGCGAGCGAAAGTCCCATTCGCGCCACGGCGCGATGACCTTCACGTCGGGTTTCAGCGCATAATAGGCGAGCTCGAAGCGGACCTGGTCGTTGCCCTTGCCGGTGGCGCCATGGGCGACGGCGTCGGCGGCGACTTTCTCCGCGATCTCGATCTGCTTCTTGGCGATGAGCGGCCGCGCGATCGAGGTGCCGAGGAGGTATTGGCCTTCGTAGAGCGCGTTGGCGCGGAACATCGGAAATACGTAGTCGCGCACGAACTCCTCGCGCAAATCCTCGATGAAGATGTTTTGCGGCTTGATGCCGAGCATGAGCGCCTTCTGCCGCGCCGGCTCGAGCTCCTCGCCCTGGCCGAGATCGGCGGTGAAGGTGACGACCTCGCAGCCATAGTTGGTCTGCAGCCATTTGAGGATGATCGAGGTGTCGAGCCCGCCGGAATAGGCGAGCACGACTTTTTTGATGTTGCGCTTGTTCACGTCTTCTTTGGACATTGGAAAATCCTGCCAGCCGAGACAAAAGTCGCCCGAAATCCGCGCGGACTATAGGCGCGCGGGGGAGCGACGCAAGCAGTCCAGGCCGCGCGGGACGTTTTGAGTAAACCGGGGGCCGAGGACCTCAGGAGCGCTGGCTTTTGCGCCCTGCGATGCGCCGCGCCAACGCCGTGAGCGCATCGCGAACCGCCTCTCCCGCCTGTGCGAGCGGCCGCTCGATCGCCGCGTCGGTCAACCGTGTCGGTCGCCAGCGATAGATCAGGCCGTGCAGCGTCCACACCACCACGAACATGAACACGCCGGCAAATACGACGTCGGTGAAGAAATGCGCCCCGACGGCCATGCGCAGCACGCCGATCGCGGCGCCGAATACGAGCGCGGCCCCGTAGGCGAGCGGACGCCATTGCGGAGGCGCGAGCACGGCGGGCGCCAGCGTCCAGAACGCGCCGGAGGGCTCGCCAGCGATGAATGAACAATTTTCCGGGCACGGCCCGCGCGGGTCCCACCACGGCGTGAAGCGGTAGCTCCCGCCCAACTGCGTGACGTCCATCGGCCGCATGCGCGCCCAATGTTGCTTTAATATTGAGTTGGCGAGCACGCCGGGTCCCAGCGCCAACGTGACGATCAGGAGCAACGCGGCACGGCCGGCGATCAGCATGCGCCGACGCGGCAGGATGAGTTTGCCAAAGATGGCGAAGAAGGCCGGCGCGGCGAGCAGTGTGATGAGCAGGCTCGTGGCGTCGCGCACATGATTCACCCAGGCCGAGCTGGAAGCAATGAACGTGCGTGTCGTCGGGTCGAAGAACAATGCCGCAAGGTCGATGTCGAGCCGTGGATCGACGGCGAAGACGACACCGACCAATGCGCCGACAGCGAGCGCGACGGCGAGTCCGATCCGATTCATGCGAGCCGCTCGCGCCAGCGAAACGCCGCCCGGTCGGAAAGCCCTTGCTCCCCTTCGCTCATCACCGAGCTCCTCGCGAGTCCATCACTTCCAGGAGCCGGCCCCGCGGCCGGCGAACAGCCAAAAGACGAGCCCGCCGGCAATGCCGGCGGCAGCGAGCACCTCGCGCTCGCGCGCAAGGGTGCTGTCGGGCTCGCCGACAGTGCCGGCGAAGTCGACACCGTAACACAAAGCGAGCGCCAGCAGGCCGCCAAGCGCGGCATAGAGGACGACGGAGCGCCAGGCGAACCCTTCGGCAAGCGCAATGACGAGCAGCGTCGGCAGCATGGCAATGGTTCCGATGATAGCGGCGCCGACCGCGACGACCGACCACACCGCCGCCGATGGCAGACCGAGCGACGTCAGATCGGCCCAATCCGGCGTGAGCGTGCCGATGGTGAGTACGAGCGAGGCGGCGAGGCAGGCGAGAACATAGCCGAGGATCACCACCGAAATACGGAGGATAATGGCCATGAACGGCGTCAATCCGTCATCGCCATCGCCCGCAGCGCCAAGCGCTCGCGGGCGGAGAGCTTTTCCGTCGCGCTCTTGAGCTGACCGCAGGCAGCGAGAATGTCGCGCCCGCGCGGCGCGCGCACCGGAGAGGCATAGCCGGCGTTGAAGATGACTTCGGAGAACTTCTCGATCTGCTCCCAGTCGGAGCATTCGTACTTGCTGCCCGGCCAGGGATTGAACGGGATGAGGTTGATCTTGGCGGGGATGCCCTTGACGAGA
This sequence comes from Xanthobacteraceae bacterium, assembly GCA_049522435.1. Lineage (GTDB taxonomy): Bacteria > Pseudomonadota > Alphaproteobacteria > Rhizobiales > Xanthobacteraceae > BOG-931. The sequence goes on from JBEKNW010000017.1 coordinate 22,149, forward strand.
CGCACCAGCGCGCGCGCATCGGCGAGCGAGTCGTTGACGCCCTTGAGCATGACATATTCAAAGGTGATGCGCCGGGCGTTGGAAAGCCCCGGATAATTACGGCAGGCGTCGAGCAGCTCCCGCAGCGGATATTTGCGGTTCAGCGGGACGAGCTCGTTGCGCAGCTCGTCGGTGACGGCGTGCAGCGAGACCGCGAGCATGACGCCGATCTCCGTCCCGGCGCGCGCAATGTTGGGCACGACGCCTGATGTCGACAACGTGATCCGCCGCTTGGAAATGCTTAAGCCCTCGCCGTCAGCCACGACGCCGAGCCCGTCGCGCACGGCCTCGAAATTGTAGAGCGGCTCGCCCATCCCCATCATGACGACATTGGAGATGAGGCGCTTGTCTCCTTCGCCGCCGCCTCCCTTCCCTCCCCCGCTTGCGGGGGAGGGTTGCGTCCAGTCCGCGAGCCGGTCGCGCGCAAGGACGACCTGGCCTACGATCTCGCCCGGCGTGAGATTGCGGACGAGGCGCTGCGTGCCGGTGTGGCAGAACGAGCAATTGAGCGTGCAACCGACCTGGCTCGAAATGCACAGCGTACCGCGATCGGTTTCCGGAATGTAGACGCATTCCACCTCATGGGGCTGGCCTGCAACCTCGCCCGGGAGTCGGATCAGCCACTTGCGCGTGCCATCGACGGAGACCTGCTCGGCGGCGATTTCCGGGCGTGCGAGGGTGAAACGCTGAGCCAGCTCCGAGCGGAGATCCTTCGACAATGTTGTCATTTCGTCGAAGTCTTGCGCGCCGCGCACATAGAGCCAGCGCCAGATCTGGTGCACGCGCATGCGGCGCTGCCGGTCCGGCACACCGGCGACGCCGAGCGCTTCGGCGAGTGCGGCGCGCGACAGCCCGACCAGCGAGGGCTTTGCCGGCGCGACGTAACGCTCGAGCGGCCGCCTTTCGATGGCGGCCGATGCAACATCGTCCGGCTGGGTGGCGGCAAGCGGAGCGGTCATGAGCAATCCGAATGAAAATGGGCCAGCGGGTCCCAGGCATAGATGGGGCGGATATAGCCCTGCCGACAGGAGCGGGCCGCAGCACCGGACAGGCTACACCAGCACTCCGCCTACTTGCAGTCCTGGTCGGTGCGGTCGAGGGCCTGGGCGAAACCTTTGAGCGAGAAGGTGTCTGTGGTGCGCGTGCCCTTCACGGAAACGCCCTTCACCACCGCGCTCTGGCCCGCGCGCATGGCGTCGACCATATGCGCCTCTTCCGCAGCGTTCTTGATCCAGGCGCCGTCCTGCTGGGTGTAGAGCGCAAACGAGGTCGTGCCAACCTCCACGGTCGCCTCGGAATTCGGCTTGAACGGATAACCGATGATGATCGACACCTCGTTGCTCACCTTGTCTGCCGGCCGCGAGGAAATGAACATGTAGGATGGATTGCGCGGTCGGTTGGGCGGGCTGGTCTCCGAGGAAGAGGGCTTGGCGATGGCGAAGCAGACCTTCTTCCCGCCGGGGGAGGCCGCATAGGCGCCCCAATCGCCGTACTGGCCGAGCAGAGTCGGCTTCACCCCGCCTGCTACGGCCGCGGCCGGCGCCGCCGTCGCAGCGGGCGCGGCTGGCTTATGCTTGGGGGGCTTCTGGGGGGCGGGCGCGGAAGGAGCCGGCGTGGATGGCTCCGGGGCCGGAGGCTGTTGGGCGAACGCCGGGGCGGCAAACGCCGCCGCAACGAGCAGCGAAAGAACAAGCCGCCATCGTCGATGAGTATGCATTGGGCCTCTAGCCACGGGTGCCGGTTATAAACCTTTCAAGTTTAACCCATTTCGGGCGAGTAGGGAACGAAATCGGCAAATAGAAGGCGGCTGCGGCTTGCCTTCGCGCGTCTGCGCCGCGTGCTGCTCGACGCCGGCGCGACGAAAGCGTGGGTGATGGAAGCGTGAGAGCGGTCCGGCGGAACGGCAGGGTGATTTGATTGCCTGCTTCCCAGACCCACATATTTCGTGGTTAGGAATTCCACCCTGGCCAACTGACGCCCGTTTCGCCGAGCGAACAAGCCAAGACCGCCATGAAAGCCATCCTCTGCACCCATTTCGGCACGCCTGACGAACTCGAGCTCGTGGAAATCCCCCAGCCTGCCGCCGGGCCCGGCGAAGCCGTCGTGCGGGTCAAGGCCGCGGCGCTCAACTTCTTCGATACGCTGATCATCGCCGGCAAATACCATAATAAGCCGGCTTTTCCGTTCTCGCCGGCCGCGGAATTCGCAGGAATCGTCGAGAGCGTCGGCGCCGGGGTAACGGAAATAGTCCCCGGCGACTGCGTGATCGGTTGCACGGGCTGGGGCGCGGCGCGCCAAAACATTGCCGTCGCCGCAAGGCAACTCGTGAAGCTGCCCGCAAAGCTCGATTTCGAACGCGCGGCCGGCCTCACCGTGACTTATGCCACGGCACTCCACGCACTGCGCCAGCGCGCAGACCTCAAGCCGGGAGAAACGCTCGCCGTGCTCGGCGCCTCTGGCGGCACCGGGCTCGCCGCGGTCGAGATCGGCAAGATCATGGGGGCGCGCGTTATTGCCTGCGCCTCCTCCGACGAAAAGCTCGCTTTCGCCCGATCCCATGGCGCCGACGAAACCGTGAACTACGCCAGCGAAGACCTGCGCAGCGCCTTAAAGCGGCTCGGCGGCGAGCGTGGCATCGACGTGGTCTACGACCCGGTCGGCGGCCGCTATGCGGAGCCCGCCGTGCGCTCGCTCGCCTGGGAAGGCCGCTATCTCGTGATCGGCTTCGCCGCCGGGGAAATTCCGAAACTTCCGCTCAATCTCGTCCTGCTCAAGAGCTGCGACATCCGCGGCGTACTCTGGGGTGCGTGGGCGATGCGCGAGCCACAGGCTCAGCGCGCGCTGATGAGCGACATCGTGCGCTGGTGGGCCGAGGGCAAGCTCAGCGCCCATGTGCACGCGGTCTACCCGCTGGCCGAGATCGCGAAGGCGCTCAAGGCCATCGCCGACCGCAATGTCATGGGCAAAATCGTGCTGCGGCCATGATCGCGCACCCTCCCCTGAAGGGAAGGTGAAATCACGCCTCCCCGCGCAGGCGCGCCAGCGTGCGCCGCGCCGCTTCGCGATGGTCGGGCGTAATGTGGGAGGCGACGAGCTTGATGGCGGCGGCGAGCACTGCGGCATCATCAGTGTAGCCGATCACCGGAAGAATATCGGGAATGACATCCGTCGGCAGCACGAAATAGGCGAGCGCGCCGAGGAGTACGGCCTTCACCTTGAGCGGCGTTTGACGATCGAATGCGCAATAATGGGCGGCAATCAAATCTTCTGCGAATGGCAGGCGTACCGCGAGCCGCCGCAGCTTGCGCCAGAAACCGCGCCGGACTTGTTCCTCGTCAACAGCGATATGAGGCGCCAACACCTCGGCATCCTGCCAGGATGCGGTATCGTATCCGAACGACATCGGCCCTCGCGCGCGGCCCCCCTGGAATCACATGGTCGCGAAAGGATGGCTGCGAAAGGCGGCAGCCGCAAGGCGAAGAGACCATCCCTTGCGCGCGCCGGCGTAAGTTTACCTTGCGAACTTGTCCGCGGCCTCGGCGAGCTTGACGTCAAGTTCGGTCAGGCCGCCGGCATCGTGGGTCGACAACGTGATCTCGACGGTCTTGTAGACATTGGACCATTCGGGATGATGGTCGAGCTTCTCCGCCGCCAAGGCGACGCGCGCCATGAAGCCGAAGGCCTCGTTGAAATCAGCGAAGACAAACTTTTTGCTGATTGCGTCGCGGCCCTTGACCTCGCTCCAGCCATTGAGCCGGGCGAGCGCGCGACGACGCGCCTCGCCGGAAAGCTTCTGCGCCATGTGCAAACTCCGTCTGTGAAAACGATCTCGGCGGACGCCGCTCTCGTAAATAGGCGGCAAGATCACTACCTAGCAAGCGGTGCGGCAACGCGCGAGATCCCCGAGAGGTTGCCACAGCGGTTGCCAAAGGGATTTGCCATGTCCTGGTCATTGAAAATCGGATCGGTCGCCGGCACGGCGATCCGCATCCACGTGACTTTCCTCCTGCTGCTGGCTTGGATTTTCGGGGTCAACTACATCTCGGGAGGGCCGCAGGCGGCCTGGAGCGCGCTCCTGTTCGTGGTGCTCCTGTTCCTTTGCGTGCTGCTGCACGAATTCGGCCACATCTTCACGGCGCGCGCCTTCGGCATCAAGACCCCCGACGTGATTTTGCTGCCGATCGGCGGCGTGTCGCGGCTCGAGCGCATTCCGGAAAAACCGAGCGAGGAATTCCTCGTCGCCATCGCCGGGCCGGCCGTCAACGTGGTCATCGCGATGCTGCTCGTGTTTTTCGGCGGCGCCAACCTCTCCGTCGACCACCTCGCCGCGCTGGGCAGCGCCGATGTCAGCATGATCGACCGGCTCGCGGCGGTAAATCTGTTCCTCGCGCTGTTCAATTTGATCCCGGCCTTTCCGATGGACGGCGGGCGCGTGCTGCGCGCGCTCCTCGCTTCGCGGCTCGGCTACGTGCACGCCACCGAGATCGCGGCCATGATCGGACAATGGGTGGCGTTCGCACTCGGCTTCCTCGGCCTGTTCGGCAATCCACTTTTGATCTTCATCGCCATCTTCGTCTATCTCGCCGCCTCCTCGGAAGCGCATCTTGTGGCGACCCGCGCCATGTCGCGCGGCGTGCCGGTGACCGCCGCGATGGTGACGCAGTTCGCAACGCTGACACCGGACGAGCATGTCGACGCCGCCGTCGAGACGCTCTTGCGCACCAGTCAGGGCGAGTTCCCGGTGGTGGACGGCAATGGCCGGCCGCTCGGCGTGTTGGCGCGCAACGACCTCATTCGCGCCCTGAAGGAGCGCGGCCCGGACGCGCGCGTCGCCGACGCCATGACCGACCGCTTCCCTACCGTGAACAAAAGCCGCTGCCTCGACGAGGCATTCCGGCTGCTGCAGGAAAAGTCGGTGCCGGCCATCGGCGTCGTCGACGCGTCAGACCGATTGGTCGGCCTTGTGACATCGGAAACCATCGGCGAAATGCTTATGCTGCATCAGGCGTTGCCGACTGGCGCGCGGTTCGGGCCATGGCGATCGTCGGGCCGCAGCGCGGCCTAGAGCGCAATCGCTTCAGGTTGAATCGATTGGTCGCTCTAGGTTCTTAGTGGAGCATGATCTTTTCGGAAAACCGGTTTCCACTTTTCCGGATCATGCTCTAGGACGAAAGGCGGCAGGCCAGAATCGTGCGGTGACTAGCTTGCTGGACCGGCGGCCAAATTTCCGCCTCTTGCCGGTGATTAACCGAGGCGATTGTTTGGCCGGCGAACCCGGTGGGACGCCGTAGAGTTAAAACACCGGAGCCGTGTAAGATTCAGATGCATGCAGGACTACCACACCATCCGCCTCTCGCCATGAAGCTTTGGCTTGCTCAGCGCTTTGGCCGGGCAGGCAAGACGTCTTCGGCTACGCCGGGCCACGCCTCGGGCAAAGCCATGAGTATCGGGTCACTTGAACACATCGTGCGAAATCGGGTCAGAACATTTCTGCGGCACACCTGGCTCGTGACTATTCTGGGAACCATTATCCTCGCCGGCGGCGTCTGGCTGGCCGTCTACTACACCACCCAGGCAAGCGTCATGAAAATCGCCGCCGGGCCGGCGGGCGGCGTCGACCCGCGGCTCGTGCAAATTCTCGCCGAAAAGTTCGAGCATGACGGCGACAAAATCGACCTCCAGCTCGTAACGACCTCCGGGCCGGCGCAGAGCGCGCATGCGATCACCGACGGTGAAGCCGATCTCGCCATTTTGCCCGGCAATATCGGCCGCTCGCCGGATTGGCCGGTCGTCGCCATTCTCCGCCAGAATGTGATGGCGTTCATTGTTCCCGCGGCCGCTCCCAACGCTTCCGGCAAGAAAGAAGCGAGCACCCACGGCAAGAAGGAAACGAGTGCCCCCGAAAAGAAGGAAACCCCCGAAAAGAAGAAAAAAAACAGCAAGAGCGACAAGAGCGCCAAGGACACGAAGAACGACAAGAGCGCAAAGAATGACAAGAGCGCAAAGGCCGAGGACGCCGACAGCACGGAGGCTACCGGCGATGCCGGGGCCGCCGGGGCCGACGGCGGCAAGCTCGAAAAAGTCCCGCAGCTCTCCGGTCGTCGTATCGGCATTGTGACCGGCAACGAGGCGAGCGCGGATTTGCTCAACGTCGTGCTCCGACATTACGGCGTCCCGCTCGACAAGGTACAAGTCTCGCAGATCGATCCAACCAGCCTTGCCAACGCCATCCGCGACAACAAGGTCGACGTGATCTTCGTCGCCGGCCCCGCGACCGGCCACGCCATTACCGACGCGGTCACGGCCGCGGCGAATAACGGCGAAGCGCCGACCTTCATCGCGATCGATCAAGCGGAAGGAATTGCGAAACGCGATCCGGCATTCGATTCGATCGACATCGACGCGGGTACTTTCGGCGGCAATCCGCCCAGTCCGGACGACAGCCTCAAGAGCCTCAGCTTCCCCGAATATCTCGTCGCGCGAAAATCGTTCAGCCACGAGCGCATCGCAACCCTGGCGAGGCTGATCTATTCGTCCCGGCTGGCGCTCGCGGCCGACATGCCCGGCGAGGTCAAGATCGAAGCACCGTCGACCGACAAAGATGCCGCGGTCGTCGTGCATCCGGGCGCGCACGCCTATTTGACGGACGATCAGAAATCCTTCTTCGACAAATACGGCGATGAAATCTTCTACGGGCTGTTGATCTTTCCGCTGTTCGGGTCGACCATCGCCGCCGCCGCCGGCTATTTCCGCCATAGCGGCCGCACCCGAAGGCTGCGGCTCTTACAGAGTCTGCTCGATCTCGTACGCAAGGCCCATGCCGCGCCATCGTTGGAAGCGCTCGATCAGATTCAGCTTGACGTCGACAATCTGGTGATCGCGATCATCCATCAAAGCGAGCACGAAGAGTACGACCAGACGGTGCAGATGTCCTTTTCGCTGGCGTTCGACCAGGTTCGCTTCGCCATCGCCGCGCGGCGTGCCGTTCTTCTCGACCACGTCGGCACCGAGACGAAGGCCGGCACGAAAGCCGTAGCCGCCTAACCCGAGTTCCGCAGCTTGGCGAAAACGGCGCGTGGGCTCTCCGCGGCACTCGCGGAACGGCGCGACTGCGCCGAATAGAACGAGGCATTCTGTTCGCCGCGCAAGGCTTCACGCGAAAAGCGGATCAAATGATATCCGACGACGCCCATGGCGAGTGCCTGATCGATCTGCCCGCGCCGGAGCGCGCGCAGCGCCGCGCGCCAAAACTGCCGGCGATAATCGGAGAGTACTCCGATGCGCCAGGTAATGTTGAACGTCAGGACCAGCATGGTGCGGATGTTGTTCCAGGTGAGCTTGCCGCGCACCGAGCCAACGACCCGATTGGCGTAAGTCGCGTCGACCTGGTGGGTGAAACGTTGGAACAACCGCTCGGGGGCGTAGGCGTGGGCGATGCAGCGCCGCCACATCGCCACCACCTCGTCGTAAGGACGCAGGAAGCGCACGTTGCTTTCGAGGCCGGTGTCGTCGGCGATCACGCGGCCATCGCGCTTGAGGCGATCCCATAACGGCGTCTTCGGCAGCGCCTGCAACAGATTGATGGTGAGGATCGGTACCTGCGACGCGTCGATGAAGGCCTTGAGCCTCGCCTCGGTATCGGCCGTGTCGGTATCGAGCCCGAGAATGATGCCGGAAGTAACCTCGAGCCCGTAGCTGTTGAGCGTGCGGATCGCCTCCAGCATCGGCAGCGCCGCGTTGTGCTCCTTGCGCATGTGCTTGAGCGCATCGATCTCCGGGGTCTCGATGCCGACGAACACGGTGTGGAACTCTGCGTCGCGCATCAGCGAAAGGATTTCGCTCTGCTTGGCGAGGTTGAGCGTCGCCTCGCAGGCGAACCGCAGCGGAAAGCCGTGCCGCTTCTGCCATGCGATGAGATGCGGCAGCATCTCCCGCGTCGCTTTGCGGTTGCCGATGAAATTATCGTCGACGAAATAGATGACGGTCGGGTGGTTGCGCTGCGCCATGATGGCATCGAGTTCGGCGGCGAGTTGCTGCGGCGTCTTCAACCGCGGCTGCCGGCCATAGAGCGCCGGAATGTCGCAGAACTCGCAGCGATAGGGGCAGCCGCTGGAGAATTGCAGCGAGCCAAGAAGGTAGCGACCGAGATCGATGAGGTGATAGGCCGGCACCGGAAAATCGGACAGCGGCAGGCGCTCCACGGCCTCGAACCGCACCTGCACGGGCGGCGCCGTGCAATCCTCATCGAGGCAGGCAATGAGCCGGTCCGTGCCATCGCCAATCTCGCCGATGTGGAGATAGTCGAAATCCGGGTACATTTCGGGCGCGCTCGACACCGATGGGCCGCCGAGCGCAATCACCTTGCCGGCAGCCTTGGCGCGGCGGGCAATGTCGTGAATCTGCGGCGCCTGGATGTGCATGCCGCTCACGAAAACGGCGTCCGCCCAGGCGAAATCGGCCGCGCTTGCCGGTCGGATGTTCTCGTCGATGAAGCGGACCGGCCATTGCGCGGGCATATAGGCCGCAATCAGCAGCAAGCCCTGCGGCGGCATGAAGGCGCGCACCCGTCCGAGCAGATGATAGGCATGGGAAAAAGTGCCGAAGGAGGGCGCGTAGGCCGGAAATACGCAAAGGATCCGGCGCGTACCGCAGGTGGGTAGTGGGAAGCGCAAGCGACCTCGCAATCTGCCCCGCCGCGATCCTCCCACGAACTCAGCAGCGGCGTCCAGCGTAACCAACTCTATCACACCCCGCGCGTGCGTTGCGAACCGCCCGCGGCTGACTATATTCCGGAGTAACGCGCGGGCCCCTTGGGGCCCGCAACGGTTTAAATGCTGTCCACATGAAGCTCCGCAACATTGCCATCATCGCCCATGTCGACCATGGCAAGACCACTTTGGTCGACCGCCTGCTGCAACAATCGGGCGCTTTCCGCGAGAATCAGCGCGTCGTCGAGCGTGCGCTCGATTCGAACGACCTTGAGCGCGAGCGGGGCATCACCATCCTGTCGAAGGTGACCTCGATCCTGTGGCAGGAAACCCGCATCAATATCGTCGATACGCCCGGCCACGCCGATTTCGGCGGTGAGGTCGAGCGTATCCTCAATATGGTGGACGGCGCGCTGGTACTGGTCGATGCCGCCGAGGGCCCGCTGCCGCAGACCAAGTTCGTGGTCACCAAGGCGCTCAAGGTGGGATTAAAGCCGATCGTCATCATCAACAAGGTCGATCGGCCGGACGCCCGGCCCACGGAAGTCGCCAATGAGGTCTTCGATCTCTTCGCCGCGCTCGATGCAAGCGAGGAACAGCTTGATTTCCCCATCCTGTACGGTTCGGCCAAGCAGGGCTGGATGGCGGCCGACCCCGCCGGGCCCAAGGATCGGGGCATGGCGCCGCTGTTCGACCTCGTCATCCGCCACGTCGCGCCGCCGGTGGTCGAGGAGGGTCCGTTCCGCATGCTGGGAACGATCCTCGAGGCCAATCCCTATCTCGGCCGCATCGTCACCGGGCGCATTTCGTCGGGCTCGGTGAAGCCGAACCAGATCATCAAAGTGCTCGATCGCAACGGCAGCCTGATCGAGGAGGGCCGCGCGACCAAGGTCCTTGCCTTCCGCGGCCTGGAGCGGACGCCAATCGATGAGGGTTTCGCCGGCGACATCATCTCCATAGCGGGCCTGCCGGAGGCGTTCGTCTCGCACACCCTGTGCGCCGTCGAGGTTTCCGAGCCGCTGCCGGCGCAGCCGATCGATCCGCCCACCCTGACCATGACCTTCCGCATCAACGATTCTCCGCTTGCCGGCACCGAGGGCGACAAGGTGCAGAGCCGGGTCATCCGCGAACGGTTGCTGCGCGAGGCGGAAGGCAACGTCACGCTGCGGATTTCCGAGTCGGCGGAGAAGGATTCGATGGAAGTCGCCGGCCGCGGCGAATTGCAGCTCGGCATCCTGATCGAAACCATGCGGCGCGAGGGGTTCGAGCTTTCCGTATCGCGGCCAAAGGTCCTATTTCAGTACGGGGCATCCGGCGAACTGCTCGAACCCATCGAGGAAGCCGTCATCGACGTCGACGAACAGCACGCTGGCGTGGTTGTGCAGAAGCTTGCCGAGCGCAAGGGCGAGCTTGTCGAGATGCGCCCCTCGGGCGGCGGGCGCGTGCGGCTCATCTTCTATGCGCCGACGCGGGGGCTCATCGGCTATCAGGGGGAGCTGCTCACCGACACGCGCGGCACCGCGGTCATGAATCGCCTGTTTCACGCCTATGGGCCGCACCGGGGAGAAATTACCGGGCGGCGCAACGGCGTCCTGATCTCAACCGACCAGGGCGACGCCGTCGCCTACGCCATGTGGAATCTGGAAGACCGCGGTCCGATGATGATCGAGCCAGGCTGCAAGGTCTATCGCGGCATGATTATCGGCGAGCACACGCGCGGCAACGACCTCGAGGTCAACGTGCTCAAGGGCAAGAAGTTGACCAACATCCGCACCCACTCCAAGGACGAAGCGATTCGCCTCACCCCGCCGATCCGCATGACGCTGGAGAAGGCGCTAGCCTATATCGAGGACGATGAACTGGTCGAAGTGACGCCGAAATCGATCCGGCTGCGCAAGAAGCTGCTCGACCCCATCGATCGCAAGCGCAACGAGCGGCGCAAGGAAGCCGAACGGGTGTGAATCTATCCGATTCCGGAAGCCCGCTCAGCAATCGCCGCGGGACGAATCACCCATTCGCTACAACTTTCGCTACGCTGGCGGGGCTTGGCGCAAAATATCGGGCGACCGTGTCGCTATTGCAACAGCCCGCCAGATTGCGATCAGGCCTATGTTTTTCCCCACGTGGCGATGGCGCGACGGGCGCGGTTCAGCTAATAATCCACATCGTTAACGAAGTGTGAATTTCGGCACTTGAAGGCTGCTGAACCGCTTGCTTTGATTGCGCCATGAGCACTGTCCTTATCGAAATCCGTCGCGCCAAGCCGTGTGATGCCGGTGCGGTCGCGGATGCTCACGATGAGGCGTGGCGGACGGCCTATCAGGGTATTATTCCCGGCACCGAACTCGACCGGCTGATCAACCGCCGCGGCCCGGCATGGTGGGATAGCGCCATACGCAAGGGCAGCCGCATCGCGCTGCTGCAGTTCGGCGACAAAATCGCCGGATATGCCAATTACGGACGCAATCGGGCGCGCAGCCTCCATTATGACGGCGAGATTTACGAACTCTATCTGCGGCCCGAATTCCAGGGGCTGGGCTTCGGCCGCCGGCTGTTCACCGCCGCGCGCCGCGATCTGGCGCAGAGCGGGCTCAAATCCCTGATCGTGTGGGCGCTGTCGGAGAACGACACCGCCGTGGAGTTCTACCGCGCGCTGAGCGGCAAGACCGTCGCCCGCTCGTCCGAAAAATTCGGCACACGGGTGCTCGACAAGGTCGCCTTCGGCTGGAATAGCTGAAATCGGACGACGGAGGTCGGAGGACAGAGGACGGATGGGGCCGCTTCTCATCCGTCATCCGTCGTCTGTCATCTGTGCTCCATCACCAAGCGTCGCAATGCCCCGGCGAGGGCCGCCGTCTCGCCGGTAACCCGAATTCGCTTTATCCGCGAAGTCGCCCCGGCCACAATTGTCACCTGGCGGGGAGCGATGCCGAGCGCCTTGGCAACCAGCGCGCAGAGCGCCGCATTGGCTTCTCCCTCGGATGGCGCCACGCGCACCCGCGCCTTGAGCACGGCGCGGCCGTCGGCACGGCGCTCGATCCCTTCGATGGCGTCGCGGCCGCCGCGCGGCGTCAGGCGCACGTCGACGACGATGCCGTCCGCCGTTGCCGTCCACGGCTCCTCAGCCACGGCGCTCAGTAGACGTTGGGCAGAATGTAGAGCGCAATCACGTAGCGAATGAAGATGATGATCAGGAACAGGATGACCGGCGAAATGTCGATGCCTCCGAGGTTCGGCAGCAGGTTGCGGATCGGGCGTAGCGCCGGCTCGGTAATGCGATAAAGAAATTCACCGATCATGGCGACCACCTGGTTTCGGGTGTTCACCACGTGGAACGCCACGAGCCAGGAGAAGATCGCCCCCGCGATTACGATCCAGATGTAAAGTTCGAGGGCAAGATCAATGACGAGGAAAAGGGCGCGCATGGATGGCTTTCGCGAGTGAAGACGAGCGAACCTAGCGATTTGCGCCGCCGCGAACAAGCGCAAGCGCCGCGCTTATGCGCGCTCGACGGCGCTCATCCTTGACAGCCTTGGCCCTCGGCCCTAAATGCCCCGAACTCGCCAAAAGCCGGCACCAGATCGGCCTGATCGTGCCCGCGGCGGGGCCGTAGCTCAGTTGGGAGAGCGCCGCAATCGCACTGCGGAGGTCAGGGGTTCAAATCCCCTCGGCTCCACCAACCTTCGCGGCCAATGCCGCTTCGGTTGGCACGCCAGCCTGAACCCGCGAAGGTTGCCCGCCGTAGCTCGAAGAGCGAAGGCGGGCTTTTCATTTGCGAGCTTTGGTTCATCATAATGGCGACCCAATGCGCTGATTCATAGCGGGTCACAAGGAACGACAAGGCATGCGACCGATCACCATTCGACTGGGCTTTGTGGTGCTGTGGCTCGGCATCGCCGCACCGGCCATCGCGGCGGCCGCGCCTTGCGGCGGAGATTTCGGCGCGTGGCTCGAAGGGTTCAAGAAGGAGGCGACCGCGCAGGGCATCTCCCAGCGCACGATCCAATCCGCGCTCGGCGGTGTGACCTACGACCCCGGCATCATCGCGCGCGACCACGCGCAGGGCGTGTTCCGGCAGAGTTTCGAGCAATTCTCCGGCCGCATGGTGCCGCCGCGGCTCGCGCGCGGCGCGCGTCTCCTCCAGCAATATGGACCGACGTTCAGCCGGATCGAGCAGCAGTACGGCGTGCCGGGCGCGGTCATTGTCGCCATTTGGGGCCTTGAAACCGACTTCGGCGCCAACTCGGGCAAATTCCCGACCATTCGCTCGCTCGCGGCGCTCGCCTACGATTGCCGCCGCCCGGACAAGTTTCGCGGCGAGCTGCTCGCGGCTTTGCGTATCGTCGATCGCGGCGACATGAGCCCGAGCGAAATGCGGGGCGCTTGGGCCGGCGAAATCGGCCAGACCCAGTTTCTGCCGTCGTCCTATCTCAAATACGCCGTTGACTACGATGGCAATGGCCGCCGCGATCTCATTCACAGTGTGCCCGACGTGCTCGCCTCCACCGCCAATTACCTCAAGGGTTATGGCTGGCAGCGCGGCCAGCCCTGGGACGAGGGCACTACCAATTTCCAGGTCCTGCTGCAGTGGAACTCGTCGCAGGTCTACACCAAAACAGTCGCCTATTTCGCGCAGCAGCTCGCCGGTGGGCAGTAGAACAGGTTAAGCCTCACGCCCGGGTGGACCAACGGGTCGCGAGTCTCAACCGCCAATCCAGCGTTCGAGGAAGACGCTGAGCCAGGCGCGCACCCTGTAATCGTACACCTCGCGGTCGGCAAAATGTGCGGCGCGAGGCTTTGCCCCAGGCAGCTCCAGGCGAATGTGGCCGCGCGTCGTCCATCGGTGCATCATGGCGCGCGTCACGTCCGGATGAAATTGCAGCGCGTAGGTCCGCCCATAGCGGAACGCCTGCACCTCGAACATGTCGCTTTCGGCCAGAAGCTCGGCGCCTTTCGGCAAATCGAATCCTTCGCGGTGCCACTGATAGACTTGTCTCGGCCAGGGACTGACGATGGCAAGGCCGGCGGCGGTGGGCCGGATCGGGTAATAGCCGATCTCGGCCTGACCGGCCGGGTGGAGGAAGACCCGGCCGCCGAGCGCCCGCGCGCACATCTGCGCCCCGAGGCAGATGCCGAGGAATGGCTTGTCCTCCTGGAGCGGGACGGCGATCCAGTCGATCTCCTGCCGGATGAAGTCGTCCTCGTCATTGGCGCTCATCGGGCCGCCGAAGACGATGGCGGCGGCGTGGTCGCGCATGGTTGCCGGGAGCGGATCACCGAAGCGCGGCCGGCGCACGTCGAGCCCGTATCCGAGCTGCTGTAGGGCATAGCCGACGCGACCCGGGGTGGAGTGTTCCTGGTGCAGAATGATCAGGATCGGCTGTTGCATGATCGAAAGAATCGAAGGCACGCCAGTGCAATCTCCTATCGCGTTCGCCGATGAATTCAAGGCGCGGTGGCGCGTGGCCGTTATGACTTGCGAGCTGCACTCCGCGTGGCCTGACCCATGAGCGGCAGAAGCAGGGCGTTTGGCACGATTCGCAGCAGCAAAGCCATGATCTGGTTGGCTGGTCCGACGACGACCACGCGCTTGCCGCGCATGAAACCGCTATAGCCGATGCGTGCCACCCGGTCGGCCGGAAGCGACACGACGTTCTGTATCCGGTCGCTGCGCAGTCCGGCGCGCGCCTGGAACTCGGTTGGAACCGGCCCCGGACAGAGCGCGGTGACCCTGACGCCGCGGCTCGACAGCTCCTGATGCAACGCCTCGCTGAACGAGAGCACGTAGGCCTTGCTGGCGTAATAGACGGCCATGCCCGGGCCGGGCATGAAGGCGGCGACCGAGGCGACATTGAGAATGCCGCCGCGATGGCGCGCGAGGCTTTCCACGAACGCGAGCGACAGCTCGGTGAGCGCGCGCACATTGAGATCGATCATGGCGAGTTGCTCGTCCCGGCTGAGCGCGGCAGCCGGGCCAGCGAGCCCGAACCCGGCATTGTTGACCACGAACTTGGGCTCAAGACCGCGCGAGGTCAGCTCCGCAGTGAGAGCGGAGGCTGCATCCCGGCGCCCGAGATCCATGCTCAGCACGATTGGCCGCGGCCGGCCCGCTGCCGCGATCTCCTCGGCGAGCGCCGTCAGCGGCGCCTCGCGGCGCGCCACCAGCACGAGCTCATGCCCGTGATCGGCGAAGACGCGCGCGAGCTCGGCGCCGATGCCGGCCGAGGCGCCGGTGATGAGCGCAATCGGCCTCATGCTTCGCCGGGTTCGCCGACCTCCCGCGCAATGCGCCGCCGCAGCTCGATGCGCTGCCGCGGCGATACGCCGAGCAGGTCGGCGGCGCGCCACAGCAAATTGTCCTCGAGTTCGTCGCGCCGGCCGTCGGCATAGACGATCTCCCACATCATTTCGACGATTCGG
>JBEKNW010000018.1:0-39232 GCA_049522435.1 Xanthobacteraceae bacterium
GGAATCGGAGCCGCGGACGACACGGTCGGGGATAACCCTGAAGGATTACTACGGCGCCGACGAAGGGGTCCTGGCGGGGCGCGACGAGGCGCCGGGACAATATCCCTTCATGCGCGGCCGGCATGAACGCGCGCCGCGGACCGGAAGTTGGATTCAAACTTGGGCGGATGACCGTCCATATGGGAAACATCGTGTAAATAAAAGGGGGCGAACATAACCAAGAAAGTACAGGGTTCCCAACCGACCTACGGGACGCGTGTCCATGGGAGGGACATTATGGTGCCGACGCGCGACGGCACGCGTATCGCCATCGACGTCTATCAACCCGATGGCGAGGGGCGCTTTCCAGTGTTGCTCTCCTTTGCCGGCCACAACAAGTTCCTTCAGGGCCCGGAGGCGATCGAGGCCTGCAATAACCAGCCAGCGTGGTCGCCGCTGTGGTGCGGCGTGGCCGAGGGCGGCGACACGCGCTTCTTCACCGCGCGCGGTTACGTGCATGTCATCGGCAACGCGCGCGGCTTCGGCAATTCGGAGCCGGGCGATGCCTTCGGCGCCGGCCGTACCGACGCCTACGACCTGATCGAATGGATCGCCGCCCAGCCGTGGTGCGACGGCAACGTCGGCATGGTGGGCATCTCGTGGTTCGGCCTGAACCAGATGATCGCCGCCATGACCCAGCCACCCCACCTCAAGGCGATCTTCCCGTACGATCCCAGCGAATTCTCCTTCCGCGATGCCTACCCGGGGGGCGTATTCCATTCTTTCTGGTTCCACCTGATGAAGTTCAGTTGCGCGCTTCCGCGCGAGTTCGTGATGACGCCCGAACTCGAACGGCTGTGGAAGATCGCCTTCGACAATCCCGACTACCGCATGTATCCGCACCTGTTCAATCTATTAGAGCAGCGCGGCAAGATGGCGCCTTTGTACTTCCACAACATGATCCATCCCTATGAGCCCGAGAATCAGGAGAAAGTGGAGGCGGCGATCCAGAGCATCAATATCCCGATGTACACGGGGTCGGGTTGGTACGGCTACACCTACAAGAAGCATCTGTTCGGCTCGCTGCGCGCCTTCCAGACGGCGCGCAACACGCCCTACAAGCGCCTGCGGCTGAACGGGCCGGCGCATTTGCCCAGGCCGTGGATCGAATTCCACGACGAGGTGCTGCGCTGGTACGACTACTGGCTCAAGGGCATCGACACCGGGATCAAGGACGAGCCGCCGGTCAAGGTGTGGATCATGGGCGCCAACCAGTGGCGAGAGGCGAAGGACTGGCCGCTGCCGGAAACCCAATGGACCAAACTTTACCTGGATTCATGGGAGCGGCTGCGCTGGGAGCCGTTCACCCCGGCCAGCCGCGACGGCATTGACGAGCCCGACGCCTTCGTGCAGATGCCGCTGAAGCTGACGCGGACGGTGCAGAGCCTCAGGTACCTCACTCCGCCGCTGCCTGGCGACGTCGAGGTGACGGGCCCGCTGTCGCTGCACTTCTGGGCCGAGATCGACCAGAATGACACCAACTGGATCATCGTCATCAAGGACGTCGGACCCGACGTCTCGGTGCAGACGGCGCGCAAGGGCGAATTCGACCGCCCGGAGGTGCCGGAGCGCGAGGTCACCAGGGGCTGGTTGAAGGCATCGCACCGCGCCCTTGACGACTCTCGGTCGCGGCCGGGGCAGCCCTGGCACCCGCTGACGCACAGCGCGCAGAAGCTGGTGAAGCCCGGCGAAATCTGCTGCTACGACGTCGAGATCGCGCCGACCTCGAACCTGTTCAAGCGCGACCACCGCATCTGCGTCGAGATCACCGCGATGGACGTGCCGACGGGAGTGGCGGGCGATTCGGCGGTGGAGTACATCCCCTATCACATCGGCTCCAGCCGCACGACCGTGCACAAGGTCTATCGCTGCCAGGAGTACCCGTCACACCTGCTGTTGCCTATCATCCCGGCGGGGTGATCGGCGCGGGCGGGCGGGATCGCCGTTCGCGGCCCGCCATGCTTGTCGAATCCCTCCGGCACCACTGCGCCGGAAGGTTTACTTCACGAGCGGCCGGGCATGAATTCGACGCAGCGATCGGAGATCATGTTGACCGGCGCGTTGGTGCTGCCGGCCTGGCCATGACCGATCATCATACAATCGGCCTTCGAGTTTGGCGCCCTCCGCGCGCTGAAGCAGTCCGAGCGCAGCCGTTCATCCTCGAGGGGCTGGCGTGGGTGCCCTCAAGCCGGGGGTCGACCGGACCTTTCCCTTCGGGCAGATCGTCGCCGCTCATCGCTATCTCGAGGCCAACGCGCAGATGGGGAAGATCGTCGTCACCGTATCGTGAGGAGTGAACGCGCCGGCTTGCGTCGGTGCCTCGTAGGCAATGATATACCAACTGATCAGTAATTATCCGCTCCTTTTCCTGGGTGCGGTGGCGAGATGCTGAAGGGCTTGTGGATGACGGCGGAATCGGAGCCGCGGACGACACGGTCGGGGATAACCCTGAAGGATTACTACGGCGCCGACGAAGGGGTCCTGGCGGGGCGCGACGAGGCGCCGGGACAATATCCCTTCATGCGCGGCCGGCACCGGAAGCTGGATTCAACGCGAGCTGTCGGGGGAGGGAGACGCCAGGCGCTCGAACCAGCAGTTCCACGAGCTGCTGGCGCACGGGCAGACCGGGCTGGACATCATCGGCGACGGTCCGACCGGGGCGCAACTTGATCCGGACCATCCACTGGCGATAAACGCCATCGGCACCCAGGGCGTCTCGGTATGCCATAAGCAGGACTTCCTCGACCTGCTCAAGGGCATCCCGCTCGACAGGATGTCGGTGTCGGCATCGTTCCCGCCGCTGTTCTTCGTTCCCGGCCTCTGTATTGCAGCCCGCGAATACGGCTTCGCGCGCGCCGGCCTGCGCGGCTCGACCGTTCTCAAGCCCCTCTACTGCGAGACCAACGGTCTGGGCGAGAACATGGGCTTCGACGCCCGTGTGCGCACCGTCTGCGACGTCATCGCCTTCTGCGCCAGCGAAATGCCCAAATTCCACGCCTACGTCGAGGACACTTACTTTTTCAGCGAGTCGGGCCTCAACCCGGTGGAGGAAATGGCGCTGGGCTTCGTCGAAATCCGCCATCTGGTGCGCGAGATGCTGGGTCGCGGCGTCGATATCGACTCCTTCGCGCCGCGCATCGTCGTCCTGGTCAACTGCGGCATGGAGTTCTTTGAGGAGATCGCAAAGATTCGGGCGACCCGCCGTTTGTTCGCGCGCATGATCCGCGACGAATTCGGGGCCAAGGACCCGCGTTCGTGGTCGGTGGTGATCACTAGCCATACCTCGGGCCTGACGATGACGACGCAGCAGCTCGCCAACAACATCGTCCGCGGTACCACCCAGGCTCTGTCGCTGGTGCTCGCCGGGGCACAGGCGATGGAGATATCGACCTTCGACGAGGCCTACCGCACGCCCACCGCCGAGGCCCATCTGGTCGGGCTGCGCACGCAGCAGATCATCGATCTCGAGACCGGAGCGGCCAAGGTCGTCGATCCGCTCGGCGGCTCCTATTTCGTCGAGGCGCTGACCGCCGAAATGGAAAAGCGCATCTGGCATATGGTCCTCGACATCGAGGCGCGCGGCCACCCGCGCGACCTCGACGAATCGGGCTGGTTTCGCCAGTTCTTCGACGACAAGATGCGCCGCCATCTCCAGCAGGTCGAGAGCGGTGAGCGTCCGCTGGTCGGGGTCAATGTCCACCGGATCGTGCCGGAAAGCGACACGCTGCTGCGCGATGTCTCCGAGCGCAAGATACGCCCGTATCGCCAGCGCGCGCAGGCGGTGAGGGACTTCAGGGCGCGCCGCGACCAAGCGAAGGCGGGTGCTGCGCTGCGCAGTGTCCTCGCCGTCGCCGAGGGAACGGTGAACTTGGTGCCGCCGGTGATGGAGGCGCTAGATGCGGGCGCGACCATGGGCGAGATCGCGGGCGTCATCCGCATGGCCTACGGCGAGCCCTACGATCCGTTCGGTGCGTTGCAGCCGCCGATCTAGGGGGGACGGAGATGATCAAGGGACGCATGCTTCTCGCCATACTGGGTACGGATCAGCACGAACTGGGAGCTGTCGCCATCGCCGGGCTGCTGCGCGACGCCGGCTTCGAGGTGGTCTACGTCGGACGCTTCCAGACTCCGAGCACGATTCTTCGATCCGCCGTCGACGAGGATGTGGACGTCATCGGCATCAGCTGTCATTCGTGGGAGTTCCTCGACTATCTTCCGGAACTGATGGCCCTCCTGTGCGAACGGCAGGTGGATGCGCCGGTGGTCCTCGGCGGCTCGATCATCACGGGCGAGGACGCCAAGGCGATGACGGCGCTGGGCGTCGCCGCCGTTTTCGGTTCCGGTTCCGCATCGGCCGCCATTGTTGACTGCATCTCGGCGCTGGCCACGGATCGTCGTGCGCGGGCCGGGACGGCGTGAGGTGACCGGCGGGGCGCAGGGCGAGGTGGCGAGCCCCGACTGGCCGGCGCTGTTGACCGGCGTGGCGCGGGGCGATCGCCGCGCCCTGTCCCGCATGATCAGCCTGGTCGAGGCGCGGGTGCCGGGTTGGCAAGAGGCGATGCATCAGGTCTTTATGGCGACCGGAAAGGCGCGCGTCGTCGGCATCACCGGCAGCCTGGGAACCGGCAAGAGCACCCTTACCGGCCGACTTGCCGCCATCTTTGCCGGGCGCGGCCGCCGGGTCGGCATCCTCGCCATCGATCCGTCGAGCCCGTTTTCCGGCGGCGCCATTCTGGGTGATCGCATCCGTATGACGGAATTGGATCGCCTTGGGGTGTTCCTCCGCTCCATGGCCACCCGCGGCGCGCACGGCGGTCTCTCCCGCGCGACCCGCGATGCAGTCCGCATTCTCGATGCTTTCGGCTTCGATCTGATCTTGGTCGAAACCGTCGGGGCGGGACAGGACGAGGTCGATGTCTTGCGCGTTGCTGACGTGACTCTGGTGCTTTGCGTGCCCGGCCAGGGCGACGGCCTCCAGGCTATCAAGGCGGGCATGATGGAGATCGCCGACGTTTTTATCGTCAACAAGGCGGATCGCAGCGGGGCCGATCAGGTTGTTGCCGACATCGACGCGATGCTGCGCATCACCAGGGTCGCCGCCGAAGGGCATTTGGCCCCTGCCGTGGTGAAGACGGTGGCCACCGCCGGCGCCGGCGTCGAGGAGCTGGCGGACGCCATCGAGTCCCGTCTTTCGGCCGCCGGAGGCGGACGCATTACCGGGGTCGGCGAAATCGCAATGGAGGTCGTCGAACTTGTGGAGGCTCGGCTCCGCGAAGGCTTTTGGAACGACTTCGGCGCGCGTGAGCGGCTCGATCGCCTCGTGGCCGGCGGCGGCGATCCGTATTTTATATGTCGCGACATCCTGCCCGACGACGTTTTCGACGAGCTGTTCGCCGCCGCCCGCATACGGCTGCCTCCAGACTAAAGAAGCGACGCAGCGGCGGGCGGGCGACCGGCCACCCGAAACGGGCGAACGCCTGGAGGGCCGTCAGCGTTCGCCGATGCAGCGCCGCAGCACGCCGTGGATGGCCGCGGTGAAGTCCCGTTCAAGCGCGTTCCAATCCGGGCTGTCGAGCAGACGGCTTAGCGTCGGCGGGGCGACCTGGAAGTAGATGATTGCGCCGTTGAACGTGTATTCCAGCATGGTCGGATCGAGATCGCCGAGCCGACCGGTCGCATGCACGTCGAGGCAGGCGCGCCGGATGATGGACATCGATTGCTCCATAGCCATCTTGCGCGCGAAGGGAAGGCGGTCCCGGTTCTCAACCAAGTCTCGCATCATGATCTGCACGTAGCCCGGATGATCGCGGCCCCAAGCGAGTTGATAGTCGACGATGCGCGAGATGCGATCCAGCGGATTGCCGCCGCAATCCAGGCCGGCCAGGCCCGCCAGGCCCGCGCTGAAGCTCTCCTCGACGCGCGCCAGCGCCGCCGCGTAAAGCTTCTTCTTGGAGGGGAAATAGTAGAGGATGGCGGCGTTCGAAAGTCCGGCGGGCGTTGCCCAAAGTGCGGAAGGACGCCCCGGCGAACCCGTGTTCGGCGAACACTTTTTCCGCCACCGCCAGCAACTGCTCGTGGGTCGAGTCCCCGTTGGCCGAACTCTTGATTCTCGGCGGTCGTCCGAGCGTCTTGGGTGTTTTTACGGCCTTTTGCACAGCCCCTCGCGATCGCGGCACACAGCAAACCTCCGAAATTCTGCGAACCGCAGCTGAACCGCAGCCAAGGTCTATTGTGTGCGCGGCCGGCAAAGCGTAAAATTTACATACTGACTGTTCAATAATTAATTTTCGGCGTCTGGAAAGTGACGCCGGGGGCTGGCGGGTGGCGACGCCGGTGCGCGGAAGGCACGTCCGACGCGGCGCTCGGGGCCCAGGGGAGGTACCGTCATCTGTGGTTTGGTCCCGGACGAGATGATGGCGTACGGCCGCCGCGATCTTGGCGCATCGGTTGGCCACGGCTCGGGAACGGACTTGTGTCAGCAGTCGGGAAGCGGCGGTAACCGCTGTCGTCGGGCCACTTCCTTCAATGAATGTCCAGGGAGGGTATGTCATGCGGAAGTTTCTCGTGATGTCGATTTTGTTGGCCGGTTTCAGCGCGACGGCGCAGGCCCAGTCCACCGAACCGGTACGGATCGGGGTTCTGGTCGACCGGTCCAGCGTGTTCAGCGGCGCCGACGGCAACGGCTCCATTCTGGGCGCCCAAATGGCGGTCGAGGATTTCGGCGGCAAGGTGCTCGGGCGGCCGGTTGAGATCATGCCCGCCGATCACCAGAACAAGGCCGATATCGGGGCGACGATCGCGCGCGAATGGATCGAGCGCTATAACGTTTCCGCCATCGCCGAGGGCGGAAACTCCTCGGTGGCCTTCGCCGTCCAGGACATCGTGCGCGATCGCAACGCCGCGTTCCTCAACGTCAACGGCACGTCTTCGGAACTGTCGAACAAGGCCTGTACGCCGAAGAGCGTCTACTGGAACATCGACACCTATGCCCTCGCCAAGACAATCGGGACTCTGGTCACCAAGGCCGGCGGCGACTCCTGGTTCTTCGTTACCGCCGATTACACTTTCGGCCATGCGCTTCAAAACGACACCACCAAGATGGTGACGGCGGCGGGCGGCAAAGTGTTGGGTTCAGCCGTCCATCCCTTCAACAACACCGATTTCGCGTCGCAGCTTCTCCAGGCGCAAATGTCGGGGGCCAAGGTGGTCGCCTTCGCCGACTCCGCCACCGATTTCAGCGCGGCGATGAAACAGGCCTCGGAGTTCGGCCTGGCCTCGGGCGGCCAGAAACTGGTTGGGTTGCTCGTGTTCATCAACGACATTGAGGCCATGGGCCTGAAGACGGCCCAGGGTCTTGAGTTCGCGTCACTCGGCGAATGGAACAGTTCGCCCGCCATGATGGCGTGGAGCAAGAAGTTCATGGCCCGCTACGACCTCCACATGCCGCCGGTGCCCGGCCACTTCGGCTTCTACAGCGTCATCCGCCACTACCTTGAGGCGGTTCAGGCGGCGGGAACCCTCGACGCCGAGACGGTGGTGGCGAAGATGAAGGAGATGCCGCTCGACGACTTTTATGCCAAGGGAGCGCGTTTCCGTGCTGACGGCCGCCTTTTGGCGGACGTGCATGTCGTCCGCGTCAGGAAGCCGTCCGACGTCAAGGAGCCTTACGACTACTTCGACAATATCGCCGTCATCAAGGGTGAAGACGCCTTCCGTCCTGTCGCCGAAAGCCAGTGTCCGCTGTTGAAGCAGTGAAACCGGAACCCCGTGGTCGGGGCCCCTTCCGTTTCTTCCGATCCTGCCAGGGTCGAACGGAGCGGGAGGCCGCCCGGACAGCGGATTGAGGTGGTGACGCTACCACCTCCCGAGTCGGTTCCGCGTCGGAGCCGATCGGCGTATGCTCCGGGATCGCGGTGGAGTGCGCTGCGGTGGTAATGCAGCCTTCCGATGGGTACATCCTCGAAACCAGGCGACTTTCCAAGCGCTTCGGCGGCCTCGACGCGTTGAAGGGGGTCGACCTAAAAGTCCGCCGCGGCACCATCCACGGCCTGATCGGTCCTAACGGGGCCGGCAAGACCACCTGCTTCAACCTGCTCACCAAGTTCGTCAAGCCGTCCTCGGGCGCCATCATCTTCGAGGGCCGCGACATCACTGCCGCCAACGCCGCCGCGATCGCCAATCAGGGAATCGCGCGCAGTTTCCAGATCTCGGCGGTGTTTCCCATGCTGACGGTGTTGGAAAACCTCCTCGTCGCCTTGCAGCGCGATCATGGCATCGTCTGGCGGTTCTGGCGCTCCGACCGCTATCTCAAATCCTTCAACGAGCGCGCGGACTCGCTGTTGGAGGCAGTCGGCTTGCAGGCCTGGCGGGACCGGCCGGCGGGCGAGCTCTCATATGGTCGCCGACGGGCGCTGGAAGTTGCCACCACCCTGGCTCTGGATCCGCGGCTGCTGCTACTCGACGAGCCCACCGCCGGCGTAAGCCACGAAGACATCGACCGCATCGCGGAACTGATCCGCAGCGCGGGCGCCGGCCGCACCGTACTGATGGTTGAGCACAATCTTGGGGTCGTCTCCAGCCTGTGCGACACCATCACCGTGCTGCACCGCGGCGAGGTACTGTGCGAGGGGAACTATGCCACGGTGTCGGCAGACCCGCGGGTGCTGGGTGCCTATCTCGGGAAGGGTCATGCCTGAGGCGAACCCCGGCGATGCGCTGTTGGACGTCCGCGATTTGCATGCGTATTACGGCGCGTCGCATGTGCTCCAGGGTATCGACTTTTCCGTCCGCCGCGGCGAAGTGGTGACGCTGCTCGGGCGCAACGGCGCTGGCAAGACGACGATTCTGCGCTCGGTGATCGGTCTGGTGCGGCGGCGAACCGGTACGATTCGGGTCGACGGCGCCGAAACCATTGGCCTCACGGCGGACCGCATTGCCCGGCTCGGCTTGGCCTATTGTCCCGACGAACGGGCGATCTTCAGCAATCTCACCGTCGCCGAGAACCTGGAACTTCCGCCAGTCTTGCGCCCGGGCGGGCTGTCGTTGGCGGAAATCTACGAGCTGTTTCCCAATCTCAAGGAGCGGCTGAGGAGCGGAGGCAACCGCCTGTCGGGCGGCGAGCAGCAGATGCTGGCCATCGGCCGCATCCTGAGAACCGGAGCGACCATCCTACTGCTCGACGAGCCAACCGAGGGCTTGGCACCGATCATCATCGAGGAGATCGGTGCCGTTCTCGACAAACTGAAGCAACGCGGGTTTACCATCCTGCTCGTCGAGCAGAATTTCGCATTCGCGTCGCGCTATGCCGACCGGCATTACATCGTCGAGGACGGCCGCATCGTCGAGATGCTGAACAATGCCGATCTGCTACGCGATTTTGATCGCATCAAAAAATTCTTGAGCGTGTAAATGCACACCATCCTGGGCGTCCCGCTTGCGTTCATCTGGCCGCAACTCCTCCTCGGCCTGATCAACGGCGCCTTCTACGCCATGCTCAGCATGGGGCTGGCGATCATTTTCGGCATGCTGAACATCATTAATTTCCTGCACGGCGCCTTCTACATGCTGGGCGCCTTCTGTACGTGGATGGCGCTGCAATATCTGGGAATAGGCTTCTGGCCGTCGCTCGTGCTGGTGCCGCTGACCGTCGCGGTCGCAGGGCTGGTGCTGGAACGCGCGCTCATTCGCCACGTCTACGACATCGACCCGCTTTACGGACTGCTGCTGACCTTCGGTCTTGCCCTCGTCATCGAAGGGGTGTTCCGCAACTTCTTCGGTTCGGCCGGGCGGCCCTATGCCATTCCGGCCGCACTGTCAGGTGCCACGAATCTGGGCTTCATGGTCTTGCCGATGTACCGGGCCTGGGCTCTTGGCATCTCTGTAGCGGTCTGCATCGGTACCTGGCTGATTATTGAACGGACGAAGCTCGGCGCCTATCTGCGCGCCGCCACTGAGAGGCCCGACATCGTCCTCACCTTCGGCATCAACGTGCGCCGTCTGGTGACCCTGACCTATGCCCTCGGCGTGGGTCTGGCAGCTTTGGCCGGGACCCTGGCCGCGCCCATCTACCAGGTCAGCCCGCAGATGGGTTCGGGATTGCTGGTCACCGTGTTCGCGGTGGTGGTCATCGGTGGCATGGGATCGATCGGCGGGTCGATTCTAGCCGGCCTCGCGCTTGGTGTGGTCGAGGGCCTGACCAAGGTGTTCTACGGCGCATTCTCCAACACGGTGATCTTCGTCATCATGGCGATGGTGATCCTCGCCCGGCCGGCGCAGCTGTTTTCGGGCGGAACACACGCCGCAGCCGCCGGCACCGGTTCCGACACCGGATCCGATCGCGTCGCGCCGGTGTTGTGGTGGGCGTTGGCGGCGCTCGGGCTGGCCGCTCCTTTTGCCGTCTATCCGTTTCTGCTCATCAAGGCACTTTGCATCGCGCTGTTCGCTTGCTCCTTCAATCTTCTCGTCGGCTATGTCGGCCTGATGTCGTTCGGCCACGCGGCTTTCTTCGGGATGGCCGCCTACGTCACGGCCCATCTCGTCAAGGCGTGGGGGATGCCCCCCGAACTCGCCATCCTGGCGGGCATGACCGTGGCCGGGGTTCTTGGTACCGCGTTCGGCTGGCTGGCGATCCGCCGGCAGGGCCTATACTTTGCCATGATCACCCTGGCCTTGGCGCAAACGGTGTACTTCTTCGCGCTTCAGGCCAAATTCACCCACGGCGAGGACGGCATCCAGGGTGTGCCCAGGGGGCATCTGCTGGGAATGATCGATCTCGGTAACAATATGACGATGTACTACTTCGTCTATGCCGTCTTCGTCGCCGCTTTCTTCCTGATATACCGCATCATCCACTCTCCGTTCGGGCTGGTGCTCAAGGCCACCCGCGACAACGAGGCGCGCGCCGTTTCGCTGGGTTATCGCGTCGACCGCTTCAAGCTAATGGCGTTCGCGCTATCGTCCTTGCTGGCCGGTCTCGCCGGCTCGCTGAAGGCGCTGACCTTCCAGCTTGCGACCTTGAGCGATATCGACTTCCAGGCTTCGGGCGCTGTGGTCCTGCTGACCCTGGTGGGCGGCATGGGAACCGTGCTTGGCCCCGTGGTCGGCGCCTTCGTGGTCGTGGCGATGGAGCATTATCTCGCTGGGCTTGGCTCTTGGGTGAGCGTCATCCAGGGGGCCATCTTCACCGCCTGCGTGCTTGCCTTCCGCCGCGGCATCGTCGGCCAGATCGGCGTCTGGCTGCAGCGGCGGCGCAATCTGCGGAACGCTGCCGAGGGCGCGACGATGAAGCCCTTCGTCGGGTCCTGACCCAACTTGCGCAGGTTGATCTCGGTTTGGGATTTTTTGGCTGTTGCGGTGCAGGCGGATCGGCCGTCCCAAATTCACGTCACGTCAGCTACTCATTGTGGTATGCCCTATGGCAATCGCACGGCGGCTGCGGCTGCAATTGATACACGGCGTTCGCCTTGTGCCTTGAACGCCGATCAAAGCGACGATTGAGGTCGAGGTTTTCTTAAGGCGAATGCGCCGAATCGGATGAAGCAGCATCTTTTGCTACAAAGTAATGTGCGCAATCCACCAAATTCGAGTATATCCGAATTCTAAATGGTCTAGCAGGCTGCTGAAAAAGAGAACAATGTTCCCGGTCCGATTCCAATCCGTTCACCTCTGGATTCGACTATGTTCACGGTGAAAAAGACTTTTTCAGCAGCCTGCTAGAGGTCGGTCAAGCGCCCGCGCACACAAACTGCTATGGATCGACGAAAACGTGAGCCCTGTTTTTACCACGCTGTTGTGCCGCCATCGACGGCGATGTCCGCGCCGGTCACAAACGAGCTTTCATCGGAGGCAAGGAACAGCGCGGCAGGCGCCACCTCCTCCGGCTGGCCGACCCGGCCCAGCATCAGCTTATCGATCATCGGATCGCGGAATTCGGGAAGCTTTAAAGACTCTCGCGTTTGCCCAGTCTCTATCAGGCCGGGCGAAATGGTGTTGGCGCGGATATTGTGCTTGCCGCCTTCCATCGCGAGCTGCCGCGTCATGGCGAGGACGCCGCCCTTGGCCGCCGTATGAGCGATGCCGGGCAGCGCCTTGTAGGCGATCTTGGCAGAGGTCGAGGCGACATTGATGATGGAGCCGCCGCCACGCGCCACGAGGTGCGGCCACACGGTTTTGCACAACCGAAAAACAATGACGAGTTCTTCGTTGATCCCGCGCACAAATTCTTCGACAGTGAATTCATTCATCCAGCCGAAATACGCGATCGCGGCATTGTTGTAGAGGACGTCAATGCCGCCGTAGGTCTTGAGTGCAAGACTAACGAGCGCGTCACACATGGCCTGCTGAGTCAAATCAGCAGGATGCAGCGACACCATCTGCCCTCCGGCGCTTTTTACGTCGCGAATGGTCAGCTCGGCTTTTTGCGCGTTGATGTCGCAGCCCACGACCTTGGCACCTTCGGAGCAAAACAGCAGCGCTGCCGCACGGCCCATGCCGTCGCCGGTTCCGGTGATGATGCAGACCTTATCTTTCAAGCGCTGCGTCATGGCTTCCTCCGATATATTTCCGGTGCTCGGAACGTGCCCGCCCTGCTGAGTCGGATCTCGCCCTGCCCTAATTAAATGGTTCGCCGAGCCGGCGATCGGGACCACTGACAAACGTTTGTACTCGGTAGCCCACAGGAAGTAAGGAAACGTGGAAGCGATCCTCAAAATACCCCCAGATGCCTTTGGGCAGGAATATTGAGAAGAGCAGAGCGGTAAGACCGAGCATGATGAGGTACCATACGCCAGACGTCCCGAACCAGGTTTCAATAAGGAAGAAGATGATTGCGCCGAGGATCGGCCCTTCGAAGCGTCCGATGCCGCCGACCAGCACCATGAATATCATGTATGCGCTCCACTGGATGCCGAAAAAGCTTCGAGGCTGGAAGCTAGTAAACGTGGCTAGCCACAGCGCGCCAGCGAGCGCACACCCGACGGCGGCGATCATGAAAATTATGCGCTTGGCAACCAACACTCTTACTCCGACCGACGCTGCCGCTTCCTCATTGTCACGGATCGCCTGAATCGACGAACCTAGCCGGCTTCGAAGCAGCAGAAAAATTATTCCAAGCATGATGCCCATTGAGGCCAGAGCCATCCAGTATGTGAATATACGTCGCTCCGCAGCATCGAAGGTCGAGAGTGCAATCAACGAGCGGCCTGTATCTCCCTGAATGACCGGATCGAGATTGACGAGGAGCCGGACGCATTCTGCAATAATCCACATGCCAATCGCGAACTCGCCGGCGCGAAGTCGCAGAACGATCGCAGAGATTGGCAACGCGGATAGTCCCGCGAGCGCCGCCGCAGCGATCAGGGCCGGATAAGGCCAAATGCCCCATTCGGAAAGTCTGATCGCGAGGTACCCACCGAGGCCGAAGAATGCTTGCTGCCCCGCCGAGATCATTCCGCCATAGCCTGCTAGCGCATTCCACATAGCGGCAAGACACACATAGATGAACAACACGGTCAACTTGTCTAGAATGGTACGCGGCAGGAAGGCCGGGCCAACAGCAAGCAAGACAAACAGGACTGCGACGACGATCGCGACGCCGAGCGAAAGACTAGTCCATCGCTGTATCGAGAGGTCGGAATGAGCGTCCACGGAAGCTACCCGAGTTTTAATTTGAGGAGAGCGCGAAGATAGTGCCCCGAAAAATACAAGCGCCCGACGAGAACCAAGAGAAATACTCCATGCCCTGCCAGCAAGAAGCCCTGGGGATGAAGGTGGGCTGCAAAGGTTTGGGCGATGCCCAGAACGATACCGCCCCCCAATGTTCCCCACAGACTTCCGGTCCCACCAATAACAGCCGCTTCGAATGCGAAAATGAGCTGCATCGATCCGACGTAAGGATCAAAACTCGACCGCAAGCCCAGGAACAGGCCGGCAAGGCCGACGGTGACAAGCGCAATCGCTGCGGCGACCGCGTTGACAAATCGAGAATTAACTCCGACGAGCTCTACTGTGTCCGGATCCTCAGCTGTAGCTCGGATGGCGCATCCAAGTGGAGTGTAGGTGAGGAACAATTGGAGGCCACCCAACAACAGGATCGCGACAGCGAACGTTAGCACCGCCAACTCCCCGACATACAACCCTGCTCCGATATCAAAGCTGTCGTAGGAGAGGGAACCGACATATGGCGCGAGAGAGCGAGTGTCGGCTCCAAAGTACTCAAACAAGCTGTTTTCCACCACGATCGCCAATCCGAACGTGCTGAGAATTGGCACCAATTCACCCGATCGCGCACTACGTTCTAATACGGCGCGCTGCAGAAGCCATCCGAGACAGCCCATCGCCGGTAGCACAACGATCAATGCTAAAAACGGATTGTATCCCAGTCTTTCTGCAATGGTCCAAAGCATGAAGGCTGCCACGATGGCTAAGCTTCCGTGCGCCAGATTAATTATTTTCATTATACCGAACATAAAAGACAAACCGCAGGCGATCATGGCGTAGTAACCGCCGAGCAGCACGCCGTCAATGACGGCGCCGAGAAAGCTCATGACGCTTTCTCCGCTTGAGAACGCTTGTGGTGGTGCCCAAAATATGCATCGGTAATTTGCTCCCGCGTTAGAGTTTTGGCGTCGCCTTCGATGACGATGCGTCCCTCCAACATGCACATGACCCTGTTCGCGACTTTCAGCGACCGTTTCAGATCTTGTTCGACAAGCAGAATCGTCGCTCCCGATGCAATGAGAGATTCGACTGATTTGTAGACAAGATCGACAGCCAACGGAGACAGTCCCAGCGAAACTTCATCAAGCAGCAGCACGCGTGGGTTAGTCATCAACGCGCGTCCAATCGCGGTCGCTTGTTGCTCGCCGCCTGAAAGCGTACCGCAACGGGCTTTACGCCGCGCTTTGAGCATCGGAAAAGTGTCCATTACACGATCGACTGTCCAATCTCCTTGACGCCCGCTTGCGCGAGCGAGCTGCAGATTCTCTTCAACGGTCATGGCGGCAAAAAGCCGGCGTCCTTCTGGTACCAACGCGATCCCCATAGTAACGCGCTGATAGGCCGGCATACTCGTAACATCTAATCCGTCGAGATGAATTTGACCGCGCGACGCCCGATGCGCACCTGCTATTGCGCGAAGAAGGGTAGTTTTGCCGGCGCCGTTGGCGCCAATCAAAGCGACCGTCTCTCCTTGGCCGACTTGAAAGGTTACCTCGCGAACGGCCCGCAGCAATCCATGCCGGATATCCAGTGCGCTGATTGAAAGTAGACTCATTCAACGTTGCCCCCCAGATAGGCATCGATCACCGTACGATCGGACATCACTTTCTGCGGGTCGCCATCGGCGACGATCGTACCGGCATTCATACACACAAGCCTCTCAGAGACTTGGAGCAACAGGTGAACGATATGCTCAATCCATACGATTGCGACGTCTCGCCGGCGGATGGTCTGGATCGTCTCCACCAGTTCTGATGCCTCAGCGTCGGTAAGACCTGCTCCAATTTCGTCCAAAAGCAACACGACCGGATCAGTAGCGACCGCGCGCGCGAGCTCTAATCGCTTGCGATCCAGAAGTCCCAGTGCTTCCGCTCGACGATTGGCAAGTTGCACCATGCCGCAAAGCTTGAGGGCGTCGATGCAACGATCATAAGCTTCGTCGCGCCGAAACCCACCGCCGTTAGTTGCAGCAACGAAGAGGTTCTCGAAAACAGTCATCCCTCCGAACGGTCGTGGGATTTGATGGGACCTTGCGATCCCTTTGCGGCAGCGATCCTCGACCGGAAGGCCCGTAATATCCTGACCACGAAACGTAACTGTCCCGGTGTTCGGTTGGTAGGCGCCGGCGAGAACATTGAGCAGCGTGGTCTTGCCAGCGCCATTGGGACCGACGATGCCGACCGCCTCACGTTCGCCGACGACAAAGCTTACCCCGTTCAAAACAACCAGCGCGTTGAAACTCTTGTTGATTGAGCTAGCCGACAGAATGGGTGTTGGCGACTCTATAGTCACGGCCCCTATCTTCTCCTTGTCCCGCCCGCCATGAGACCCTTCCGATTTAATCAACAGCGAACTTGCTTCAGACGGCCGCTCACACGCCAACCACGCCGTAGCTCTTCCCGCTCAGAGATAACTCGCCGGGCTGTTGTAGTCGGGACTCTGCATGACTATTCCTCCCAGCGATCTGCGCAGTGCCTTAAGTCTACAACGAGACGCCGATTCGTCGTTCAATGGACATTCATTGGTCTCTTCTCGCTTACTCACCAAGAATAATGCACTCGCAATCCCGCGGGAGACAGATTTCAACTTCGCAAGACGCGTCGAATGCGAGCACCGCCCAGTTCTGCGGGTCACGGCGCGGTCCAGCGCAAAGACCGCGTCCGGCACAAGCACACCGATGCGCCGTTTCCGCGTCCCAACGTGGCCTTGCGTAACGCCGCACAAGCCGAGCCCAAGTACCCGGAGGACGCGTTCAAGCCGGGATTAAGAGGACCGATGTCACATGCCTGTATTGTACGGAATTAGCTTGGCGCCGAGTGGCACATTGGGGTCTTCCGAGTTCTCGACAACGACCGCGTCCACTTTGAACTTACTTCCCGGCTTCGTCTTCTGATATTGTGTTCCCACAAATCGAGTGGTGGCGATGACGTGAGGCATCGGCCCGGTGTTGAAATCAATCTCGCCGACTGTGGTAATCGTCTTCAAGGTGCTGATCGACTTTGCAAGGGCTGCTTTGTCGAGTGGATTGCCGCTCGATTTAAGCGCCGCTATGCCGGCATCAAATACCGCCATGCTGCAACCTAAAATCTGCGTCACCTGTCGGCCCGATGCGTTCTCGTACCTATCCGTTAATTCTCTCGAAGTCATTCCGGTCACTGGCGACTTGTAGGGATATGCCGTGTTCCAGGGTGCGCAGGCACACACATTAAACCCGAGCTGGCCGAGCGCGTTTATTTCAGTCGGCGAGGTGCCAGCCTTCGCCGGCTGAATAATCTTCACAGTTTTTGTGAGGCCCTGTTGTGCTGCCTGCCGCCAGAAGGTCGCGAAATCAGGAGGCAATACCACCGCATTGATGATCTCACACTGCTCTTTCTTGAACGTCGTGATCTGCGCTGAGTAGTCAGTAGTGCCGTCTTCGAAAGGACCGGGATCGACGACGGTAAAGCCAGCCTTTTTGAACGCCTCTGGAAGAAATCCGCGAATCGCGTTGCCGTCAGCGTCGTTGGGGTACATCACGCCAATCTTTTTGTTCGTCGGAATCATATTCCACTCAGAGATGTACGTTGCGGAAAACTCAGCGCCACCAAAGCTGAAATGAAATGACCACTTGAATGGCGACGGCTGACCGGGTTTGGCGCCTCGGCCGAAATACCACGCCTCCCAAGGCATCACGGTCGAAAGGCAGGGAACGCCAGCTGCTTCACAGGCGTCGGCAACCGGATTCACCACCTCAGGGGTAGATGTCACCAGCATGAAATCGAGCTTATTGTCGCTGATCAGGCCCTTTGCCAACTGCGCTGCTCGCGCCGGATCTGACTGAGAATCGCGATCCAGCAGATCGATCTTGTACGTCTTTGCTCCGATTTGCACACCGCCCTTGAGCGCCTTCCGGCACTCGTCGATAAGATATCCATCCCCTTCCCCAAACAAGCCGAGATTGCCCGTGCGAGGACTAACGAATCCCACCCGGATTACATTTTCAGAATCGGCGGCCCACGCTCCGCGGCCTGAGATGAGCGGCAGTGCCGCCCCGGCGGCGGCGGCGGTAACGAAACCGCGCCGCGAGAGCCCAGCATTCGATCGATGGCCTCTCCGGCCTGACTTTTTGGTGTCCAGCATGATCTTATTTCCTCCTCATGACCCTCACAATTGCTAAGGGCTAAGGGCTAAGGGCTAAGGGCTAAGGGCTAAGGGCTAAGGGCTTGTATTTGTGCGTTTGGTACGGTTAGCTACACACGGCGACTTTCCATGAACATATTCATAGACATATTCAAATCAAGTTCCTATGACAAGGGATAAATATGAGTGCGCGGTCGGATTTCGGGAGCGCCGATCGGGCAAGGGAACGCAGTTACATGCGCGTAAACTCATTCAGAGGTTGCAGTACATACGCGTAAACTCATCCAGAGGTTAAGGCCAAGCAACTCCGCCAGGTTATCGGCGCCGCCGCGCATGGCGGCGCTGATGCCTTCATGCACGACGCGGCCGCGGTCCATGACAAGGCAGCTGCGCGAAATGTCGAGCGCGATGTCGATGCGCTGCTCGACCAGCAGCACGGCCAGCGCGCTGTCGCTCACGACATTCTGGATCGCGCTGACCAGCTGCTCGACCACGACCGGCGCCAGCCCTTCCGACGGCTCATCCATCAGGAGCACGCTCGGATTGGTCAGCAACGCGCGCGCGATCGCCAGCATCTGCAGCTCGCCGCCGGAGAGATGACGTCCCAAGCTGTTGCGCCGCTCAGCGAGCCGCGGGAACAGGCCAAATACCGCCTCCTGGGTCCAGCGGCCTGGCCGAATCGCGATGGCGAGATGCTCGCGCACAGTGAGACTTGGAAACACCTCGCGATGCTGCGGCACATGCCCCTGCATGCCCTCGATGGTATAGTATGCCGTTGCGCACATAGTTACGTATATGAACAAGGGGGAAAATCCGTGGAAGGATCACTCACGAACCGATCCGTCATCATCACCGGCGCTGCCGGTGGCATCGGCCGGGCGGCTGCCCTGCTTTTCGCCAAGGCCGGGGCCCGCCTGACTCTTACCGACCGCGACGCGGCACGGGGTCAGGAAACCATCGACCAAGTGATGCGGGCAAGTGGTTCCGCGCACTTTCTGAGCGGCGACATCTCGTCGGAGCCGTTCGTCGAAAAGGTCGTCAACAGTGCGGTGGAGAGCTTTGGAAGGCTCGATTGCGCCTTCAATAACGCGGGCATCATCAGCGATCTTTCGGAGCCGGTGGGAAATTTCAGCCTCGCCGAATGGGAACGCGTCATTCGCATCAATCTGACCAGCATATTCCTCTGCATGAAGCACGAGGTTCGGGCCATGCTGCAAACCGGCGGCGGCGCAATCGTCAACACTTCCTCGGCTCTGGGCCAAGTCGCGCAATACAACATGCCGGCCTATTGTGCGTCGAAGGCTGGCATACTTGGGCTGACGCGGGCAACCGCGCTCGATTATGCCACGAAGAACATCAGGGTGAACGCGATCATGCCGGGCGTCATCGAAACCCCGATGACAAGGGAGGGCGTCTTCGTGAAGGTACCGGGGCTCGAGGAAATTCTGTTGGCGCAGCATCCGATCGGACGCTTTGGCAGGCCGGCGGAAGTGGCCAATGTGGCGCTTTTTCTCTGCTCCGACGCTGCCTCGTACGTGACCGGGCATGCTCTCGCTGTCGATGGGGCTAATATGGCAATCTGACCGGCGCCGCGCCGGTTCACTCACGATTTGTTCGATGGGCGAGGGGCCTTGGTGTCCAAACTTACTAAAGATGCCGAAGAGATGGGGAACGGCCCTCCCAGCCGTGCGACCGTCAAATCGGCTGACCGCGTCCTGACCTTGTTCGAATTGCTCGGGCGGTGGGGACGGGAAATGTCGCACGCTGAGATCGCCGATGTCATGGGCATCCCGAAAAGCAGCTTGAGTCAGTTGCTCAAGAATCTGGTCGGACGTGGCTGGCTTGCCTATTCGCCTGGGGCCAAAGGGTACGTGCTCGGCCAGGCACTCATCGATATCGCGCGCGGCGCCGCGCAAACGCAACTTCTGCCTTCAATGTCCTACGTGGAGACCGTCCGGCGAAGGCGAAATATACGCAAGGCTGGTGGGCGGAAAGAAAATTCACCTCGAGCTAATGCGAGTTTCGCATCGCCAGTTTATTTGGCAACAGCAAAGCCTGAATTGGCGTTGGATCATCCGGTACCACAAACTATTCAATACGCCGGCAATTGACGCGCTGTCGCAGCAAGCTACCGGGCTGACCATCGATCATATCCATTTGATCGGCATGTCACATCTTGGGCCGCGCGAGCAGATAGATGAACGATATCTGGACAGCCCCTACTACATCACGCCGAACGAATTATCGGCAGCACGAGATGGCTGGGATGTTGCTCGTCATGGTACACCCTATGTACAACCGTCTTGCTGTTGCAGATGTGATAGGGCGCATATTCCACGTCGTGGGCGCCGGCGGGGCCGCTCGGCAGGTCGAGGCTGGTGATATCGACGCAGATGCGATGACCGGCCTTGAACAAATTGCCGGTCGAGAGGATCTCGATCTGGTATTCCTCGATCTTGCCGGGCTCGACCGGCTTTTGCGCGGCGCGGGTGAGCGGATGCCACGGCCGCCACGGCTTGGAGCGCGCCGGGTCGATTGCTCGGTGGGAAGCCTTCAGCCAACCGCGCGTCAACTCCCGTTCGGGAAGGTCGTCCGGGACGTCGGCTTCGCCCGGGCGCGCAGTACGCACTGAAACATCAGGGCCGACGTCTTTCACGATGACAATCCAGTTGGTGTCGTCCTGGTCGATGGCGGCGAATAGTTGAAGCGCCAGCGGGCCGATGACGAGCGTGTCCTCCGGGAGCGGGTCGGTCATGTAGCGCAAGCGCTGGATGTCGTTGGTCTGCGTCGGCGGCATCTGCACAAAAGTGTCGGGCTCGAGCCGCCCATTGCGCGCGCCCGGCACATAGGGCTCGGGCTTAAGTCGCCCCCAGCTGTGCAAATAGAGCTTGGCCCATTGTGTTTCGGGCAATGGCCAGTCGCGGCCGTAACGCCACTTGTTCTCGCCCATGACCCAGACTTTTACGGGTGGCTCGTCGAGGATGCCGGTGTCCTTGCCCTTAAGCCAGTGGTCGTACCAGCGCAGGATCTCGTCGTGGAACGAGTGGAACGGCCGTTCCAGATGCGCAGGGCCGGCGAGGAGCAGCTTCTTTGGCACGCCCTGAACCTCCTGGAACCAGTTCTGACAGCCCTGCAGATGCAGCTTGTATGTGTAGGCATACCAGCCGGAGCCTGTGTAGAATGGAATTTTGACCTTTGACATCTTCTCCTTGGTCCTTTCGACGATGTCGTCAGGATCGTAAGGATTGAGCACCGTGTCGTAGATGAGCGGCATGGTCTGCCCCTTCTCTACAATCACGTTGAAGATGTTCGGATACATCATCAGGTCGGGATTGCTAATGGCTGCGCGCCACACCTTGTCGGCGGCGCCGGTGAGCTGACCCGGCTGGCCGCGATTGACGTGATAGACGGCGCCGCCGTCGAGTAGGAACACCATGGTGTGAAGCACCCCGCCGGGATAGAAGTCGCGAAAGCCCCACTGGCCGTAGGCACCCATCGGGTCGTATGGAAAGATCGCCTTCAGCGACGGTGGCTGCTGCGCCGCCGCCTCGAACTGGGCACCGCCGTATGCCGAGATGCCGATCATGCCGATGTTGCCGTCGCACCACGGCTGCTTGGCGATCCATTCGATTAGGTCATACATGTCCCATTCCGGCGATCCGCCGCCGTCGGACTTGCCGGTGCCGCGGATGTTACCGCAGACATGGGCGTAGCCGCGCCGCACCAGAAAGTCAGAGTCGCCGCCCTCTGCTTGGCCGCACCACATGCGCGACCAAGCCGGCTGTGCCCATTGCACCGCTTTGGCGAATTCCGGTGTCTGGTATTCCTTGTTGTGCGGCGCAACCGCCAACAGCGCGGGGAACTTGCCGTCGATGTTCGGCCGGTAGATGTCGACGCACAGGTGCTTGCCGTCGCGCATCGGTACCATCACGTCGCGCGTATCGATAATGCCGTCGCAGACGATCGGCGCCTCGTATCCGGGCGGCGGATTGTGCGAATCCGCAACCGCTACGCGGCCCGTTGTGCTTCCCGTCTCGGTCATCGGATTTCGCTCAGCCATGGTTAAGTATCCTCAAGTCTGTGGGAACGCCCCGCTCATCGCGCTATCAATTTTTAAGCCAAGATTCCCCCGGATGAGCCCCGAACTTTGGGCAGGATCGCAAACCGAACCCGGGGTACAACATCTATCCGGCGAAGACATTGGCTGCCACTTTGTGCAGGCGCGGGCGCTCCGCCTGGAAGGACTGTCGCGGCAACAGCCGCCACAAGACCACTGGCTTAGCGATACACGTAGTCGCCCGCGACGTACTTTGTCGGGATATACGGCACCAGCAGATAGGAGTCGTATTTGCCGCCGGAGTGGATGACGTGGTTGCCCTTGTTGTTGGTGTCCCAGTCGAAAGGTTCGAACCAGTCAATGCGTTCGTAGTGGCCCATCACTTCCACGCGCAACTGTTCGCCGGGGTGCCAGATGCGGCTCGAAGGCCAGATCTCGATATCGATTGGCACGATCTCGCCGGGCTTGAGTTTCTGCGGGTTGTTGTAGGGATACCACGGCTGGAACTCGGTTGACTTCTCGTGATCGGTTTCGCGCAAAGAGACGCGCAGTTTGCCCGGCGTGCCGGGATGCGGCTTGCCGAGCACCAGGGTGGGGAGCCATTTGCCCTTGGCATCGAGCTTCTGAATGGCCACAAACAGGTCCATGTCGTCGTTGCCGTCGGCCTCCATCCACAGGTGCAGCTTCATGTAGCCGGTAAGTTCGGTTTCCTTGTCGAAGGTGATGTCGAAGGTCGCCTTGCCCTTCTTAGCGTCGTAATGGATTTTCGATTCGCGCGCCACCGGGTTCTCGGACATGGCGCGGGCAGCGGCGTCGACATAGAGTTTGCGGTACTCCGTTCGGGCCAGGGGAAATTCCTTTTCGGCCCGCGCGGTCTCGAAGTCAAAGTCGTAGGCATCCATCACAGCGAGACGGACCCTGGGAGTCGACTCCCAGCCGTTGCGAATGCCCTTCAGGTAACGGTCGAAGAACCGGTTCAGGTCGTCGATGTTTTCGCGCTGGTACTGATCGGGCCACTCAAAATCGCGGTGAGTCCGGAGCCACTTCTGTTTGGAGCTGATCTGCCGGAAGCCATTGGATGAGCCACGATTGTGGAAGTGGTTCCAGCCTACCAGGATATACGCCGGGACTTCGATTTTCTTGAAGTCGGGAATCTTGTCCTCCCAGTAGGCGTTCATGAGTGGGTAGTCCTTGGTCATCTGGTAGTGATCTTCGACGAGCCCTTTGCCTACCAGTTCGTTTACCAGGAAAGGGTTGAACCCAGACTCGGTGAAGCCGCCCATGTTGACGAATTCTCGATAGATTTCTGCCGTGCCTTCCCAGGGGGCGATGCAAGCCAGGTGCGGCGGTTGTTCAGCGGCGATGCGCCACTGCGCCATGGCCAGCGCTGAATTTCCGGCCATGCCGATCCTGCCGTTGCACCACTCCAGCCTGGCCAGAAACTCGATCAGGTCGTAACCGTCGCGGCCCTCCTGCGAACTCCAGATGTACATATCGCCCTCGGAATTACCGATTCCGCGCGGATCGTAGTTGGCAATGGCATACCCCTTGTGGCACCAGTATTCCGGGTCCGGGCCTTCGAACTTGCAGTGCTTGGAATACGAGCCATAGGGCGTTCCGAGGGTTTGCCATTCAATGTCGGAATCCGCGCACGGCCGCTTGCCAAAAGGACTCCAGGCGATCACGACAGGAATGTCCCTTTGGTTCGCCGGCCGATAGATATCACAATAGGTCTTGGTCCCGTCGCGCATAGGGATCATCACATCCTGGTCGCAAATGATCCCATTGCCGATTTCGTAAGTGCGCGGGTTGAGTGGAGGCCAGTCGCCCCATCCGTTCACGCAGTAGCTCGGCAACTGCCCTTTGGCCAACGCGGCCGCTGCCGCTGTTCCCAGAGGCTGATGTCGAGCCGCAGGGCGGTAGGCGACTGCAATCTCCTCGTCGCCGAACTTCATCTTCTTGCGGACGATTTGCGGGGCTCCTGTTTTCGCGACTGACATACGCTGCTCCTTTTGTGTCGGTTTGCGGTTGTTCTACTGCCACCGTGAGGGAACCGGCCGTTAGCTCCCCGTAAAGGCAGAGCGAACGGCGACACTTGGCAAGTGGCGCACAGGGGGAGCGAGAACCCGCTAATGCAGTTGCCAGCTCTCGCGTGCGCCAGTTTAGCGACCTGGATGAGCTCTGCCTGATAACTAAATCGTTGGTAGTGGGCCACTAACTGGCCCACTACCAAATCGTTAACTGAATTGGGCGATGCGAGTGCCCCGCTCAGAATGGCCGAAAATATAATCGCTACCATGAGCCGGTCCCCGCGTCTGCTTGATCCGGATCATTTCTCTCTCAGTCATCTGTCCTGGCTCCCAGACTAAATCCCGCACGAACGCCTGGCCGCGTGTTGGTGCCCCGTTTCTAGTACTGCCGCCGCTCGGGTAGGCGCGCATGTCAGACCATAAGCCCCATGGTATCGAAGAAGTCTTCCATTTCCGGCGGGCAGTCATGCAACTGGAAGATGATGCCACCGGTCTTGTCCGGATCAAGAAAAGCCATGCGGACGCCGTTCTTGTATTCGGACCGCCCGACGACCCCGATCCCCTTCTTCTTCATCTCAGCGATGGTCGCGTCGAACTGCGCTCTACTCACCGAGTAGCCGAAGTGCCAGATACCTTCCCCGTGGCTCGCCAGGAACTTCTCCACGATCGGGAATGAAATCGGCTCGAACAGCTCGATGACAATCGTTCCCCACCTGGCTAACGCGACTTTGCACCTGTTGGCCATGCCCCCCTCATATTCCCTCATTGCAAAGTCATGTCCGCCGTCCGCTTCCCCGAGGATATAACGGCGCCACGGCCCCAATCCCATATTCTCGAAGTTCTTTACGGTTGTGTCCATATCCCTTACAGCCCAACCCAAGTGCGCTATGTTGGCAAACGGCAATCCTGGAAGCATTTTGTTCTCCCTCCTTTGTGGAATTGAACTCTCACCAGCTACCTGCACTTAGCCGAGTCAAGTGGCCTGAGGAAGCCCCCCGAAGGGGGCATCGCTCTTTCTTTCCAGCGGCTGGGCCTGGAACTGGCGACAGGAGCTGGCGCTGCTAAGCCGCACAAGCGCTGCCTTTACTCTTCGACACGCCTATGTACTCGGATTGCAGTTGCATATTTCCGGCCAGTTCCTCCGTGCGGCATTGATGGGCAATCCTGCCCCCCTGCAAAATGTATGCATAATCGCATACCTTTAGAGCCAGCGGCACATTTTGCTCTATTAGTAGAATGGAAAGACCTTCTTTTCTTAGCGCCAGAATGATACCTCCGATTTCCCTAATAATAATCGGCGCGAGACCCTCCGATGGTTCATCCATCAACACCAACTGGGGATTCGACAACAAGGCCCGCGCTATGGCCAGCATTTGCTGTTCCCCGCCACTAAGGTGATCGCCTTTATGATCGGCCCGCTCCCTTAATACCGGGAAATACGAATACATGTCGTTTTCGGAAAACCCTTTGCCTCTCATGCCAAAGACCAGATTTTCCCTAACACTCAAGGAGCGAAAAATCCGCCTGCCCTGAGGTACAAGGGCAACGCCCATCCGCGCAATCTGATAAGGACTAAGACGCGTTATTTCTTTGTTGTTGAATCGCATCTTGCCCCTCCGCGCCGGCGTCAAACCCATAATCGAGCGGACGAGTGTGGTTTTACCCATACCATTTCGCCCAAGAACTGCCACCGCCTGTCCCGATTCCACCTTCAATGACACGTCCCAGAGGATCTGGCTGTCGCCATAGAAGGTATCCAGATTGATCACTTCAAGCAACGTCGTCCTCCCCTACATAGATTTTTCTGACGTCCTGGTTCGCCTGTATCTGTTCCGCAGTTCCTTCCGCAATAATCGTTCCGTAATAGAGCACGAGAATACGCTCGGCTACGGTATAGACAAGATCGAGATCATGGGCCACAAACAATACCGCGAGGTGCCGGTGAGAAGGACTCCGCAACATGGCTGCCAATGCCGAGGACTCCTCCCTGGTCAGCCCGGCCGTGGGTTCGTCCAGCAATAAAGCTACAGGTCCACCGGCCAGAGACAAGATCAGTTCGAGACGGCGCTGCTCGCCATGAGATAAGGACCGGGAAGGAAGATTCCGCTTTGCCAGCAGATCTACCGACTCCAAGAATTCTTCGGCCTTCTCAAGATTTCCCTTATAGGCAGTGATCGGACGAAGCATTTGGTAACTGCTTCGATGAAGACCGTGCAATGCCAGCAGAACATTCTCCAACACGCTGAGTTGCGGAAATAGGCTGCTTACTTGAAAACTGCGAGCCAAGCCTAAGGAAGCACGGACGTGGGTTGCGCGGTGAGTAATGTCACGCCCGAGCAACTCAATTTGGCCAGACTGAGGGAGAATCAATCCGGTGAGAGCGTTCAGTAGGGTAGTTTTCCCCGCGCCATTTGGGCCGATGAGGGCAACTTTTTCTCCTCTTTCCATGCTGAAGCTGATGCCCTGCAGCACCTGAAGACCGCTATAACTGACGAACAAGTCGTTAACTCTCAGCATCGCCATATAGGACTGCCTTTTTCCAAAGACAGGCCAATCGCGGGAAGATTCCGCCGCCCGCAAAGAAACCGGCGGCGATAAAGAGTGCGCCCAAAAAAATCGGCCACCGCGCAGGAGTAAGCTGGCTAATATAGTATTGCGAGAGAAGCACGACGGCGCTGCCGACAAATCCTCCCCATAATGTAGCGGTTCCTCCGATGATCACCATGATCATTGCCATACCGGAAGCATACATGCCAACATTTTCGGGAGCGATGCCCCCGTTGAAGTACACATACAATATGCCCGCCAATCCGGCAAATGAGCCGCTAATCACAAATGCTATGAGCTTGCGGAGCCGGGTATTATACCCCATAGTACGCGCCCTCACCTCATTCTCGCGGATGCCGACCAAACTATAACCAAACGGCGATCGGGTAAACCGATATAATAAAAAAGCACAGAGGGCGACAACGGCCAAGGTAAAGTAATAGTAGCTGATATTCGAAAAAGGAAAACCAAGCTGTGGATATGGTAAGCCCCACAGCCCGTCGTCGCCGTTCGTAACCGGCTTCCATTGGACAGCCACGCAATACACTAACTGTCCCAGAGCAAGTGTAATGAGCAGAAAATAGAGTCCGGAGGACCGCGCCGCTACGGCGGCAAAAACGGCGGCTACGATGGCCGCCATAAGAATCGCGACCGGCGTGATGATCCAAAAATTATGGATAGCGGTGTACTTGAAGAATAGCATGGTGGTGTAAGCGGCCACTCCGAAAATACCGGCATGTCCAAAGGACCACAGCCCGGTATAGCCAAAGGCGACATCCAGGCTCATGGCCAGCAAGCC
This sequence comes from Xanthobacteraceae bacterium, assembly GCA_049522435.1. GTDB lineage: Bacteria > Pseudomonadota > Alphaproteobacteria > Rhizobiales > Xanthobacteraceae > BOG-931. Next base: position 27,308 of record JBEKNW010000018.1, read on the forward strand.
GAAACAAAGGATCTTGGTAAGCTGGCTAATGATGGCAGTATCCAGGAATGGAGGCCCGATCACCAGGAACAGGAATACTGCAACCAGGGGCGCCAAGTACACCCAGCGCCTTCGTCGTGAAATCCGGTTCCCTGTGCTCGATGCTATGACTCGATGCCTCATGCGCGCCTGCCCAGCAGTCCAGAGGGCTTGAGCACAAGGACAATTACCATCAGCACGTACATGACGTATATTGCCGTTGCCGGATAATATCTTTGCGCCAGACTTGTGACGATTCCGATCAGCAGTGCACCTACAAAGGCGCCCTGGATCGATCCCACTCCGCCGACAATGCACACGCTGATAGCCACAAAAATAATATCCCCCCCCGTGGTGGCAGTGACCCCCCCGAGAATCGGGATCCCAATAATTCCGGCGAGCCCAGCCAGCATGGCTCCAAAGCAGAAAGCGCCGACATTGATGGTCATTAGGTTCACGCCCGACGCGTACACGGTTTCAGGGTCATCCATTCCCGCCCGGATGACCGCGCCAATCCTGGTTCGTTCCTGCAGCCAGAAAAGGCCGATGCACGCAACGGTGCCAATCGCGATAACTGCAAGGCGGTAAAATGAAAAACTATACGCGCCGATAGCAATTGCGCCGCTGAGCCCTGAAGGCACAATGCCGGACCTTGGATAAGGGCCATAGATCCACAAGTGCAGATTGGTTATAATGTAAATAAATCCGAAGGTGACTAAAATTTGGTCCAGCTCCCGCTTATAAAGCTTCCGCAAAAAGCCTCGCTCTATGAATAGGCCTGCCAGGCCAGCGGAAATAACCGCCGCTAAGATGGCCAGCGCAAAACTCCCGGTTAATTTCCCTACGGTCACGCCCGCATACGCACCTATCATAAAGAGCATTCCGTGGGCTAGGTTAACGACACCCATCAGTCCCAGCACTATGGACAGGCCGGTGGCCAATAGGAACAATACCATTCCATAGGAGAGACCGAATAGAATGTTGATAACGAAACCATCCATGATAAGCAGAGACTCCACTGTCGTTTTGCGGCTGGCTGCGCTCGGTGATCTCCCGGCCAGTCAAAGCCGAGCACCCCGGCCCCCGCCTGATGGCGATGGGCCGGAGTCCCCAACGGAAAACTGGAAACGACAACTCTGGTCTAAGCATGCCGTCCAGGCGAATGGATCACTTAACCAGGCTCGGCAAGAACTGGCCGTCTTTGAAATGTATCTGGGTAGTATATGTCGCCGGTAACTGCTGGATTTCGCCGTTCGGGCCGATCTTGCCCATTGTAGTCTGGAAACTTGCAACGAGGCCAAAACCTCCCTGATCGGCGGGAAAATTCACGTGCCCGCGAATCGTATCCATCGACACCGCCTTTATCGCCTTGTAAAGGACATCTGGGCTGACATCACCGTTGGTTGCCCTCAGGGCTGCTATCAGTATTTGCATATGCGCGAAGCCTACCCCGGACATCACGCCGGGCATCTGTTTGTATTTCGCCTGGTAGGCTTGGACGAATTCTTTGTTTCCTGGAGTATCCGCGTTGTAAAGATAAATTGTTCCAAAGACGGCGCCTATTGTCGACTTGCCTAAGTTCGCCTCCATTGCCGGGGAAGAGGTTACACCTCCATCTTCCGGTTGTAGCACAGGCATCTTTATGTTGAGCTCCCTGTATTGCGGGTAGAAGGCGAAGACGTCGCCGGGAGTGCCCCAGAAGACAACAACGTCCGCCTTTTCTAGCGCGGTGAGAAATGGCGCCATGTTGGTGGTTCCTTCAGGATACCAAGTCTCCTGAATGACTTTTCCGCCGCTCGCCTCAAACCCCATTTTGAAGCCGTCAATAAACTCGTGACCGCCGATGAAATCGGCCGCCAGGGTTACCGCAGTCTTGTAATGCAGCATATCGTGGGCATAAAGGCCGGCCCCATAGGTGATCTCCACGCACATGCCAATGGGAGCGAACGTCCAGTCACGGATACCGGTATTGGAAGCGCCCATCGCCTGGAACTGCGGGACGTGGAATCGCTCTATGTATGGTTCGATCGCTTCTATGCCGCCGCCATAGATAGGGCCGATGATCGCAGCGACCTTATCGGTCTCCACCAGCAGTCTGGTTTTGTCTAGAGCAACACCGGCATCGGTGGCCGAATCTGCCACGATCAGTTCGAGTTTCTTGCCACCGATGTCACCGGCTTGTTCGGCAGCTAGGCGTATGCCTTTCTCCATATCAATTCCACCCGGCCCTATCGGTCCGGTCAAATCCAGAAGAACGCCGACCTTTATGGTGGAAGGTTCCTTCTGCGCGTAGCCTGTCGTAATCGCCATAGCCAGAAGCATTACAGACAGTAAAACACTCCAAAGCACACGCGCCATGTCGGTTCTCCTTAGTCTGATCAGCTGCAATTTACGAAACCACAACCTCGCGCAAAATGGGTCGGCGCCAATTGGCTGGTTTACTAAGTTTATCGTTGTTCGATTATTCTGTCAAACAAAAATGAAATGGCAGCGCATGAGCGCAAAGAGAAAGCGCAAAGAGAATAGGTGAAGCAAAGGATGTGGCGGCTCTTCGCAAGCCCCTAAAATCGGAGAGGTACGTTCACGGCGCACCTCGAGGCCGAGCTCGCGTATCGGCTGCGAAATTCGACAGCCTCAGCCACCGTCACGCGGGGATAGGCCATCCATCAATAGGACCAGCTGGCGGCGGAGATACCTGAGGCCGCGGGCTATGTTACGTTCGTCCGATGATAGCCAGTGGCGGATCTCGATCTGGTAGATTGAGAAGATGACCCATGCGATAAGGCTGGAATCCTCCCCTGAGGAAATCGCCCTGCGATCGATCGCAATGCGGACGATCTCGCCGATCAACGCGATAAGGCGTTCACGTGTCTTTAAAAACTTCCGTGCTTCCGGCCCGGTGGCGTAGAAGATCATCTCGCGCAGCGCCAAGCGCGACAACGCCGGCTCGCGGCCAAAATAGCGGTATTGCGCTTGGAATACCTGCAGCAGGTTCTCTAGCATCGGGCGTCCTGGCCGCACCAACTTCGCCGCTTCCTCGACCACCCGCTGGAGGTCGTCGTTGATACTCAGAAACAGCAGGTCACGCTTGGTCGGCGCATAGATGAAGACCGTGCCGAGTCCGACGCCGGCGCGGGCGGCAATCTCGCGCGTCGTGGTGTCGTCAAAGCCCTTCAGAACGAACAGCTCGGACGCCGCTTTCTTGATGCGACGTAGCTTGTCGAGCTTGTTACGCTCGCGCAATCCGGAGACTATTCGCTGGCTCTGTTTGGTCAACGCATCTTCCTTGAGGATGTCGATCGGCTCATCGAACGGAGTTCCGTTGAACTTCTTAGCCGCGATTGCGAACGAAGTGAAACAAGCAAGCTTCTCCGACGCCCCGGCAATGGGAGTGAGTGGTTTAAGTTCGCGCCGGGTGAAGGTCGAACGGCAACGACGCCTTGACAAAAGTGATCATGCTCAATTATCTAGCTACTTAACTCAGGCGCGGCATCGCAGGCTGCCGCCACGGAAAGCCTAGTACCCACTTTCATAGAAACGTGATTCGCGCGGGCAGTGAATTCGAGAGTCGGATGAGACACTTGTTCGCATCGTTGCCTGCGCGGATTGGTGATTCCGGGTACTAGTACCGCGTAAAGACGCCGATTGATATAGACGGGGCGCCCGTGGGGAATGACCTGGCCGCAATGGCGGTTGTTGCGGCGTCGATGACCGATGGCGCCGTTCACGACACGTTGCTCGCCAGTACCCCGATCGAGGGCGTCGTCCGCTGGCTGCTCGCGCCCATCAGTGGATCCAGCGAGCACCACATTGCCGCTTCGATCTCCTGGCACGGCCGATTGATGGTGCTCGGGATGGGGTTGCTGATGCCGCCGGTGGTGATCGTCGCCCGCTTCTTCAAAGTCACGCCGCGCCAGGACTGGCCATGCCACCTCGATAATCCATTTTGGTTCGTGACCCATCGGCGCTGGGGACATGCCATCGGATTGATCGTCGCCGGCAGTCTTGCCTTTGTGCTGGCCGCCGAGAGCTGGCATTCGCGCTGGCACAGTCTTCATACCGCGCCCGGCTGGCTTCATGCCGCGACCGGCTGGCTTCATGCCGCGACCGGCTGGGTTGTTGTTGTGCTGGTACTGATTCAGGTCGTCGGTTCCTGGTTGCGTGGCACCCATGGCGGTCCGGTTGATCCCTTTACCCGGCAGCGACGCCCGCCGAACGAATGGCCCGGCGATCACTTCAGCATGACGCGGCGCCGGATCGTATTCGAATACGTCCACAAGTCGGCCGGTTACCTGCTGTTGGCGCTATCACTGGTGGCGATTTCATCCGGCCTCGTCGCCGCCGACGCGTTGCGCTGGATGCCGATCGTAATGGGCATTTGGTGGGTGCTGATGCTGGGTACTTTCGTCTGGCTGCAGCGGAAGGGGCGTTGTATCGACACCTACCAAGCGATCTGGGGCCTCAATCCGAACCTACCGGGCAATCGCCGCCAGCCAATCGGCTTCGGCATTGTGCGTGCGCCGCCGAGTCATGAGAAGCCCGCGGAATGAGCATTTGAAGAATACAATCGCGCCGGTCCGCGCCCGGCCCGAAACCAGCGAGGAGGAAGCCTTGGGATTGGTCGAAGGAAAAACCTCTATCGTGACCGGCGGGGCCGGCAGTATCGGGCTCGCCACCGTGTGCGCCCTGCTCGCCGAGGGTGCGAGAGTCATGCTCGTTGATCGCGACGCCGACAAACTCGCGCAGACTGTCCGGGAGCTCGGCACCGATAAGGCGGCCTACGTCGCCGCCGATGTCACTGACGCCGGCCAGACCCGCCGATACGTCAGCGAGACGGTCGCGCGCTGGGGAAAAGTCGATGTTCTGTTCAGCAACGCGGGCAATGACGGTCCGCTGATGCCGATCACCGAATACCCCGAGGACTTGTTCGACCAGATCATCGCCACCCATGTGCGCGGCTGTTTCCTCGCCTGCAAATATACCATCCCGCAGATGAACGACGGCGGCAGCATCATCATCACCTCGAGCATCGTCGGCGTGAAGGGCGTCCCCGGCAACTGCTCCTACGTCGCCGCCAAGCACGCGCTGATGGGCATAATGCGCTGTGTCGCCAAGGAGGTCGCCCCACGCCGCATTCGCGTCAACAGCGTCAATCCCGGCCCGGTCGATAATACGTTTATGCGCACCGCGGAGAAGTCGATGAGCGAACTCCTCGGTCGTGACGCTGGCGCCTGGTTCGACGAACAGATACCGCTCGGCCGCCATGCGAGACCCGAGGAGATCGCCCAGGCCGTCTGCTTCCTTGCCTCCGACCGCAGTAGCTACACCAGCGGAACTGCGCTCATGGTCGATGGCGCGTTCTGTGCCTGAGGGAAAAACGCCATGACGAAGTTCGGAATAGGACAGGCCGTCCGCCGGGTCGAGGATCAGCGTTTTATCACGGGCACCGGCGAATACGTCTGCGACCTTGCGTTCCCGCGCCAATGCTACGGCGTCGCAGTCCTCTCGCCGCATGCGCATGCCGCGATTAAGCGCGTCGACGTGACAGCGGCTAAGGCCGCGCCAGGCGTTGTCTGCGTGCTCACAGGCGCCGACGCCGTAACCGACAAGATCGGCGGTATTCCACCGTTTTTCATGCCCGAATCGTGGGGCGGACCCAAGGGATTCCCGACCACGCGTCCGGTGCTGCTTGCCGACCGCGTCCGCTGCGTGGGCGACCGTGTCGCCTTCGTCGTCGCCGAGACCGAGGCGCAGGCACGAGATGCCGCTGAGCTTGTAGCCGTGGACTACGAGCCGCTGCCCGCGCTCATCGACCTCGAGCAGGCCGCGAAGGCGCAGTCGCCAAAAATCTGGGACGAATGCCCGACCGGCAACGTCGCGGTCACGATTGCGCTCGGCGATAAGGCCGCGACCGATGCGGCCTTCGCCAAAGCGAAGCACGTGGCCTCGGTTCGCCTGGTCAACAACCGCATCACCGCAAACTCGATCGAGCCGCGCTGCGCGATCGGCGTCTACGACGCCGCGGGAGGCAAATATACGCTGCACACCACGTCGCAGGATCCGCACAGCGTGCGGACCGCGCTGTCCGCCTCCGTGCTGCATGTGCCGGAAACGAAGATCAGGGTGCTCTCGCCCGATGTCGGCGGCGGCTTCGGCATGAAGGCGAACATCTATCCCGACGACGTCCTCGTGCTATGGGCGGCAAAGCGCTGCGGTCGGCCGGTGAAATGGACCGCCACGCGCAGCGAAAGCCTGTTGCTCGATAATCATGCGCGAGAGCAGATCATCTATGGCGAACTTGCGCTCGACGCAGACGGAAAATTCCTCGGCGTCAGGGCGACAGGTTATCAGGCGCTCGGCGCCTATTTCTGGGGGGCGGAGACCGCGCCGCTGTTCTTCTCGCTGATGCTGATCCCCAGCGTCTACGACGTGCAGGCGGTCGATTTCACGACCCACGCCGTCTTCACTAACACCGCGCCCACCTCCGTCTATCGCGGCGCCGGCCGGCCCGAAGCGATCTACCTGATGGAGCGCCTGGTCGATCGTGCGGCGCAAGTCACGGGCATCGATCGAGTTGAGCTGCGACGGCGCAACTTCATCAAGCCGCAGGCGCTGCCGTACCACACGCCTACGCATCAAAACTACGACAGCGGCGAATTCGAGAAAGTGATGGACAAATGCCTGGCGCTCGCCGACTGGGATGGCTTTGCCGCGCGGCGCAAGGAGAGCGAGCGCCAGGGCAAGCTGCGCGGCCGCGCCGTCACGCCTTATATCGAACTTGCCGGCGTTTTCAACGAGCGCATGGAGTTGCGGTTCGATCCCAGCGGCATGGTGTCGATCATCGCCGGTACCCATTCGCATGGGCAAGGGCACGCAACGGCGTTTGCGCAGCTCATTGCCGATTGGCTCGGCGTGCCGTTCGAGGCGATCAATTACATCCAAGGCGATACCGACAAAGTAGCGTTCGGCCGCGGCACATTTGCGGCGCGCAGTTCGATGGTCGGCGGCAATGCGCTTCGCATCGCCGCCGATGCGGTCATTGCCCGGGGCAAGGAAATGGCCGGCGCGCTGATGGAGGCGGCCCCCGGCGACATTGAGTTCAAGGCCGGAGTCTACACCGTGATCGGCACCGATAAGCGGATGTCGATCACCGACGTTGCCCGCGCCTTCTTTGCTCCCGCCGGCCCGGTGCTGAAGTTCGGCCTCGGGCTCGATGGCGTAGGCTCCTATGCCGGGGTACCCGGCGGCGCACCCAATTACCCGAACGGCTGCCAGGTCTGCGAGGTCGAGGTCGATCCGGAAACCGGCGCAGTCCACATCGACCGCTTCGCTGCGGTCGATGACCTCGGCATGGTGATCAATCCAATGATCGTCGAGGGGCAGATTCACGGCGGCATCGCCCAGGGCGTCGGGCAGGCACTGTTCGAGAACATCATTTACGACAAGGACTCGGGGCAGCTGATCACCGGAAGCTTCGTTGACTACGGCATGCCACGCGCCGACGACTTCCCGTCGTTCGTATCCGAGTTGGTCGAAATTCCGGCCAAAACCAACCCGATCGGCATCAAGGGCATCGCCGAATCGGGAACGATCGGTGCACCCCCCACCGTGGTCAATGCGGTAATCGATGCGCTGAGTGGCCGTGGCGTGGAACACCTCGATATGCCGCTGACGTCGGCACGTGTTTGGGAGGCCGCGCATGAGCGCAAAAAGAATACGTGAAGCAAGGGATCGCGCTGGCACATGACCCAAAGCGAGGGGTTGATTCCAATTGCCGCCACGCGCTCGCGCGCAGCGCCAACCATTCGTGAGCACAAGATTCCGACGCGCGATAGTAAGCCCTACATCGCCGTCGAAGGGCCGGACGGAAACCTGTGGTTTTGTGAGAGCGGCGCTTCGAAGATCGGCTGCTTTGATCCGCATGCCGGCACGTTTCGCGAATTCGATCTGCCGTCCGCTGAAAGCACACCGATCGGCATTGATATCGGTGCCGATGGAAATCTCTGGTTCACTGAAAAGACCGGCAACCGCATCGGACGCCTCAGCCGCAACGGTGTGATCGCGGAATTTGCTTTGTCGACTGCCAAAGCCGGGCCTGACGGAATCGCCCTTGGGCCAGACGGAAACATTTGGTTTTCCGCCGCCGATATCGATCGATTGGGTCGCGTGACGCCCGACGGCCGCATCACCGAATTTGGAAAGGGCATAACTCCGGGCAGTCGGCCGCTTTCTATCGTTGTACGCGATGGCGCGCTGTGGTTCAGCGAAGCCGCAGGCGGACGCGTCGGTCGCATGACGATCGAGGGAGAGGTCACCGAGTTTCCGATCCCAAGCCCCGACAGCCAGCCGCGCGCCATGGCCTTGCATCCCGACGGCTGCATCTGGTTTGTCGAGACCGGCGCCAACGCGCTCGGCCGCATCGCCCGCGACGGCTCGATCGTCGAGTTCACCGTTCCGACGCCAAACGCGTCGCTGCGCGGCGTTGCCGTGGCGGCCGACGGCGATCTCTGGTTCACTGAGAATTTCGCCAACAAGATCGGTCGCATGACGCCCGACGGCGCAATGATCGGCGAATACGACATCCCGGCGCCAGCGAGCGGAGCGCGCTGTATCACTGCCATGTCCGATGGCCGCCTGTTTTTCACCCAGTACGATGTCGGCCTGATCGGCGAGGTCATCCCCCATTGAGTCCGGTGACATCCAGGCGGGCAGGGCGCGCAACGCCGCATCGCGCGGGAGGTTCCATTGGCCGTCGAGTTGATTAACTACCGGGCAGGCGACACGGCGCTACGCGGCGCCCTGGTCTACGACGAGCGCACCACGGACCGCCGTCCGCTGCTGCTGATGGCGCCGAACTGGCTCGGCGTCACCGACGAAGCAATCGCGCGCACGCGGACCATGGCGGGCGACAAGTACATCGCCTTCGTCGTCGATATGTACGGTGCGGGCACCACGGTCTCAAGCCCCAGCGAAGCGGCGCCGCTTGCCAATGCTTTGCGCGCGGACCCGCTGGAGCGACGCCGCCGGATCGGCGCTGCCTTCGACGCGCTCGCGCGCGAAAGCGAGCGTCGCGGCATCGGTGATCTCGGCCGGCGGAGCGCAGTCGGGTTCTGCTTCGGCGGCGGCAACGTTCTTGAGCTTGCGCGCGCAGGTGCCGACCTGCAGGCCGTGGTCTGTCTGCATGGCGATCTCATCACGCAACTGCCAGCCAAAACGGGCGACATCCGCGCCAGCCTTCTGGTGTTGCATGGTTCCCGAGATCCGGTCGTGCCGAAGGGCGACCGCGATGTGTTCGAGGCAGAGATGGATGCGGCGGGCGTTAATTGGCAGATGCTCACGTTCGGCGGCCTGGTACATTCGTTCTGCGAGACCGAGGCCAAGGTGCCGGGCGTTTCCGAGTACAACGAGGCAGCGGCGCGCCAGAGCTACCGTCTGCTCGATCAATACATCCCCGACGCGTTCAACGGCCGCCTCTAAGGCGGTCCCTGGAAGGGCAGACGATGGTCAGCGGACGCGACTTCCGCTAAGGGTCGATGCTGTTGAAAAAGGCCTCGCGATTATTGGCGAACAGTGATTCCGTTTGCTGGAGGCATCCAGTGTGGGAGGTTTGCCATGATGGGTCGACAGACGGGCGATCAGAGCCAGTTGTTTTATCTGTTCAACCTCAGCGCCTCTCTTCACACGAAACCGATTCATGGCGATGAACATCGTCTCGTCTCCTGATGCAAAAGCCCGATCGTCATCAGCTATTGCCTTTTACGCTCAGCGAACCCTTGAAAGTGATGCCCGGGCTCGGCACGATATAACCAGCTGCCGGCCAATGTCAGTGGGGGCATCGCCAGCACACAGACAAATTTTGGAACTCAGCCTTGACCATCTGTTCGGACCGAAAAAACTCGACCAACTTCCGTTAACGTGACAGCGCCCCCGAAGCTCGCTAGGTTTCCGCTCCTCTCTGTTTCGAACGCCAGCAAAGGGGCCGCATTTCATGACGATCTCCATGTACAAGACTTCCATGCCCATTTTCGTGCAATTCCCCACTAGCATGTCCGCGGTGCTCGACAGGGCGGCCGCGCATTGCGAGGCGAAGAAGATCGAACCAGCAACGCTCCTCAAGATGCGGCTTTATCCCGACATGTTCCCGCTGGTGCGGCAGCTGCGCGCAGTAACCGATCATGCCATTAGCGGCGCCGCCCGGCTCGCCGGCGCGGAACTCATCACTTTTCCCAACAATGAAGCAAGCTTCTCCGAGATCAAGGACCGCCCTTTCTTATTTGCCGAACAAAGCAAGCAAATCGATCGAAGCGGGACGGTGATCAATACGCTTCCGACGTGCTAGCGGCGGGTGGATGCAATAAATCGATATTCACGCTCCGCAGTTCCGTTAATGAGATGGTCCGGCCGGCCGCACCGGTCGGTCCTCAGCGTCAGCCAGCCGTAAATGATCACCGGCATGTTGGTCATCTTAGTCATCGTCGCGGTCGCGCTTGGCGGCATTATCGCATTGAACTGGGCGCCAGACCGACCGCTCTCGACGCTCACCGCGCGCTGGGCTCCGCCGCCATCCATGTTCATGCCGCTTCTCGGCATGCAGGTGCATCTGCGGGACCAAGGCCTGCGCGACAGTCCGACTCCAATCATACTAATCCATGGGACTTCGGCGAGCCTGCATACATGGGAGGGATGGGTCAGGGCCCTCGAGGACAACCACCGCGTCATCACGTTCGACCTACCCGCCTTCGGCCTAACTGGCCCTTCGCCGGAAGGCGATTACACGATCGCGGCATATGTCCGTTTCGTCGGCGCGCTGCTCAACAAACTCGGCATCCAGAGCTGCGTACTCGGCGGCAATTCGCTCGGCGGCAATGTGGCGTGGGAGACGGCCCGCGCCATGGCCAACCGCATCGACAAGCTCATATTGGTGGATTCGGGCGGCTACCCTTCCATCTCGACATCGGTACCGCTCGGGTTTCGGCTCGCCCGGTTGCCTGTGTTGAAGCGTTTTCTGGAGGTCGTGACACCGCGAATCCTGGTCGAAGCGAGCGTGCGCAATGTCTACGGCGACCCTTCCAAGGTGACGCCCGAGCTGGTCGACCGATACTTCGACATGATCGTGCGCACGGGAAATCGCCGAGCGTTGGGCCAACGATTTGCTCAGGCGGATTTCGGTGCCGATGCCGGCAGAATCGCCGAACTCAAGCTGCCGACGCTGATAATGTGGGGCGGCCGCGACCGCCTGATTCCTCCAGGCGATGCCGAACGCTTCCACCACGATATTGACGGCAGCAGGCTCGCCATCTTTCCGGACCTCGGCCACGTGCCGCAAGAAGAAGACCCCGCGCGGACCGCCGCCGCCGTGATTGATTTTTTGCAAGCTCGTAACGATGCCTGATGTGCACCGTCTGAAACAGGAGGCGATCATGGATTGGATGATCTATGGCGCGAACGGCTATACAGGCGAGTTGATTGCGCGTGAGGCGAAAAAACGAGGCGCTAATCCCGTTCTTGCCGGCAGAGATGCGACGAAGATCGTCAAACTGGCTACAGATCTGAGCCTCCCCTCAAAGGTGTTCTCTCTCGATGACCCGCCCGATTTTGCGGCTGCGCTTCACGGCATGGGTCTCGTCCTGAATTGCGCGGGACCTTTTTCGAAGACCGCGAATCCACTGATGCGGGCATGCCTGATTGCCAAGACCCATTATCTCGATATTACCGGTGAGATCGACGTCCTTGAGGGCGCGCACCGCCTTGACGCGGACGCGAAATCGGCCGGTGTGGTCGTGTGCCCGGGGGTTGGCTTCGACGTAACCCCGACTGACTGCATTGCCCTGATGCTCAAGATGGCATTGCCAGAAGCGCATGAGTTGGCGCTGGGTTTCGAAGCGGACCAGCGCATGTCGCCAGGCA
>JBEKNW010000019.1:0-35845 GCA_049522435.1 Xanthobacteraceae bacterium
TCCTTGGTGGCGGGACGCACGTCGGTCGCGGTGACGATGGCGCCGAGCCGGCGCGCGGTCGCGATCGCCTGCAAGCCGGCGACACCGACGCCCATGATGAACACTTTCGCCGCCGGCACGGTACCGGCCGCGGTCATCATCATCGGTAGCGCCCGGCCGTATTCTTCGGCGGCGTCGATCACGGCGCGGTAGCCGGCGAGATTGGCCTGGCTCGACAGCACGTCCATGGCTTGCGCGCGGGTGATGCGCGGGAGGAGCTCCATGGCAAAGGCGACGATTCCGGCGTCCGCCATGGCGCGCAACGCGTCCTCGTTGCCGTAGGGGTCCATGATGGCGATGACGATCGCGCCGCGCTTCAGGCGCGAAAGCTCGGAGGCTTGCGGCCGTTGCACCTTGAGCACGATATCGGCGCCGTTCACCGCGTCCTTGGTCACGATGGCGCCAGCCCCGGCATAGTCCGCGTCGAGGATACCCGATTTCACTCCGGCGCCCGGCTCGACGGCAACCTCAGCGCCAAGGCCGATCATCTTTTTGACGGTCTCGGGCGTCGCGGCGACCCGCGGCTCGCCCCTATCGCCCTCGGCAACAACCGCAACTTTCATGATTCCTCCGACACCCGCCTCTCGCGCGCGGCCGGTTGCGAGCCGGCCCGCTATAAGCCGAGCTTCGCGACGCGCGCGGTGCAGATCAGGTAAGGAAAATCGCCATCAGGATGAGAATGACGACAACCACTGCGACGACGACCTTCACCAAAGTCACAAATGAGCGGTACGTCTGCTCATGAGCGCGATAATCATTGCCCGTTGCACTGGCGTATTCGACCTCACCGTGATCGGCCATCGCGTCTCCCCAACCTCGCCCTGCGGGCGCCGACTTAGCCTAATTGCGGGTGCAGAGCAATGGGAGCGAGCGGCGGAGCTATGCGATCGTCGCAGTTCCGCCGCGCATTTCCGCCGCCGCGGCGCGCGGCCTTGACGATGTTCAGGGGAGCCCATTTGCGATTGCGCTTCCCGGCCCGGGCGCTCTCGCGACGTGCTACATGTCCAGCACCAGACGCTCGCTCTTGCAACCGGCGCAGCAGATCATGACCTTGGTATTGGACGCCTGCTCCTCCTCGCTGAGCACCGAGTCGCGGTGCTCCGGGATGCCGGAGATGACGCCCGTCACGCATTCTCCGCAGATGCCGAGTTCGCACGAGTAGTCGACATCGACGCCGGCTTCGTAAAGCACTTCAAGGATCTTCTTGCCCTCCGGGATGTAATACTCCTCGCCGGAGCGCGCGAGTTCGACCCAGAAACCGCCCGCCGTCGCCGCCGCAGCCTTCGGCGTGAAATATTCGATGTGGACCTGATGACGCGGCCGGTTGGCGGCCGCCGCCTCGAACGCCGCGAGCATCGGATTGGGACCGCAGCAATAGAAGTGCGCGTTCGCCGGCGCCGCGCCGATGGCGGCGGCGAGGTCGAGGAACTTGCCGTCCGCTTCCTCGTCGAAATGCAGGTGAACAGATTCTGGCCCGAATTTCTCCAACGTCGCGAGAAAGGCCATATCGGCGCGCGAGCGGCACGAATAATAAAGCTTCCACGAACGGTTTTGCGCGGCGAGCTGCTGCGCCATGCACCAGATCGGCGTGATGCCGATGCCGCCGGCAAAGAGAATGACGTGCTCGGCATTCTCGACGAGCGGAAAATTGTTGCGCGGCGCGCTGATTTTGAGCGCGTGTCCGACGCGCAGCTCGTCGAAGATATAGCGCGAGCCGCCGCGGCTGGCCGCATCGCGCTTGATGCCGACCACATAGCTCACAGGATCGGCATCTGGGTTGAGCAGCGAAAATTGCCGCACGAGCCCATTCGGCAGGTGGATATCGATGTGGGCGCCCGGCTTATAGGGTGGCAGCCGGCCGCCGTCGGGCCGCCGGAACGTATAGACGTTGGTGTCGCGGGCGACGACCGCGACGTCGGTCAGCCGCACCTCGATCAAATTTGGCGAGCGGCCCCCTTCCGGCGGGCCGGCCATCGCGGTGGTGGATGGCGCGGTTATCGTGTCCATGCGGCCATAGATAGGCGGCCCCGGCGGGGTTCCGCAACATGTTCTTTACGCGACGGAACCACGTTTATTTCTACCTGCCAAATAGCGACAATCACTTGAAATTGGCCGCCGCCGCCCGGTTATCCGCGCGCCCGAGCCCCGTTGGTTTGCTCCGTAATTCGGACCTCGCTTTCGGCGTATGGCGCGAACACGCGTCCGATCATCACCACGACCGGTCCCGACGGCGCCTCGGCGCCAAGCCGAGCCGGAAGATCGGCGAGGGGGCCTGTGATCACGCGCTCGTCGGCGCGCGTTGCGCGGGCGACGGCCACGGCGGGCGTGGCCGGATCAAGCCCTGCCGCGAGAGCATTGGCGACGAGGTCGGGCAGTGTTTTTGTCGGCATGTAGACGATGCTCGTCACTGCCGGATCGGCGAGGCTCGCCCAATCGATATCGTGCGGCAGCCTTCCGTCGCGGCCGTGGCCGGTGAGGTATTGCACCCGGCGAGCCTCGCCGCGGCGCGTCAGCGATACCTTGAGCCGGCTCGCGGCGGCCTGCGCCGCCGTCACGCCGGGCACGATTTCGACCGCGATCCCTGCCGCGCGGCACGCGGCGATCTCCTCATCCGCCCGGCCGAAGATCATCGGGTCGCCGCCCTTGAGCCGCACCACGCGTCGCCCGGCCTTGGCGAGCGAGACCATCAGCGCATTGATGTCGTCCTGCCGGCACGAGGGCGCGTGACCGGTTTTGCCGACCAGCATTTTCTTTGCTTCGCGGCGCGCGAAATCGAGAATCTCCGCCGATACGAGACGGTCGAACAGGATCACGTCGGCCGATTGCAGCGCGCGCACCGCGCGCAGCGTCAACAGCTCCGGATCTCCAGGACCGGCGCCGACGAGGACGACCGAGCCGGCCGACGGCGCGGAGGTCGGCATGAGCAACGCCTGGAGATCGGCCTCGGTCGGCGCCTTGTCGGGGGCGGCGATGGCGCGGTCGGTGAATTTTTCCCAGAAATTCCGGCGGCTGCGGAACGGCAGCGCCAGCGCCTGCACGCGCGGGCGCCACTCGCGGGCAGCGTCCGCCCAGCGCGCAAAACCTTTCGGGATCAAGGCCTCGATCTTGGCGCGGATCGCCTGGCCGAACACCGGCGCGGCACCGTCGGTCGAAATGCCGATGACGAGGGGAGAGCGGTTGACGATCGCGCCGAAGGCGAAATCGCAAAAATCCGGCCGGTCGATGACGTTGACCGGAACGCCGGCCGCGCGGGCTGCGGCGGCAAACTGCGCGGCCTCGGCATCGTCGGCGCAATCGGCCACCGCGATGGCGGCGCCGGCGAAATCAGCCGCCGTCCAGGCGCGGTCATGGACGACGGTGGCGCCGCGCGGCGGCGCGGCGGCAAGCGCACGCACGTCGTCATCAGGCGCCGGCGCGAAGATATCGACGTGAGCGCCGGCAGCCGAAAGCAGTTCGGCTTTCCAGGTCGCCGCGCTGCTTCCTCCGGCAACCACGGCGCGCTTGCCTTCGAGCGCGAAGAATACCGGCAGCCGCGATAACGGGCCGATGCCGCTTGTGTAAGCTTCGGAAGGCGCGCGGCTCATGCGGAGATCCTCAACATGCAAAAGGAGATAGAATATTCTCCTTTTAGCGGCAATCGGCGCGCGTCAATTTGGAATAATTACGTCGTAAGGCCGCCTAAACCAGGTGATTCTTCCAGAGAAACTTGCCGCAGGACAGTTTCGGACCTCGCTCGCGGTTTACTTTCATGTTGCTAAAGGCAATCCGCAATCAAACGGCGTGCCAATCGAGGGGGTCGAAAAACTTGGCGGGCGCCCGCCGGGATTCCGACGAGCGCCCTTAGTTCAGGTCAGTCAGTCTGTAAGCCGGGTTCTGGATGGCATGCGAACAATGTCCGCATGCGTGACGGCCATTCCTCTGGGACGCCGGTTGCCCGGCGCCTCCAGCAACCAACCCGGACGGCGGATCTAGACATCGACCTGAAGCTCCCGCGCTTGCGCGCGAAAAACCTCGTGCCGTCCCTATTCGGTCTTGCTCCCGGTGGGGTTTGCCATGCCGCCGACGTTGCCGCCGGCGCGGTGCGCTCTTACCGCACCTTTTCACCCTTGCCGCGGTCAACGCAACGCGCCGCGGCGGTTTGTTCTCTGTGGCACTTTCCCTGGGCTCGCGCCCGCCGGACGTTATCCGGCACCGCTTGTCCATGGAGCCCGGACTTTCCTCCCCGGCATCCCCTCCCTAACCCTCCCCGCTTGCGGGGGAGGGAAGGGTGGAGGCTGCCGGAGCGGCCGTCCGACCGACTGACAAGAAAGGGATGGGGATATCGGCCTTCGCCGTCAAGAGCCGACGAGCTGCCCGATATCGCGAGCCCGCGCGGCAATAGTCCTCACCCGGCCGCGTTGGGCCAGCAGCTCCCGCAAGGTGGCGCGCGTCGATTCATCGCTCACGCCATCGACCCGCGCCGGGCGGAAATGGCGCTGGAAGGCTGCCACCACGCCGTGCGTAGCGGAATCGTAAGTCCCGTTGACGGCGACGCCGTAGCCGTACTTGCTGAGCTCCCCCTGCATCGCAGCGACGGCGTCGCCGCGGTCACCGAGCGCGAGCAGGCCATCGCCTTCGGTGATCGGGGCCGGTTTGACCCAATGACCGACGCCGGAATCGTAGAGGGTGCGCCAGGGGAATTTTTCGCCGGGGTCCTGCTTGCGCGCCGGCGCGATATCGGAATGCGCCAGCACCCGCATGGGCGGAACGGTATTGCGGGTCAAAATGCTGCGGCAGAGCGCGGTCACCGCCGCGATCTGGCGCTTGGGAAAGTCAGGATAATTGTACTCGTGACCGGGATTGGCGATCTCAATTCCGATCGAGCAGGAATTGATGTCGGTCTCGCCCGCCCAGAATGCCGTGCCGGCATGCCAGGCGCGGCGGCTCTCCTGGACCAGCTGGATGATGCGGCCGTCCTCGAACACGAAGTAGTGGGCCGACACCTCGCTCCCCGGCGTGCACAACAAATCCAGCGCGGCCGTGGCGTCCGGCATTCCCGTGTAGTGGAGCACGATCATGTCGGGGCGTTGGCCGCTACTGCGCTCGCCTTGATTGGGTGAAGGCCTGACTTCGGCGACGACGGAGGACTCGGCTGGAAACACTGGAAACACATGTGACATAAATCTGACATTAGGACGGGTAGCCTCGCCGGCAAGCCGATTTACGCCCGCGAGCGACCAGTTTGAGGAAAAAGTTAGACTCGTTGCCCGCGGGCAACGGATGTGCCGCCCCCATTTCGGTGCTGCTATACGGCGCGCGGGCTGTCGAGCCGCTCGTTTGCGCCGCGGCCGCCTGAGTTCGGCGGGTGGTAAGACCTCAACCTTTCCTTAAGCTTACGCCTTACTAATCGAAATCGAGCGGAGCGGCGCAATGGCAGCGTCAATTGACGCCCATTTTTTCCCATGATAGCCCATTTATTCCCAAAATCCCTTGCGATGCCCGGACTGGGCGGCGGCGGAGCCATGGCCGCGGCGGGTTCACAGGGGGATTGCCGTCTGAAGCGGCCGCGCCGGTCGGGCCAGCCGCGCGGTGAGGGCCGAGATGGACCGGTTCGTATCTCACTACGGGCTCCGTTTGGACGCCAAGGGCCGCGTCTCGGTGCCGGCCTCGTTCCGCGCGGTGCTCGCGCGCGACGGCTTCGACGGTCTTTATTGCTATCCGGCGCTCGATCGGCCGGCGCTCGATGCCGGAGGCAATGCGCTGCTCGCGGAGATCGAAGCGCTCATTGCCGGCTTCCTGCCCTATTCCGACGAGCGCGAGCAGTTCTCGCTCGCGTTCTACGGCACGAGCGAAACCCTGAAGATCGACGGCGAAGGCCGCGTGGTGCTCACCGACGCGCTCAAAATGCATGCCGGAATCACCGATGCAGTCACTTTCGTGGGCCTCGGCCACAAATTTCGAATCTGGGAGCCCGGCCGCTTTCGCGCGGAACTGGCGGAGGCCACCGAGAAGGTCCGCGCCTTCAAAAAGGAGCTGGAAACCCGGATGGCGGCAGTGGAAAAACCGCTCGGAGCACGGGAACGATGACGGGCAGCGACAGCGCTGCTGTCGCTGGCGGACTGGCTCGTCACGTTCCCGTGCTCGCCCGCCGCGCCATGGCGTGGCTTTCCGTACGCGACGGCGGCGTCTACCTCGATGCTACGTTCGGCGCCGGCGGCTATGCGCGCGCGATCCTGGCGACGGCTGGCGCGCGCGTGTTCGGAATCGACCGGGATTACCGCGCAATCGCCGCAGGCGCGGCGGTTGTTGAAGAAGCGCAGGGCCGGCTTGCGCTAGTCGAAGGCCGCTTCTCGAATCTGGACTCGATCGCGGCGACCCACGGCGTTGCTGCGGTCGATGGCGTCGTGTTCGACCTCGGCATTTCTTCCATGCAGGTCGACGAGGCCGCGCGCGGATTTTCCTTCCGCCTCGAAGGCCCGCTCGACATGCGCATGGGGCGGGATGGTCCAAGCGCTGCCGACGTCGTCGCCCGCGCCAGCGAACGCGATCTCGCCTCCATCATCGCCACTCTGGGAGAAGAACGTCATGCGCGCGCGATTGCGCGCGCGATCGTAAGGGCGCGGGACGAGCGGGCGATCGTAACGACGCGCGCGCTCGCCGACATCGTTGCGCGGGTCGTGCGTCCGCGCGAGGGCGTGACGATCCACCCAGCCACCCGAACCTTCCAGGCGTTGCGGATTTTCGTCAACGATGAGCTCACCGAATTGGCGCGTGGCCTCGTCGCCGCCGAACGCGTGCTCAAGCCAGCGGGGCGCCTCGTCGTGGTCGCCTTCCATTCGCTCGAGGATCGCATCGTCAAGACCTTCCTCGCAGAGCGCAGCCGCGCGCCGTCATTCTCCCGCCATCAGCCGCAGATCGCATCGGCGCCGGCGAGCTTCCGCGTACTGACGCGGCGGCCGGAAACGCCGGACGATGCCGAGATCGCGGCCAACCCGCGCGCCCGTTCGGCGAAGCTGCGCGCGGCCGAACGTACCGATGCCGCTGCGCGCTCCGCGGCGATCGAACGTCTGCTGCCGCGGCTGCCTTCGCTCGCGGAAATCATGCGGGGGCGAGCATGACGCTACGCATCCTCAATCTCGTCGTGATCGGCGCGCTGGTGCTCGCGGCGGCCTACGTCTATCGCATTAAATTTGACTCGACGGTGCAGGCCGAACGTCTGGCCAAGATTCGCAGCGAGCTACTGCACGAGCGCGACAGCATTGCGGCGTTGCGCGCCGAGTGGGGGGAACTCGACAATCCCGCGCGCATCGAACCGCTCGCCAAGCGCTATCTGCAGCTCAAGCCCATCGCGCCGGCGCAGTTCGACTCACTCGATCAGCTGCCCGATCGCCCGCCGCAATTCATCAAGCCCGACAGCCAGGATCCGATCGGCGTCATCATCGAGAATTTGGCGGAGCCGGGCACAGTGACGGGAAGCGTTTCGGCGCCGGCCACTACCCCAGCCGAGAACGCCAGCGAAGCGGGGGCGCAATCGCCCGCCGCAAATCCGGAAATGCCGAGCCGATGACTGCGACAGCGCAAACCGCATCGTTGCAACCGGGGGAACCCTGGCGGCGGCGGCTCGTGCGCGGCCTGCTCTATGGCAGCAAGATCGATCGGGGCGCCAAGGCGCGGGCGCGGGTGGGGTTGGCGATCATCGTCTTTGCCGCCGTTTATTCCATCATTGCCGCGCGCCTGGTCATGTTCGCGCTGGTGCCCGACAGCCGCATCGCGCATCACGGCGGCGCCGGCGACGCGATCGCGACGGCGCGTCCCGACATCCTCGATCGGCGCGGCGAGGTTTTGGCAACCGACGTGCGCGTGCCGTCGCTTTACGGCGAACCGCGCCGGATCATCGATGTCGACGAGGCGGTCGAATTGCTCACGGCGGACCTGCCCGATCTCGACGCGACCGAACTGCGCGAGCGGCTCTCCTCCAAGCGCGGTTTCGTTTGGCTCAAGCGCGACATTACCGGTGAACGGCAGCGAGAGATCTACCGGCAGGGACTGCCGGGAATCGGCTTCCTGAGCGAAAACAAGCGCGCCTACCCGAATGGCGCCGAGGTCTCGCATCTCATCGGCCACGTCAATATCGACAACCAGGGCATCGCCGGCATCGAGAAGTGGCTCGACGGGCACGGGCTCGCCGCTCTGCACATGGCGGGGCTTGCCACCGACCGGTTGCAAACTCCGGTCCAGCTTGCCGTCGATCTGCGCGTGCAGCATGCGTTGCGCGACGAACTGGTCGCCGCGCGCGCCAAGTTCAAGGCGCTGGCCGCCGCCGGCATCGTCCTCGACGTGCGCACCGGCGAGGTCGTCGCCATGGTTTCAGAGCCGGATTACGACCCCAACAATCCGCGCCAGGCGCTCGATCCAACGCGCATCAACCGGCTGACTACCGGCGTCTACGAGATGGGATCGACCTTCAAGACATTCACCATCGCGATGGCGCTGGATTCGGGCAAGGTTACGCTCAAGTCCTCGTTCGATGCGCGTATGCCGCTGCGCTTCGGCAAGTTCGACATCCACGATTTCCACGCCCAGCACCGCGTGCTGACGATTCCGGAAATCTTCACTTACTCCTCCAACATCGGCGCGGCGCGCGCAGCGCTCGCGGTCGGCGTCGACGCGCACAAGGCGTTTCTGAAAAAGATCGGCCAGCTCGATCGCCTGCGCACGGAATTGCCGGAAAGCGCCGAGCCGATCGTACCCAAGCGCTGGGGCGAGCTCAACACCATCACCATCGCTTTCGGCCATGGCCTCTCGGTCGCGCCCTTGCAGGCGGCGATGGGCGTGGCCGCGTTGATGAATGACGGCATCATGATCCCGCCGACGTTCCTCAAGCGGACGGAGGCGGAAGCTCGCGCGCTCGGCAAGCGCGTTGTCAAGCCCGAGACCAGCGAAATGATGCGCTACCTGATGCGGCTCAATGTGGAGAAAGGCACCGCCGAGAAGGCGGAGGTCAAAGGCTATTACATCGGCGGCAAGACCGGTACCGCGGATAAGGTCATCAACGGCCGCTATTCCAAGACCAAGGTGCTCACCGATTTCATCGCGGTGCTGCCGGCCGATCAGCCGCGCTATTTGTTGTTGGTCATGCTCGACGACCCGCAGCCGCTGCCGGAAACCCACGGCTTTTCCACATCGGGCTGGAATGCGGTGCCGCTCGGCGGGGCGGTGATCGCGCGCATCGCGCCGCTCTTGGGCATCGAACCACGCATGGACCTGCCGACGGCCGATCACCTGATACTGGCCTCGGCAAAGGAAAGCAGGTAAGGCGGGAACCGCGTTCGAGCGCAATCGCTTCAATTGAATCGATTGTCGCTCTAACATCCTGGGGAGCATGATCTTTTCGGAAAACCGGTGTCCACTTTTCCGGATCATGCTCTAAGCGAACCGCCATGAAGCTTCGCGAGATTCTGCCCCCCGACGCCGAAATCGAGGCACGCTATGCCGATCTCGATGTCGGCGGCGTGTCGGCGGACAGCCGCACGATCAAGCGCGGCGACGTGTTTGTGGCGATTGAAGGCGGCAAGACCGACGGGCTGCGCTTCGTCAAGCCGGCGATCGCCGCCGGCGCGGTCGCTATCCTGGCGCAAAAGCGGCCGGATGCGCCTTTGCCCGAGGCGGTCGCTTTCGCACGGGTCGGCAACGCCCGGGGCGCGCTCGCGCTCATGGCCGCCAGGTTCTACCCACGCCAGCCGCGGACCATCGCCGCCGTGACCGGCACCAGCGGAAAAACCTCGGTCGCGGCCTTCACGCGGCAAATCTGGACGGCGCTGGGACATCGCGCCGCCAGCATCGGCACGATCGGCATCGTTTCGCCGCGCGGCGAGACCTATGGCTCGCTGACGACGCCGGACCCCGTCGCGCTGCATCGTTCGCTCGACGCGCTGGCGGGCGAGGGCGTCACCCACCTTGCGATCGAAGCGTCCTCGCATGGGCTCGATCAATACCGACTCGACGGCTTGCGCATCGCGGCCGGCGCTTTCACCAATATCACGCGCGATCATCTCGATTATCACCCGAGCTTCGAGGCTTATTTCGCCGCCAAGCTGCGGCTGTTCGAGGCTCTCCTCGAACCGGGCAGCGCTGCGGTCATCGATGTCGACCACGAGCATGCGGAAGCGGTCGCAGCCGCCGCCAAGGCGCGCGGTCTGTCGATCGTCAGCGTCGGGCGCAATGGGACCGGCATCCGCCTCGTCGAATCGGTCATCGACGGTTTCTCGCAGCTGTTGCGGATCGAACAGGGCGGGAAAAATTTTCGTTTGCGGTTGCCGCTGGTCGGCGAGTTCCAGGTCGAAAACGCGCTGGTCGCCGCCGGACTCGCAATCGCCACCGGCGGCGATCCCGCTGCGGTATTTCCGGCGCTCGAACGGCTCACCGGCGCCAAGGGCCGGATCGAGCTTGTCGGTTCAAGTCGCGGCGCGCCGATCTTCATCGACTATGCGCACAAGCCTGATGCGCTCGCCAAGGCACTCGACGCCCTGCGGCCGGCTGTGACCGGCAGGCTCGTGGTGGTGTTCGGCGCCGGTGGCGACCGTGACCGCGGCAAGCGGCCGTTGATGGGCGCGGTCGCCGTCGCCAAGGCCGACCGGGTGATTGTCACCGACGACAACCCACGCAGCGAGAATCCGGCTGCGATTCGAGCCGCCATTATGGCGGCCGCCCAAAGCGCCAGCGAAATCGGCGATCGGTGCGAGGCGATTCGCTCGGCAATTTCCGAGCTGCGCTCCGGCGACGTTCTGCTCATCGCCGGCAAGGGCCATGAAACCGGCCAAATCATCGGCGACCGGGTTGTGCCGTTCAGCGATCACGAGGCGGTCGCCGCGGCACTTGAGGAGCTTGCCGCATGAGCGCGCGCGCGCTGTGGACAGTTGAGGCGATGGTGGCTGCGATGGGCGCCGAACGCCTCGGTGCGCTGCCGCAGACGGTGTCAGGCATCTCGATCGACAGCCGCACCATCGGTCGGGGTCAGGCGTTCTTCGCGATTCGCGGCGATCGTCGTGACGGGCATGAGTTCGTCGCCTCGGCGCTCGCGGCCAAAGCCGGCCTCGCCGTGGTCGCTGCCGATCGGCGCGCAGAGCTGCCGAGCGAGGCACCGCTGCTCGTTGTGCCCGACGTGCTCGCGGCGTTGCGCGATCTCGCCGCCGCGGCGCGGGCCCGCACGCAGGCCAAGGTGATCGGCGTCACCGGCTCGGTCGGTAAGACCGGAACCAAGGAGGCGTTGCGGCTGGCGCTCTCCAAAGACGGCGAGACCCACGCCTCCGTCGCGTCTTACAACAATCATTGGGGCGTGCCGCTGTCGCTCGCACGCTGTCCGGCGAGCGCGCATTATGCGGTGCTGGAAATGGGAATGAATCACTCCGGCGAGATCGCGCCGCTGTCGCGGCTCGCGCGCCCGCACGTCGCAATCATCACCACGATCGCGCCGGTGCATCTCGAATTCTTCGGCTCGCTCGCCAAGATCGCCGACGCCAAGGCCGAGATTTTCTTCGGGCTGGAAAGCGGTGGCGCCGCGGTCCTCAACCGCGATAATTCGCAATTCGCGCGGCTGAAGCGGCGCGCGAAGGAGGCGGGCGTCGCGCGCATCGTGTCGTTCGGCGAGCATGAAAAGGCCGAGGCGCGGCTGATCAAGTGCGCGGTGCATCCCGATTGCTCGACGGTGAAAGCGCAAATTCTCGGCACCGAACTCACTTATAAGATCGGCGCGCCGGGCCGCCACCTGGTGCACAATTCGCTGGCGGTCTTGGCGACTTGCGTGCTCGTCGGCGCCGATCTGGCGCTGGCGGCGCTGGCGCTCGCGGAATTCAAGCCCGCTTGCGGACGCGGCTCGTTGATCGAGATCGATCTTCCCGGCGGGCCGGCACTCGTCATCGACGAGAGCTACAATGCCAACCCGGCTTCCGTCGATGCGGCGCTGGCTTTGCTTGGCCAGGCGCCGATCGGCCCGCGCGGTCGGCGTATCGCCGTGCTCGGCGATATGCTCGAACTCGGGCCGCGCGGGCGGGCGCTGCATCGCGGCCTGCTCGAGCCGGTCAACGCCAACGCGGTCGATCTCGTGTTCTGCTGCGGCCCGTTGATGCATGCGCTGTGGCGGGCCCTTCCCGCCAGCCGTCGCGGCGGCCATGCAGAGGACTCCGCCGCGCTCGAAGCGCAAGTGTTGTCCGCGATCCATGCCGGCGATGTCGTCATGGTCAAGGGCTCGCTCGGCTCGCGCATGGCGCCCATCGTCAAGGCGCTGCAACTTCTGTCCGTGCGCCAAGATCCGTTGGAAACAGACACATTCGAAACCGCGTCCGTGCAGGGTTGATGCGATGCTCTATTGGCTGGTCGATCTGTCGGACAAACTTTCCGTTCTCAACGTGTTCCGCTACATCACGTTCCGGACCGGTGGCGCGATCATCACCGCGCTGCTTTTCGTCTTCCTGTTTGGTCAGAACATCATCGATCGTCTGCGGCTGCTGCAAGGAAAAGGTCAGCCGATCCGCACCGACGGCCCGAAATCGCACATCATCGGCAAGGCCGGCACGCCGACGATGGGCGGGCTGATGATTCTCTCCGGCATGCTGGTCTCGACCCTGTTGTGGGCAAATCCCGCCAATCCCTATGTCTGGGTGGTGCTTTGCGTCACGCTCGGCTTCGGGCTTGTCGGCTTCTATGACGATTATCTGAAGGTCACGAAACAGGCGCACAATGAATTTCCCGGCCGCAGGCGATTGGGCATCGAAGCGATCGTGGCGGCGGTGGCCTGCATTGCGCTCGTCGAGCTCGGGCGCTTGCCGTTTTCGACTTCGCTGGTGTTTCCTTTTTTCAAGGACCTGGTGGTCAATTTCGGCTGGTTCTACGTTTTGTTCGCGACGTTCATTATCGTGGGCGCGGGAAACGCTGTTAATCTGACCGACGGCCTCGACGGTCTCGCCATCGTTCCGGTGATGATCGCCGCCGCAAGTTTCGGCACGATCGCCTATCTCTGCGGCAACCTGGTGTTTGCCGACTATCTGCAAATCCACTACGTGGCCGGCACCGGCGAACTCGCGGTGCTCTGCGGCGCCGTGCTCGGCGCCGGCCTCGGCTTTCTCTGGTTCAACGCCCCGCCCGCCTCGATCTTCATGGGCGATACCGGCTCGCTCGCGCTCGGCGGCATGATCGGCGCCATTGCGGTCGCCACCAAGCACGAGATCGTGCTCGCCGTCATCGGCGGCCTGTTCGTGCTCGAGGCGGTCTCCGTCATCGTGCAGGTGGTGTCGTTTAAGCTGACCGGCAAGCGCGTCTTCAAGATGGCGCCGATCCACCACCATTTCGAGCAGCTCGGCTGGACCGAGCCGCAGATCGTCATTCGCTTCTGGATTGTCTCGGTCGTGCTCGCGCTGGCGGGGCTGTCGACCTTGAAGCTGAGGTAGCTTCGTCGTGATCCCGGTTACGACCTTCGCCGGCAAAAAGGTCGCCGTGTTCGGGCTGGGCGGCTCGGGGCTGGTGAGCGCGAGCGCGCTCCTGGCCGGCGGCGCCGACGTCATCGGCTACGACGATGATGCGCAAAGCGTGGCGAAGGCGAATGCCGCCGGCATTCCCACCGCCGATTTGCGCGACCTCGACTGGTCCAAGATCGCGGCGCTGGTGCTGGCGCCCGGCGTTCCGCTCACCCACCCGGTGCCGCATTGGAGCGTCCAACTTGCGCAAAAAGCCGCAGTCGAGGTGATCGGCGACATCGAGCTGTTCTGCCGCGAGCGGCGCCGGATTGCGCCCGATGCACCCTTCGTCGCCATCACCGGCACCAACGGCAAATCGACGACCACCGCGCTCGTCGCCCACCTCGCGGCGTCCGTCGGCATGGACGCGCAGCTCGGCGGCAATATCGGCACCGCGATCCTGTCGCTTCAGCCGCCGCGCGCAAGTCGTGTCCAACCTTTGCGCGTCCACGTCATCGAGTGTTCGTCCTACCAGATCGATCTCGCCCCCTCGCTTGATCCTTCGGTCGGCATCCTCATCAACCTCAGCGAAGATCATCTCGATCGCCACGGCACGATGGAACACTATGCGGCGTTGAAGGAACGCCTGGTCGCCGGCGTGCCCAAGCTTGGGACTGCAATCATCGGAGTCGATGACGAATGGTGCCGGACGATCGCCGACCGGCTGGAGCGGTCCGGCAAACAGGTCGTGTGCATTTCGGTGCGGCAAGCGCTGCGTGACGGAGTCTATGTGAAAGAGCAGCGGATCATGCGCGCCGCCGGCGGCAGCGCCACTCAGATCGCCGAGATCGGCGGCATCGGCTCGCTGCGCGGGCTGCACAATGCGCAGAACGCCGCCTGTGCTGCGGCCGCGGCGCTCGCGCTCGGCCTTGAGCCGGCGGCGATCCAGGCCGGCCTTCGTTCATTTCCCGGCCTGGCGCATCGCATGGAGGAAGTCGGCCGGCGCGGGGTCGGCCTGTTCGTCAACGATTCCAAAGCGACCAATGCCGATTCGGCGGCCCAGGCGCTCGCCTGCTTCAGCGACATTTTCTGGATCGCCGGCGGCAAGCCGAAAACCGGCGGCATCGAGTCGCTGCGGACATTCTTTCCGCGCATCCGCAAAGCGTATCTGATCGGCGAGGCGGCGGAAGAGTTCGCTGCCACGCTTGGCAGCGAAGTGCCCTACGAAATCACGGGAACGCTCGACAAGGCTATCGCAGCAGCTGCGCGCGATGCCGAAGCCTCGGCGGCGGCTGAACCGGTCGTGCTGCTCTCGCCCGCCTGCGCCTCGTTCGACCAATATCGCAATTTCGAGGTACGCGGCGACGCGTTCCGCGCCCTGGTGGGCACGCTGCCGGGGTTGGTGGCCACGAAACATGAACCGTCACCCTGAGGCGGCCGCGAAACGGCCCTCGAAGGGCGACGGCCCGGGCACCTCGGCCGCATCCTTCGAGGCTCGCTTTGCTCGCGCCTCAGAATGACGGGGACGGGTGATCTTAATCCCCTGGAAACCATCCAGTGCCACGACTAAGCCCGGGATTTCTCTTGGGGACGCCATGGCCTCGCGCGCGCAGCCGACGCCGTTGAGCGAATGGTGGCGGACGGTCGACCGGCTGACGCTGGCGGCGCTGGGAGCGCTGATGCTGGGCGGCATCGTGCTGTGCCTGGCCGCGAGCCCGCCGGTGGCCGCGCGCATCGGCCTTGACCCGTTCCATTTCGTCAATCGTCAGGTGCTCTTCCTCATTCCCGCCACTGCCGTCCTGATCGCGACATCCTTTCTGTCGCCGCGCGAAATCCGGCAGCTGGCGCTGATCGTCTTCGTCGTCAGTCTCGTTCTGGTCGCCGCGACGCCGTATTTCGGCGCCGAGATCAAGGGCGCCCGGCGCTGGCTCATTATCCTCGGCGTCAATGTCCAACCGTCGGAGTTTCTCAAGCCGGCCTTTGTGATCCTGATCGCCTGGCTGTTCGGCGAGACGGGCAAGCGCCCCGACATGCCGGCGAACATTGTCGCGCTGGTGCTGCTCATCGTCGTGGTCGGATTATTGGTGCTGCAGCCGGATTTCGGCCAGACCATGCTCATCACGCTGGTTTGGGGCGCGCTGCTCTATATGGCGGGCATGCGGTTCATCTGGGTGCTCGGGCTCGGCGCCACGGCCGGCCTCGGCCTGATGGCGGCCTTCTACACCGTCCCGCATGTGGCGCAGCGCATCAACCGCTTCCTCGATCCCGCCTCCGGCGACACCTTCAACATCGATATTGCGACTGAATCGTTTGTCCGCGGCGGCTGGTTCGGCCGCGGTCCGGGCGAGGGCACGATCAAGCGCATCCTGCCGGAGGGTCATACCGATTTCGTGTTCGCGGTGGCGGCGGAGGAATTCGGCATCGTGCTCTGCCTCATTCTCGTGGCTTTGTTCGCTTTTATCGTGATCCGCGCGCTCTTAAAGGCGATGCGCAACGACGATTCCTTCATCCGTTTCGCCGCCGCCGGACTGGCGATCCTGTTTGGGCTGCAATCGACGATCAACATGGCCGTGAACCTGCACCTGATGCCGGCCAAGGGAATGACCTTGCCGTTCATTTCCTATGGCGGCTCGTCGCTCATCTCGCTCGCTTACGGCATGGGCATGCTGATCGCGCTCACCCGCGAACGGCCGCGCGCACAGCTTGCCGTCGAGATGGCACTCGCCGGGAGCGGCATTTGATGTACGCGCCGGCCCGGGCGCCGGTGCTCATGGCGGCCGGCGGGACGGGCGGCCATCTGTTCCCGGCCGAGGCGCTCGCGGCGGCGCTGGTCAAGCGCGGCATCGCCGTTCATCTCGCAACCGACCGGCGGGCGACGCGCTATGGCGGCGCCTTCGCGGACGAAGCCGTCCATGTCGTCGCCGGCGCGACGCTGCGCGCGCGCAACCCGATCGCCGTGACCAGAACCGCCGCCATGCTCGGCGTCGGCCTCGCGCAAGGCTGGGCGCTGATCGGCCGGCTCAAGCCCGCGGCGGTGATCGGCTTCGGCGGTTATCCGACCATCCCGCCGGTGCTGGCGGCGGTCTGGCGCGGCGTTCCGACCCTGATCCACGACGCCAATGCGGTCATCGGGCGGGCCAATCGGTTGTTGGCGCCGCGCGTCACCGCCATCGGCACAACGTTCCCCGACGTTTTCCGCAACGAGCCTCATCTGGCTGCCAAGGCAACACTGACCGGCAATCCGGTGCGACCGGCCGTCGTGGTCGCAGCGGCAACGCCCTATCCAGCGCTGCGCGACTCTTTGCGGCTCCTCATTTTCGGCGGTAGCCAAGGCGCGCGGATCATGGCCGACATCGTCCCCGACGCGATCGGGCTCATCGAATCGGGCCTGCGCACGCGGCTCGCCATCGTCCAGCAAGCGCGCGAGGAGGATCTCGACCGCGTGCGCAAGGCCTATGCGCACCTCTCCGTCGCCGCGGAAATCGCACCGTTTTTCTCCGATCTGCCGACGCGCATGGCGGCGAGCCATCTGATCGTATCGCGGTCCGGAGCCTCGACGGTTGCCGAGCTCTCCGCCATCGGCCGGCCGGCGATCCTGGTCCCGCTGCCGCACGCGCTCGATCAGGATCAATTCGCCAATGCCGGCGTCATCGAGGGCGCCGGCGGCGCGATTCGGCTGGCTCAAAACGAGTTCACCCCACAACGCCTCGCCGCCGAGATCACCGCGCTCGCGGCGGCGCCGGAACGGCTAGCGAAGATGGCGGCTGCGGCGCAATCTTTGGGCCGGCTCGATGCCGCCGACCGGCTCGCCGAACTCGTGCTCAAGGTGGCGGCGACGGGCGCAAACAAGTAGTTTTTCCCTCCCCCCTTGTGGGGGAGGGTAGGGTGGGGGGTCGCGAGGCGGCTCTCGGGCGTCGACGCCCGCGCAAAACCTCGCGACCCCCCAGCTCCTCCCCACCAGGGGGAGGGGAAAACTCTGGAGAACCCATGAAGCTGCCGCGCGACATCGGCCCAGTACATTTCGTCGGCATCGGCGGCATCGGCATGAGCGGGATTGCCGAGGTGATGGTGAACCTCGGTTATACCGTGCAGGGCTCCGACCAGGCCGAGGGCGCCAACGTCAAGCGGTTGCGCGAGAAGGGCGTGAGGATCGCGATCGGGCATGCGGCCGCGAATTTGACCGGCGTCCGGGTCGTCGTCGTCTCGTCGGCGATCAAGCAAGACAATCCCGAGCTCGTCGCCGCGCGCGCGCAGCGCCTGCCGGTGGTGCGCCGCGCTGAGATGCTGGCGGAGCTGATGCGGCTGAAAAGCTGCGTCGCCATTGCCGGCACGCACGGTAAGACCACGACCACGTCGATGGTGGCGGCGCTGCTCGATGCTGACGGCTTCGATCCAACGGTGATCAACGGCGGCATCATCAACGCTTACGGCACCAACGCGCGGCTGGGCGCCGGCGACTGGATGGTGGTCGAGGCCGACGAGTCCGACGGTACATTTCTTAAGCTTCCAACCGATATCGCCGTCGTCACCAACATCGACCCCGAGCACCTCGACCACTTCAAGACCTTCGACGCCGTGCAGGAGGCATTTCGTGCGTTCGTCGAGAATGTACCGTTTTACGGGTTTTCGGTGATGTGCACGGACCATCCGGTGGTGCAGAGCCTCGTTGGCCGCATCGAGGATCGCCGCATCATCACCTACGGCGAGAATCCGCAGGCCGATGTGAGGCTCGTCGAACTCTCGCACTCCGGCGGAATTTCGCTCTTCAGCATCGTGTTTTGCGACCGCGCCGGGCATTTCCTGCACGAAATCAAGAATGTCGCGCTGCCGATGCCGGGGCGGCACAACGCGCTCAACGCCACGGCGGCGATCGCGGTCGCCCACGAACTTGGCATCGGCGACGATGTGATCCGTAACGCGCTGGCCAATTTCGGCGGCGTGCGGCGCCGCTTCACCCGCACCGGCGCGTGGAACGGCGTCACCATCATCGACGATTACGCCCACCATCCGGTCGAGATCGCTTCCGTGCTCAAGGCGGCGCGCGAATCGACCAAGGGCCAGGTGATCGCTGTCGTGCAGCCGCATCGATACACGCGGCTCGCCGCCTTGTTCGAGCAGTTCTGCACCTGCTTTAATGATGCCGACGCCGTGATTGTCGCGCAGGTCTATCCGGCCGGCGAAGCGCCGATCGAGGGTACCGATCGGGATGCGCTGGTGCAGGGCCTGCGCACGCACGGCCACCGGCGGGTCGTCGCGCTCGATAGCCCGGAAAAGCTTGCCTTGCTCGTCTCCGCAATGGCGCAGCCGGGCGACTATGTCGTGTGCCTTGGCGCCGGTTCGATCACGCAATGGGCCTATGCATTGCCGGGAGAATTGGCGGCGGCCGCAAGCTAGAGCATGATCCGGAAAAGTGGAAGCCGGTTTTCCGAAAAGATCATGCTCCACTAAACAATCGCGCCAAACAATCGCGCCAGACAATCGCGCCATGATTAAACAATGCCTGGCGGTTCGCCACGTGGCCTTCGAGGATCTCGGCCTGCTTGGGCCGCTTGTTGCCGCGCACGGCTATGGCGTCCGCTATCACGATGCGGGTATCCAGCCCTTTGACGCCGAAACGCTGGTCGCGCCTGATCTCGTTATTGTGCTTGGTGGCCCCATCGGCGTCTATGAGCGCGAAGCGTATCCGTTCATCACCGACGAAATTGCCGCGATTGCGGCGCGCATCGAGTCGAACAAGCCGATCCTCGGCATCTGCCTCGGCGCGCAGATCATGGCGGCGGCGCTCGGCGCCCGTGTGGCGCCGGGGCCGGTCAAGGAGATCGGCTGGGCGCCATTGCAGCTGACTTCTGCCGGTCAGGCCTCGGTACTGTCGCCGCTCGACGCGACCCCGGTGCTGCATTGGCACGGCGACAATTGCGAGTTGCCGGAGGGCTGCGCGCGGCTGGCGTCGACGCAGCATTGTCCGGTGCAGGCGTTCGCGCGCACGCCATCGCAGCTCGCATTGCAGTTTCATCTGGAGACGGAGCCGGCGCGGTTCGAAAGTTGGCTCGTCGGCCATACCGTCGAACTCGGCAAGGCCGGCATCGATCCGCGCCACCTGCGTACGCAGGCGCGCACGCTCGGGCCGACGACGCGCGAAGCCGGACACAAAGTGCTGGCGGCATGGCTCGATAAGGCGTTGGAGTCTCAGATTTGAACGAAAACTCAAAGCAATGGCTTGTTGCTTCACGAAATAAGTCTAGCTAAAGATAAGATAGAATTCCGAGAGGCTTGCTTCCTTGCGAAAATCAGAGTTGTGGGCAGAACTGATGGAGCTGAAGCCGGCCGAACGCATCGAGCTGGTGCAGGATTTGTGGGATAGTATCGCCCAGCAGGACATGCCCCCGCTGACGCCCGAGCAGAAGCAAAAACTCGATAGACGATACGCGGAGCACCTCCGCGATCCAAGTCGCGCATTAAAGTGGGAAGATGTCAAAGCGCGGCTGTTGGCTCGCTATAAGTGAACGATTTTCCGGACCTCATTCTCGATCTGAAAACGCAACTTACCAAATTGCGCGGCCGGCTCATGGCGAACCAGTCGCTGGCGGAGCTGACCTGGTTTCGCGTCGGCGGGCCGGCGCAGGTCTTGTTCATGCCCGAGGACGAGAGCGATCTCTCTTATTTTCTGGCGAGTCTGTCGGCCGAGATCGCGCTGAGCGTCATTGGGCTTGGTTCCAACCTCATCGTGCGCGACGGCGGTGTACCGGGCGTGGTGATCAGGCTCGGCCGCGGCTTCGGCGACATTGCGATCGATGGCCTCACCTTGCGTGCCGGTGCGGCGGTGCCCGACGTCAAGGTCGCGCGCGCGGCGCAGGAGGCCGGTATTGCCGGCCTCTCTTTCCTGCGCGGCATTCCCGGCTGCATCGGCGGCGCGCTGCGCATGAACGGCGGCGCCTATGGCCGCGAGACCAAGGATGCGCTGATCGAGGCCCGCGCCGTCGATCGCGCCGGCCGCGTTCATGTGCTCGGCAACGGCGACATGGGCTACGGCTACCGGCATTGCGGCGCGCCCGACGATTACATTTTCACGCAAGCGACGTTGCGCGGCGAACGCGGCGATCCCGCCGTCATCGCGGCCGAGATGGAAAAGATCACCGAAGCGCGCGAGGCAACGCAGCCGATCAAGAGCCGCACCGGCGGCTCGACCTTCAAAAATCCGCCCGGCCGCAAAGCCTGGCAGCTCATCGACGCCGCCGGCTGCCGCGGCCTGCGCATCGGCGATGCGCAGGTGTCGCAGATGCACTGCAATTTTTTGATCAATCTCGGCAAAGCGACGGCCGCCGACATCGAGATACTCGGCGAGACAGTGCGGCAGCGGGTCAAAGATCACTCCGGTGTTGATCTCGAATGGGAGATCAAGCGGATCGGCATACCGAAATAGCGTCCCGCCGTCCCGGAATAATCGTTTATCGGACGATAAAGTCCGGTTCCGACCGTAACCGGCCGCTGAGACTCTCGACCTTTCGCCAATTGTCGATTCTATTGGGGGCTGCGCGAATCAGCGATCCGGCTGAGGCACCCGGCTGGGGCATGACCAAGCACGTCGCCGTTCTGATGGGAGGCTGGTCGGCCGAGCGCGAAATCTCATTGCGCTCGGGCAAGGCGTGCGCCGATGCGCTCGGCCGTCTCGGCTATCGCGTGACGCCGGTCGATGTCGGCCGCGACGTCGCGGCGGCGCTGACTGCGATCGAGCCCGACGCCGCTCTCAATGTGCTGCACGGCCGACCCGGCGAGGACGGCACCCTGCAAGGCGTCCTGGAAATTCTCGGCATTCCCTACACCCATTCCGGCGTGCTTGCCTCCGCGCTCGCCATGCACAAGGGCTATGCCAAGGCGATGTTTCGCGCCGCCGGCGTCTCGGTCGCGGAGGATATGGTGGCGTCGCGGTTCGAAGCTGCGCAACGGCACCTCATGCCGCCGCCCTATGTGGTCAAGCCGATCGCGGAAGGCTCCAGCGTCGGGGTCTTTCTCGTCACCGAGGAACATCAGCACCCGCCGCAGGAGCTTTACCGCGACGACTGGCCGTTCGGCGAAAGAGTCCTGATCGAGCGCTACATCCCGGGCAAGGAACTCACCTGCGCCGTCCTCGGCGACCGACCGCTCGACGTCATCGAGATTGTGCCGACGACGCAATTCTACGATTACGAGGCGAAATATGCCGCCGGCGGCTCCAAGCACCTGCTACCGGCGCCAATTTTACCAAATGTTTACCAGGAAGTCCGCAGACTCGCGTTGGCTGCGCATAGCGCGCTTGGCTGCCGCGGCGTGAGCCGCGCGGACTTTCGCTACGACGATCGGGGGACGGGGAAACTGGTCTGTCTTGAGGTCAATACACAGCCGGGCATGACCGAGACCTCGCTCGTTCCCGAGCTTGCTGCCCACGTGGGCATCACCTTCGATGAGCTGGTGCGATGGATGGTGGAGGACGCCTCGACCAACCGCTGATGCGGTCGGGGCCAAGGCCGGAACCAAGGCCGGTACCAAGAGCGGCGGAAGAGGTCGGCGCGCCTTTTGACGAGCCGCACCGTCCGCGCGACAAAAATGATCTTCGCCGCGGTCGCACGGATCGCCTGGCTTGGCTGGCGGATTATCGTCGGTTGATCGGGCGCTGGGGTTTGCGGATCCTGCGACTGCCGCCGCCTGGCCTTGGCGTCACCGCATCGGTCCTGCTTCTCGCCGCGACGCTCGGATATGGCGCCGTCGCGGGCGGCCATGTGGCCGCGATCGTCGATTGGTTGAAGGATGCCCGTGATCGGACCGCGAATGCGATCGGGTTTCGTATCGTGGCTATTTCGCTCACCGGACCGAAGGAAGTCAGCCGCGAAGAGATTCTCACCATTGCCGGCATGACCGGGCGCGCCTCGTTGTTGTTCCTCGACGCCGACGCGGCGCGGGCACGGCTCTTGGCGAACCCTTGGATCGCCGATGCGGCCGTCCTCAAGCTCTATCCGGACCGCTTGCAGATCACGATCACCGAGCGGCAGGCTTTCGCGCTGTGGCAGAAGGACGGCCGCGTCAGCGTCATCGCCGCCGACGGCACCGTCCTCGAACCGTTCGTCGAGGGCCGCTATCTCGGCCTGCCGCTCGTGGTCGGACGCGGCGCGCAGCGACAGGCCAAGGATTTCCTCGCTACCATCGACCGCTACCCCGACATTCGATCGATATTGCGCGCCTCGGTCCTGGTGGCGGAACGGCGCTGGAATCTGCGGCTCAACAACGGCATCGACGTGCGCTTGCCGGAAACGAATGTCGAAGAGGCGCTCGACCGGCTGGTTGCGCTCGACCGTGAAAAGAAGCTTTTGTCGCGCGACATCGTCGCAGTCGATCTGCGGTTGTCCGACCGCGTGAGCGTGCGGCTCTCCGATGCGGCGGCACAGGCCCGCGACGACGCCCTCAAGGACAAGAAGAAGAAAAAGGGGGGCGACGCATGAGCGCCCTGCATTATGGCCTCACCCCCAAAATGAAGCCGATCTCACCGCGGCGCAGCGCTCTTATTGCTGCGCTCGATATCGGCTCGAGCAAGGTCGCCTGCCTGATTGCACGGCTGCGGCCGCATCCCCCGCAGCAGGTCTTGACCCGAAGGAGCCATGCCATCGAGGTGGTCGGCTTCGGGCATGCCGGCGCACGCGGCACCAAGGCGGGGGGCGTGGTCAATCTCGCGCAGGCCGAGGAAGCCATCCTCCAGGCCGTGGATGGCGCCGAGCGCATGGCATCGGTCGAGATTGAGTCGGTCGTGCTGTCGATATCGGCCGGCCGGCTTGCCAGCGAGCTGTTCGCGGCCGAGATCGAGATCGCCGGCTCCGCCGTGTCCGAGGGCGATATCGCGCGCGTGCTGGCCGCCGGCAATCGGCATTCGATGCGCGACGGCCGCGCCGTGCTGCATTCGCTGCCGATCGGCTATTCGATCGATGGCGGCAACGGCATCAGCGATCCGCGCGGCATGCTCGGTGCGCGGTTCGGGGTCGACATGCATGTCGCGACGACCGAGGTCGCGGCAGCCCGCAATCTGATGCTTGCCGTCGAGCGTTGCCATCTCGCCGTCGAGGCCATGGTCGCAAGCCCCTACGCAGCCGGCATTTCCGTTCTTGCCGACGACGAGGCCGATCTCGGCGCGGCGGTCATCGACATGGGCGCCGGCACGACGACGATGGCGGTATTCCTCGGCGGCCGGTTCATTCATTCGGAAGGGTTCGCGCTGGGCGGGCTTAACGTCACTCTGGACATCGCGCGCGGACTCAACGCCAGCGTCGCCGATGCCGAGCGAATCAAGACGTTTTATGGCAGTGTCCTCATCGGTGGATCGGACGAACGCGACATGATCACGGTGCCGCCCCTCAACGAAGAGGAGCGCGAGCAGACGCAATTCGTACCCCGGGCGGCGCTCGTGCACATCATCAAGCCGCGCGTGGAGGAAATACTGGAAATGGTGCGCGACCGGCTCGCGGCTTCCTCGTTCGCAGCCGAGCCGCGCGGGCGCGTGATCCTCACCGGCGGCGCCAGCCTGATGACCGGACTGCCCGACCTCGCTGCGCGCATTCTCGGCCGGCCGGTGCGAATAGGGCGGCCGCTGGGCATCGCCGGACTGCCGGACGCGGCAAAGGGCGCAGCCTTCGCCGCGGCGACCGGCCTCCTCGTTTATCCGCAAGCGGCGCATCTCGAATACTTCGAAACACGCGGTAGGCGGTACCTGATGAATGGCACGGGCGGCTATTTCGCCCGCGTCGGACAATGGCTTCGCGAGAGTTTCTGATGGCCCCCAGATGCGAAGCCAGGAAGTTACGAGTGACATCACAACGGCCGGTGGCGGACCGGCCGGGGCCGGGCGTCGACGACGCCCGCGCATGAAAGAAGAGGCAACCATGACCATCAATCTGAGAATTCCCGACATCCGTGAGCTCAAGCCGCGTATAACCGTGTTCGGAGTCGGTGGTGCCGGCGGCAATGCCGTCAACAACATGATCACCGCCGGCCTGCAGGGCGTCGATTTCGTAGTCGCGAATACCGATGCGCAGGCGCTCACCATGTCGAAAGCCGAGCGCATCATCCAAATGGGTACGCAGGTGACCGAGGGCCTCGGCGCCGGCTCGCAGCCTGACGTCGGCCGCGCCGCCGCCGAAGAAGTGATCGACGAGATTCGCGACCACCTCTCCGGAGCGCACATGGTGTTCGTCACGGCGGGCATGGGCGGCGGCACCGGCACCGGGGCCGCGCCGATCATCGCCAAAGCGGCGCAGGAAATCGGCATTCTCACCGTCGGCGTTATCACCAAGCCGTTCCATTTCGAAGGCCAGCGACGCATGCGCGTCGCTGAAGCCGGCATCGCGGAATTGCAGAAGTGCGTCGACACCCTGCTCATCATCCCCAACCAGAATCTGTTCCGCGTGGCGAACGAGAAGACGACATTCGCCGACGCTTTCGCCATGGCGGACCAGGTGCTGTATTCCGGCGTCGCCTGCATCACCGACCTCATGGTCAAGGAGGGCCTGATCAACCTCGACTTCGCCGACGTCCGCTCGGTCATGCGTGAAATGGGCAAGGCGATGATGGGGACTGGCGAGGCCGAGGGCGAAAAGCGGGCGCTGACGGCCGCGGAAGCGGCGATCTCCAATCCGCTGATCGACGATGCCTCGATGAAAGGAGCGAAGGGGCTCCTCATCTCCATTACCGGCGGCCGTGACCTTACGCTCTTCGAGGTCGACGAGGCGGCAACGCGTATCCGCGAAGAGGTCGACCAGGATGCGAACATCATCGTGGGGGCGACCTTTGACGAGGGTCTCGACGGCATCATCCGCGTTTCGGTTGTCGCGACCGGGATCGACCACGTCTTCGCGCAACGGCCGCCTGTGTCCGCGGCGGAGGCGCGTATCGCCGAGGTCGCACAGCGGCTGCGTGCCGACAACGAGCGGCTGGCGGAACGCATCGAACGGACGGAGATCCGGCCCGTTGCTTCCGCACCGGTTGCGGCCCCCGCTTCCGTCAACGACTCGATCGAATCGGCCAAGGCGGCGGTCGCGGCAGCCATCCTGCCGCAGAGCGCGGGGCAAGAGGTCACCATCCGTCCGCTCGGGCCCAAGCCCTCGTTGTTCATCGATCCGGCCGCGAGCGGGCCGGAGCCGCACGAGCCGGAGGCGTTTATTCCGCCCGAGCCGGAACGGCTGCCGCAGCGCGCACTGCGCATGCCGCGGATCGATGAGCTGCCGGTCCCGGCGCAGAACGAGATACGCGCCCGGCGCGGAGAACTCGTGCAGGAGGAGCACCCCGAGAAACGACGGATGTCCCTGCTGCAGCGGTTGGCGGCGGTTGGTCTTGGTCGTCGCGAGCAGGATGCGGAGGAACCGCTACCAAGCCCGCGGGGTGTGCCGGGAGCTCCGCAACCAGCGACAGAACGGCTTGCCGGACGCCCGCTGCCGCGGCCCGAGCCGCGCCCAGAGCCGGTCTCCGAATATGCCAAACGTCCTGCGCCGCAAGGGCTGGACCAGCACGGACGGCAGACACCTGTGCATAACCGCGGCGAGGAGGATCAGCTGGACATTCCGGCATTCCTGCGCCGGCAAGCGAACTGAAGCACGGCGATAACGCCGGCCACGCCGCCACATTCGCAGCTTCCGGCGCGGGCCGGTGACAATTAAGCTGCTGAATCTTCTCTGCTATCTGTGGATCGCCAGGCCATCCGCTCAGCTCGGATTTTGCCGCCCAGGGCGATGAGGGCCAATGCCATGACCGGCGCTTCGGGCGCCTTGCCGACAACAGTGCGGCCGAAAAGAGGTAACAGTCGGTAAGAAACCGTGAATTGGCCGGAAACCGTGGCGCCGGTATGGTTTGCCGGTCAGAGGGGAGTGGTGTCGGAGGTATCGTATTGGGGGTCTCGCGGACTGGCGGACAGGGTCCCATGTACCAACCTTCGCGTTCCTCAGTGTGGGGTTGGCCCGATTGCTTATGCAGTCCGGCTATGAGGTGTAGGACGAGGGACGAGGGCATGACGAGGGGCATGCAGGCCGGCAGGCAGACGACCCTGCGCGAGCAAGTGACAATTGCCGGAATCGGCGTCCATTCTGGTTCGCCCGTCACCGTAACACTTCATCCGGCCGAGGCGGATAGCGGTGTCGTGTTCTGGCGTTGCGGAATTGACGGCCAGAGAGACCGCGAACTTACCGCCAACTTCCTTTCTGTGACGGCGACCGAATTCGCCACCGTGCTCGGCGATCAGAGCGGCCCGGCCGTATCCACCACCGAACATGTGCTCGCCGCGTTGTACGGCGTCGGGATTGATAACGCCGTGGTCGAGGTTGACGGCCCCGAAATTCCGATTATGGACGGCAGCGCCGCGCCGTTCGTCGAGGCGATCGACCAGGTCGGCATTGCCACGATGACGGCGCCGCGGCGCTACATCAAGGTGCTGAAGCCGGTACGGGTCGACGCCGACGGTTGCTGCGGCGAATTGCGGCCGCATTTGCGCGGCCTGCGAATCGAAACCGAAATCGAATTCGATCACCCGCTGATCGGGCGTCAGACCTTCGCGATCGAGGTCGAGCCCGATCTGTTCCGCCGCGAGCTGGCGCGGGCGCGAACTTTCGGCTTCATGCGCGACGTGGCGAAGCTGTGGAGCGCGGGCTATGCGCTTGGCGCCTCCTTTGAAAATACCGTCGTCGTCGCGGAAAACCGTATCCTCAATGCGGAGGGCGTGCGTTTCCCCGATGAATTCGTTCGCCACAAGGCGGTGGACGCCATTGGCGATCTGGCGCTCGCCGGCGCGCCGCTGATTGGCGCCTATCGTTCGGTGCGCGGCGGGCATAAGCTCAATCATGCTGTCGTCACGGCATTGATGGCCGATCCGAGCGCATGGACCTACAGCGAGATGGAGGAACCCGTGCGCCGCGTGCGTGGCCATGCCGATCTCGCGGCGGGCTTTGCGGCGCCGGCTTACGGGCCGGACATCTCTTGATTCGCTTGACTTTTTTGCCTTAATCCCGGCCGAATGTCGGCCTAATCACCATCGGGGCGCCGAGCGCTCTTCCCCAACGCGCAGGAAGCGCGGCAGGGAACGGACGCGGCGGCGGGACGGGATTCTAAATCACGCTCATGATGTTGCGGCTACAAGGATCGCGGAGATCCGGTTGCAGGCTGCGTGCGCTGGCCGGCCTTCTGGCGCTGGCGTGCTTCGCCGCGCCGCTGATGGGTTGCAGCCTGCTCAACAAGGACGAGGATTACGTCCCCGAGAATCCCGCCGACAAGCTCTATAACGAGGGGCTGTTCCTGCTCAACAACAAGCAGGACTACGAGAATGCGGCGAAGAAATTCGACGAAGTGGATCGCCAGAACCCGTATTCCGACTGGGCGCGCAAGGCGCTGTTGATGTCGGCCTACTCCTATTATCAGGCGCAGAAATATGACGAGTGCATCAACGCCGCCAAGCGCTATGTGACGCTGCATCCCGGCAGCCCGGATGCGGCCTATGCCCAATACCTAATCGGCGCCTCCTATTACGACCAGATTCTGGACGTCCACCACGATCAGGCGCGGGCGGACAAAGCCGTCAACGCGCTGGAAGAGGTGGTGCGCAAATATCCGGATACGGAATACGCCTTAAGCGCGAAGAAAAAGATCGACACGGCGCGGGACCAGCTCGCCGGCAAGGAGATGGAGATCGGCCGCTTCTACATGAAAAGGCGCGACTTCACCGGCGCAATCAACCGCTTCAAGGTGGTGGTGACGCAGTACCAGACCACGCGCGAAGTCGAGGAAGCGCTGGCGCGGCTGACCGAAGCCTATATTTCGCTCGGCATCTTGGACGAGGCGCAGACCGCGGCGGCCGTGCTCGGCCATAACTTCCCGGATAGTCCCTGGTACAACGACGCTTACAAGCTGGTGAAATCCGCCGGCGGCGAGCCCAATGAGAACAAGGATTCCTGGATGAGCCGCGCCTTCAAGGGACTCGGCTGAGTCGAAGGACGGAGGTCGGAGATCGGAGGTCGGAGATCAGAGGACAGAACAAGGAATCAAGAATATCATCCGTCATCTGTCATCCGATCTCTGTCATCCGTCATCCGTCATCCGCCCCCATGCTCGCCCGCCTTTCCATCCGCGACATCATTCTGATCGATCGCCTGGATATCGATTTCGGCTCCGGCCTTGCCGCGCTGACCGGCGAGACCGGCGCCGGCAAATCGATCCTGCTCGACGCCTTCGCGCTCGCGCTCGGCGCGCGCGGCGAGGCGGCGCTGGTGCGCGAGGGTGCCGAGCAGGGGCAGGTGACGGCGGTCTTCGATGTCGCGAAAGGCCATCCGGCGTGCCGTGTGCTCGCCGAAAACGATCTGGTCGCCGATCTTGGCGCCGAGGACGAATTGATCGTCCGCCGGGTCCAATTCGCCGACGGCCGCACCCGCGCCTTCGTCAACGATCAACCGGTGAGCGTGCAGGTGCTGCGCGCGCTCGGCGCGGTCTTGGTGGAAATCCACGGCCAGCACGACGAGCGCGCCTTCGTCGAGGCGGCCACGCAGCGGGCGCTCGTCGACGCCTTCGGCGGCATCGAGGGCGAGGCTGCCGAAGTGAGCCGTCTCTGGCATGAGCGGCGGGCGCGTGAAGCCGCCGTCGAGGCGCATCGCGCCGATGTCGAGCGCGCGCGCCGCGAGGCCGAGTGGCTTCGCCACGCGGTCGATGAACTTCGCCGTCTGGTTCCGGAAACGGGCGAGGAGAGCTCGCTTGCCGAGCGGCGCGCCGCCATGATGCAGGCGGAAAAGGCCGCGGAGGATTTGCGCGCAACGCATGAGGCCGTCACCGGGCCGCAATCGCCGGTGCCGCCGCTGGCGACAGCGCTGCGCCGCCTCGAGCGCCGCGCGGCGCAGGCGCCGGCGCTGATCGAGCCGGTCGTCAAGGCAATCGATTCTGCACTGACTGCGCTGAACGAGGCGCGCGTGCATCTCGAACAGGCGCTGCGCGTGGCGCAATACGATCCGCAAGAACTCGAGCGCATCGAGGAGCGCCTGTTCGCGCTGCGCGCGGCGGGGCGCAAGTACAATGTGCCGGTCGATGAGCTGGCGGCGCTGGCGCGCCGCTACGAGGACGATCTGGCGCTGATCGACGCCGGCGCCGAGCGGCTCGCCGCGTTGGAGCAGGACGCGCAGGCGGCGGCGACGCGCTACCGGGAGGCGGCGCAGGCGCTGTCGGCTAAGCGGGCGCGCGCCGCGCAGGCGCTCGACAAGGCGGTCAACGCCGAATTAAAGCCGCTGAAGCTCGAGCGCGCGCAATTTTCCACGCAAATCGAGGCCGAGGGCGAAGGTCCGGACGGTCTCGATCGCGTCGAGTTCTGG
Organism: Xanthobacteraceae bacterium; assembly: GCA_049522435.1. Lineage (GTDB taxonomy): Bacteria > Pseudomonadota > Alphaproteobacteria > Rhizobiales > Xanthobacteraceae > BOG-931. The sequence continues at coordinate 29,813 of JBEKNW010000019.1, forward strand.
GTGCGCACCAATCCCGGCACGCGGCCGGGTCCGCTGATGAAAGTTGCGTCCGGCGGCGAACTGGCGCGGTTCCTGCTCGCGCTCAAAGTCGTGCTCGCCAACCGCGGCTCGGCGCCGACGCTCATTTTCGATGAGATCGACACCGGTGTCGGCGGCGCCATTGCCGACGCGGTCGGCGTCCGCCTGGCGCGGTTGGCTTGCGGCGTTCAGGTGATCGCCGTGACCCACGCGCCGCAAGTGGCGGCGCGCGCCAAGCGGCATTACCTCATCACCAAGGATACCCTGGCCAAGGGCAAGCGGGTCGCCACCCGCGTCGTCGAGTTGCAAGCTGATCACCGCCGCGAGGAGATCGCGCGCATGCTCGCCGGCGCCGAGATCACCGCCGAAGCCCGCGCCGCCGCCGAACGCTTGATCCGCGCCGCGGGTTGATGCCGAATGCGTCATGCCGCGCCGCGACAAGAATGAGACCCCCGTCGAGAATCTGACCGAAAAGCCGGCCAAGGCCGAGCATGCGCGGCTCGCGGCGGAAATTGCCGAGCACGACCGGCGCTATTACCAAGAAGATGCGCCGACGGTCTCCGATGCCGAATACGACAGGCTGCGCCAGCGCTATGCCGCAATCGAGGCGCGCTTCCCGCAACTGCGCACGCAGGAAAGCCTGACTCAGCGCGTCGGCGCGGCGCCGTCGGCGCGCTTCGCCAAGGTCCGGCACGCGGTGCCGATGCTCTCGCTCGACAACGCGTTCGCGGCGCAGGATGTCGTGGATTTTGTCGGCCGCATCCGCCGGTTTTTGCGTCTGCCTGACGGCGACGAGATCGCCTTTTCCGCCGAGCCGAAGATCGACGGGCTGTCGATGTCGTTGCGCTACGAGAGCGGCGAACTCATCACCGGTGCGACGCGCGGCGATGGAGCCGAGGGCGAGGACGTCACCGCCAATGTGAAAACGCTGAAGGACGTCCCGCGGCACCTCAAGGGCAAGCGTATTCCGCCGGTATGCGAGGTGCGCGGCGAAATCTACATGACTAAGCAGGCCTTCCTCGCGCTCAACCAGCGCCAGGCCGAAAGCGGCGGACAAGTGTTCGCCAATCCGCGCAATTCCGCGGCCGGCTCGTTGCGGCAGAAGGACCCCTCGATCACGGCATCGCGGCCGCTCGGTTTCTTCGCCTATGGCTGGGGCGAGATGAGCGAAATGCCCGCGAAAACGCAATCCGGCATGGTCAAGTGGTTCGAGAGCTGCGGCTTCACCACCAATCCGCTCACCAAATTGTGCCACTCGGTCGAGGAACTGCTCGCCTTCCACCGCGAGATCGAGGAGCGCCGCGCCAAGCTCGACTACGATATCGATGGTGTGGTCTACAAGGTCGATCGGCTCGACTGGCAAGAGCGCCTCGGCTTTGTTTCGCGCGCCCCGCGCTGGGCGATCGCGCACAAGTTCCCGGCCGAGCGCGCCATCACTGTGCTCAAGGACATCGGAATCCAGGTCGGCCGCACCGGCGCCTTGACGCCGGTCGGCAAGCTTGAGCCGGTCGGCGTCGGCGGCGTCATCGTGCAGAACGTCACGCTGCACAACGAGGACTACATCAAGGGCATCGGCGGCGATGGCGAGCAGTTACGCGAGGGCCGCGACATCCGCATCGGCGATACCGTCATCATCCAGCGCGCCGGCGACGTCATCCCGCAGGTGGTGGACGTCGTGCTCGACAAGCGCCCGAAGGACGCCAAGCCCTATCACTTCCCGAAGCAATGCCCTTGCCATCTGCGCACCGACGTGGTGCGCGAAGAAACCGCCAGCGGCGAGGAGGGCGCGCGCGCCCGCTGCACCGGCGAATTCGCCTGTCCCTATCAGAAGATCGAGCACTTGAAACTGTTCGTCTCGCGACGCGCCTTCGACATCGAGGGTTTCGGCGAGAAGCAGATCGAGTTCTTCTTCGAGCAGGGCTGGGTCAAGGAGCCGGCCGACATCTTTACGCTGCCGGCGCGCAACACGCAGATCAAGCTCGAGGAGCAGGAGGGTTACGGCGAGGTCTCCGTACGCAACCTGTTCGCGGCCATCGAACAGCGGCGCGAGATTTCGCTCGACCGCTTTATCTTCTCGCTCGGCATCCGCCATGTCGGCGAAACCACCGCGCTGGCGCTGGCGCGCGGCTACGGCTCGTGGCAGGCATTCCACGACGCCTGCCTGAAAGTGGCCAAAGGCGACGCTGAGGCCATCGCCGAAATGGACGCGCTCGACCAGATCGGCGAGACGATGATCGAGAGCGTAAAGGCTTATTTCGGCGAGAGCCACAATCGCGGCATCATCGAGCGGCTGACTAAAGAGGTGAAAATTCTCGATGCCGAGAAGCCGCGCGCCGATTCGGTGATCGCCGGCAAGACCGTGGTTTTCACCGGCGCGTTGGAAAAGATGACGCGCGAGGAGGCCAAGGCGTCGGCGGAGCGCCTCGGCGCCAAGGTTGCCGGTTCGGTCTCCAAAAAGACCGATTATGTCGTCGCCGGGCCCGGCGCCGGCTCCAAGCTCGCGGAGGCGAAAAAGCTCGGGGTCGCGGTTTTGACCGAGGACGAGTGGGCGAAGCTCATACGCTAAGGCCGCGCGGATGCCGTCACCTTCGCGCCAGCGGTACTGTCGCCGCGAGCAGCCAGGCGTGGGTGTGCACATCGACCAGCGGTGCGATCGTATCGCGTACGCGCGCGTGATAAGCGTCGAGCCATGCAGTCTCGTCGGCGGTCAGCATCGCCGGCTCGACGAGGCGCGTGTCGATCGGCGCCAGCGTCAGCGTCGCGAATGCGTTGAGTGGTTTTTCCGCATCCGCCACGGGGGCGGCTTCCGTCACCAGGATCAGGCTTTCGATGCGGATGCCGTAGGCGCCGGTGCGGTAATAGCCGGGCTCGTTGGAAAGGATCATGCCGCGCTTGAGCGGTGCGCCGCCGACCTTGGAGATTCGCGCCGGCCCCTCGTGCACCGAGAGATAGCTGCCGACGCCGTGGCCGGTGCCGTGATCAAAATCGAGCCCCGCCCGCCAGAGAAATTGCCGGGCGAACGAATCGAGTTGCGCGCCCGTGGTGCCGTCCGGAAATATTGCGCGCGCGATGGCGATATGGCTCTTGAGCACGAGGGTGAATTTCCGCCGCATGTCGGCGGTCGGCGGCCCGACGGCGATCGTTCGGGTGATGTCGGTGGTGCCGTCCTCGTACTGGCCTCCGGAATCGAGGAGAAAGAGTTCGCCCGGCGCGATGCGGCGATTGCTTTTGCGGGTCACGCGATAATGCACGATGGCGCCATCCGGCCCGGCGCCGGCGATGGTGGGGAACGCAACGTCCTTGAGGAGGCCGGTCTCGCGGCGAAAACTCTCCATCGCCTCGACCGCATCGATTTCGGTCAACTCGCCGCCTGGCGCTTGGCGGTCGAACCACGCGAGGAAGCGCGTCACCGCCGTGCCGTCGCGCTGTTGCGCCGCGCGCGCGCCCGCGATCTCGACCGCGTTCTTCACCGCCTTCATCGGCGCGATCGGATCAGAGCCGCGCACGATCTCGCCGCCGTTGTCGACGATGAGCCGCGCGATGGCCTCGGGGCAGGCGGTCGGATCGAGCCGCACGGCGCGATGCTCTTGCCCGAGCGCGGCGAGATCGCGTTCGAAGGCGGCGTTCGGGCGCACTTCGGCAATCTCTTCGAGGCGATGACGGATGTCGCTGCCGAGTTTGCGCAAGTCGACGAACAGCGCCGGCCGGCCCTGCTTCGGCACCATGGCGAAGGCCAGCGCCACCGGCGTGTGGGGAACGTCGCTGCCGCGGATGTTGAACAGCCACGACACCGCCTGCGGGTCCGAGACCAGGAGCATATCGCCGGGGAGTTTGTCGATTTCGGCGCGGATGCGCGCGAGCTTTGCCGGCGCGTCTTCTCCGGCATAGCGCAGATCGTGCGCCACGACCGCGCCGAGGGGGGGTGGCGGCCGGTCAGTCCAGATGGCGTTGATCGGATTATCTTCGACCGGAACGAGTCTGGCGCGCGCCGCGGCGCAGGCTTTGGCGAGCCGTTCGGCGCTTTCGACCGTGTGCAGCCACGGCGAGTAGCCGAGTCGGGCGCCGGGGCGCAAGTTGGCTTCGATCCAGGCCGGCGGCGGGCGTTCGACCAGATGCTCGACGGAAAAAATCGCGCTGTCGACTTGCTCGTGCGCCTGCACCTGATAGCGGCCGTCGACGAAGAGGACGGCGCGGTCGGCAAGGACGAGTGCGACCCCGGCTGAACCGGTGAAGCCGGTGAGCCAGGCGAGCCGCTCGGCGCAAGGCGGCACGTATTCGTTCTGGAAGCGATCGGCGCGCGGCACGATGAAGCCGTCGAGCCCGCGCCGCTTGAGTTCGGTCCGCAGCGCCGCAACGCGCGACGCACTGGCGTCGGGGTCGGCGCGATCCTCGAACGACTGGAAATGGGCCTCGAACATGCGCGGCAATCTAGGGGCCGCGGCGGCGGGGGGCAAATGCGGGCCGCCGCCGCGTCGGGCGCACGAAAATAAGCGTCGTCCAGCCGTCGAGCTCGATGCGCCGTTCCAGGGCGAGCGGCCGATAGGCCGCGATCGCGGCGTTCGCCTGTGCCGGCAACAGGCCGGAGACGATGATGCGGGCGCCAGGGGCGGTGAGTTTTTTGAGTGGCGAAGCGATTCGCTGCAGCGGCCCGAGCAAAATGTTGGCGAAGACGAGATCGAACGGCGCGCGTCGGCTTAAGCTTCGCGCCGTGACGCCGTCCGCTTTCACGACCTCGACCATCGTGCCCACCCGGTTGAGGCGGATGTTTGCGCGCGCGACGTGGACGGCGCTGGCGTCGATGTCGGTCGCGAGCACGCGCTGGCGGAGCGCCCGGGCGGCGGCGATGGCGAGGACGCCGCTGCCGGTGCCGAGATCGAGGATCCGCGGCACCGCGCGCCGCTGGTTCCGCGACTTGCAAATGCGGTCGAGCGCGAGGAGACAGCCGCGCGTGGTGCCGTGATGGCCGGTGCCGAAGGCGAGCGCCGCCTCGATCTCGATGCCGATCCGGTTGACCGGAATGCGGGCGCGGTCGTGGGCGCCGTGAACGAGGAAACGGCCGGCCGCGACCGGCGCGAGGCCGGCGAGGCTCTCGCGCACCCAGTCCGTCGCCTCAACGCGCGCGAAGTTCAGCGCCTGGGCTGCCTTCGCTCCTGACTTCGCTCCTGATTTGGGCCCGGCGGCTCGCGCCACCACCTCACGCACGGCATCTTGGTCGGGCGCCGCGCGAAAATGGATGGCGACCTGCCAGCGCCCGTTGCCCGCATCGAACAGGCTCACGGCGACATCTTCGGCGGCAAAACTTGCGGCGACGAGATCGGCTATTCTGCGCGCAGCTTGTTCATCTGTTTCTAGGCTCGCAACCAGGGTTGCAAGCGGGCCGGAGGGAGGGCCGGAAACCATTGAGTCGCTGAACGTTTCTCGAATGCGCCCCGACAATTCACCGCCGCGGGCGCAAACGGCAGCGCGGCGCATTGTGGGAAGGATATTCACATCATGATACCGGGCTTATGCAGCGCGGCGCATTGTGGGAAGGATATTCACATCATGATACCGGGCTTATCCACAAATTATGCACGATGGATGCACAGGCTTCCGCGCAGCTTTGCGTAAAGCCGAGCGATACGCGCCGGTAAGCGCATGCACCGCGTCGCGGCGGATACTCAGTAGGGGTTGAACGGCCGCAACACGTAGTATTGCGGCTGCTGTTGGTAGACCGGCTGCTGTCCGTAATAGGGCTGCTGTCCGTAAGAGGGCTGGACTTGCCGGTAATAGGGCTGTCCGTAGGGCGCGGGCTGCTGACCGTAATTCGGCGCGATCTGCATCGGCTGCGCCGCCGCGTCCTCGACCGGGGCGGAGCGCCGCGCCACTTCCGGCATTCGTCCCGCCGGGGTGCGGCCGGAAACCATTGAGTCGCTGAACGTTTCTCGAATGCGCCCCGACAATTCACCGCCGCGGGCGCAAACGGCAGCGCGGCGCATTGTGGGAAGGATATTCACATCATGATACCGGGCTTAT